>CAYLOW010000105.1:0-5029 GCA_964385315.1 uncultured Anaerolinea sp.
GGTTTTGTGACATTTTCCCTGCCGAGCATTTTTACGCCAATCTCCTCGATTTCAGCAGAGACCATTTCATCATTGATCATAGGCTGGGATCCCTGCTCAAACCTGAGTTCATAGCTGCCACCCAAAGCTTTCGCTGTTTCGAATGCGCGTTTGATCTCGGTATGAATTTGTTTCTGGACAGCCGGATCGGTGTAACGCAGGGTCCCCGTGATTATTAAGTTTTGTGGGATGACGTTTTCAGTGAATCCGCCGTTGATCGAGCCGATACTGACCACGGCGGGCGCAAATGGATCGAGTCTGCGTGAAACGATGCCGTTCAAGGCAAAAATGACATGCGCCAGCAGAAAGAAGGGATCAATTGACTCTTGCGGATACGCCCCATGGCCGCCCTTGCCTTCGATGATCCCAAACCACGTATCTGAGCCGCCGAAACATGCCCCTGAGCTGATGGAAACCGTACCCGCTGGATGGGCCGGGTCAATGTGCTGTGCGATTATATAATCCACGCCTTTCATTGCGCCATCTTCCGTCATGCGCGTTGCTCCGCCTTTGCCTTCCTCATCACCAACTTCCTCAGCGGGCTGGAACAGGAAGCGGATGCGCCCCTCGAACTTTTCCTGCGCCAGAATTCGTGCTGCGCCAAGCGCCATTGCTGTATGTGAGTCATGTCCGCAGGCGTGCATCCTGCCGTCAATTTTGGACTTGTATTCCACTTCGTTCAATTCCTGAAGCGGAAGCGCATCCATATCTGCACGAATGGCGACCATCTTCCCGCTTTCACCGATGTCGGCCATGACACCTGTTTTGCCAACCCCTGTCTTGACAGTGTACCCCATCTTCTCCAGTTCCGCAGCAACAATTCCCGCTGTGCGCTGGACTTCAAACCCAAGTTCAGGGTGCATGTGAAAGTCTCGCCGCCATTCAACGATCTCTTCTGAAATTGCATGGGCTTTTATAAGCATTCTTTTCCTTTTTATAAATACCTGTTCGCCAATTACCAAATATTGAGCTACCTCCTCTTCAGTACCTCTTTTCCTGTTGAGGCTCAAGAGGAGGCAGCTTATCCTCAAAAAAAACTACTTTTGATCGTTATCCCCTGGAACGATATCCAAGCAACCGGAGCGAATTCAGTACGACCACCACTGTACTGCCCTCATGGAAGATGACAGCGATACCGATACCGACGAGGCCGGTGACGGAAGTACCGATCAAAATAATGATCACGCCAAGGGCGATCACCAGATTTTGGATGATCACACTGCGAGATGCGCGCCCAAGCCCAACAGCGAATGGAAGTTTGGATAGGTCATCCCCCATCAATACCACATCAGCGGTTTCAAGTGCCACATCAGTGCCAGCGCCGCCCATGGCGATCCCGACTGTGGAATTTGCGAGCGCGGGGGCGTCGTTCACTCCATCGCCAACCATCGCCACCTCGGAATATTCCTGTACCAGGGAGCGAATAACGGTCAATTTATCTTCCGGCATAAGATCAGCACGGATATCGCTGAGTCCGGCCTGGCCGGCAATATAGGCGGCAACCCGGGCGTTGTCACCGGTAAGCATGATGGATTTACCCACTCCAAGTGCTTTTAGACGGGCAATGGTTTTCTCGGTTTCCGGCCGGATCACATCTGCAACAGCAATTACACCAACCAATGTCTGTTCCCGGTAGACCAACATGGCGGTCTTGCCTTGATCTTCCAGAGACTGGACCTGCAGGCGGGCTGATTCTGTGAGGACCGTTCCGGTATCTGCGAAGGCTTTTGCGTTGCCTATTTTTACCACCTTACCTTCGACCACAGCTTGTACGCCGCGGCCGGTGATGGAAGTGACATCCAGTGCGGGCGAAAACTTCAGGTTGCGGGTTTGCGCTGCCCGGGTCACAGCCTTCGCCAGTGGGTGAGCCGAGCGGCTTTCCACGGCTGCGGCAAGCGCAAGTACTTGATCAGCACTTAGATCTGCCAGGGGGATTAAGTCGGTAAGTTCAGGTTTGCCCTGGGTGATCGTGCCGGTCTTATCAAAAGCGATCGCTTTGATCCGTCCCAGATTTTCCAGGTAAGCCCCGCCTTTGATCAGTACACCATGCCTGGCTGCCTGGGCAATGGCCGATAATACGGCTGAAGGTGTGCCTACTGCCAATGCGCAGGGGGATGCCGCCACAAGGAGTGTCATGGCACGCAGGAAGGATTCGCGAAACGGCATGCCAAACAAAGGCGGGACGATGATCAATAACAGATCTGCGATTAATACCGCCGGTACAAATATGCTGCTGAATTTCTCGGTGATCAACTGGGTCGGTGATTTTTGGGTTTGGGCTTCCTCAACCATTTTCATAACCCGTGCCAGGGTGCTGTCCTTTGCCAGACGGGTGGCATGTACTTCCAGAGCACCTTCACCGTTAATCGATCCGGCAAAGACCTGGCTGCCGGGAGCCATATCCACCGGGACAGACTCACCGGTGATCGGAGACTGATCCACCGTTGACTGTCCGGATAAGACACGACCGTCCACGGGCATGCGTACACCAGGGCGGACGATTACCACATCGTCAAGAGTCACCTGCTCCACCAGCATTTCAACTTCCCGTTCCCCTTTTTTAACAAGAGCGGTTTTAGGAGTTAAATCTGCCAGGGCGCGCACGGCTGAACGGGCATGTTCCAATGCTTTTTCTTCCAGCGCATGACCCAGACTGAACAGGAAGAGCAGCAAAGCGCCTTCAGCCCATGCACCCAACGAGGCAGCCCCGAGTGCAGCTGCCGCCATCAGCAAGTCGGTATCAAAATGGCGTTCGCGTATGGCATGCACGGCGTGATGGGAGATTTCCCAGCCGCCAAAAAAATAGGCGGCGACATAAAAGCCGGTGGCAAGCCACATATTCCAATCAAAAAAAGTTTGGCCCACCCAACCCATCAACACGAGCAGACCGGCCATCAGGCTGAACAAAATATCCTGATTCTCCTGATACCAACTGCGCACGCCGGTTAGCGGGACTTCGTATCCCATGGAGCGGATGCGCTTTTCGATCGCCGGGCGGTCAACCTTGTGGCTGTCGAACTCCACCCGCAGGGTCTGAGAGACATAGCTTACGTTTACCGATAGCACACCTTCCATACGAGAAAGGCTGTGTTCTATCACGGTTATACAGTCTGAGCAATCCATGCCTTCGATGGGGATGAGCTCGTGGTGGTATCTGTTGACAATGGTTGCTCCAGCATTCGCAGCCAATCGCCGCACTTTATCGATCGAAAGTACATTTGGATCATAATGCAGGCAAAGGTCCACGGGATTTTTCCCGCGTTCCAGATGGACGCGGGAGATTCCCTTTTGGTCCTTAAGGGCAGTCTCGAGGTGGCTCAGGCAGTTGTCATTTTCATCTTCAACGCCCGGCAGCAGGGATCGAATTTCCAGTTCAATTGTATTTTCTGTCATCAGTGGTGTCCTTGAATAAATTTATTACGGCGGGAGCCGTGTTTTTTATGGATGGTGATTAGCCTGTATTACGGCGCTTTTGAAACTTATTCATGACGGACATGTTCCAATCCTTGTTGAAGCAGCAAGGCTACATGATCGTCGTCAATGGTGTAAAAAACCTGACGGCCTTCCTTGCGGGCACGGACGATTCGCATCTGGCGGAGACCGCGTAATTGGTGTGAAATGGCTGAATCGCTCATCCCCAGACATTCCACCAGGGCCCCCACGTTCATTTCAACATTCTCGAGCAGCACTGAAAGAATGCGCACCCGGTTTGGGTCGCTCAGAGTACTGAAAAGTTCAGCAGTACGGGCAGCAGTTATTTCATCGACTGGCATGGCGGGCTCCTGTACCTCAAAAATACTTGAATAATTGTTCAACTATTCAGTATATTATTATAATTCTAATTAATTGTCAAGGGAGTTCCATAACCTTAAAAAAATGGCAAATTGAAGAATTTAGTTGACAAACAGGTAAGTTAGGGATAGAATAATTCATATTGTAAATACGGTTTTTATATAATGAATAAATTATGTACTGCTTTTGGTAAGATCATTTCCCCAAAAATCTTATAGCCTACCCTTTTGTACAATTAAACCAAGGAGAAATAAAGATGAATAAGAAGTACGGTAACGGCACAACAGCAATTCATGGTGGAAAAGGCCCCTACGATAAGGCTCTAAAAACTGAGCCGGCAATCGCTCCCATTCATATGAGCAGTACTTTTGCATTTGACACCGTTGAAGATCATCAGGCTTCCATATTTGGTGACCTTACATACCCAATGTACACACGCGCTGCATCCGGGAATCCCACGATCCGTTTATTGGAAAGCAAATTAGCCGACCTGTACGGAGCTGAGGCAGTTCTTTCGACAGCATCTGGCATGGCGGCGATCAACCTGACCTTAATGCACCTGCTCAATAAGGGTGATCATGCTGTTATGGGACGAAATTACCGCCTGACGCATAATATTACGCAGATGATCCTGGGCGATAAGATGGGTGTTGACTATACCTTAATGATCAGCGATGACGTTAAGAATTTGAATAAATTCCTGACAGACAAGACCAAAGTATTGCACCTGGATGTGCCCAGCAACCCCATGATCACGATCTATGACCTTGAAGAAGCTGTCAAGATCGCGCATGCGCGCGGCGTCATTGTAGTACTCGATGACACCTGCGCAACCCCCATAAATCTGCGCGCGCTTGAGATGGGTGTGGATATCATTACCACTTCGCTAACTAAATATATGTGCGGACACGGTGATGCAGTCGGCGGCGCGATCATTTCCAACGCAAAGATGGTTAAAGAAATTCGCAAGGGACTTTATCCGCGCATCGGTGCAGCGATCAGCCCGTTCAATGCCTGGTTGATCCAACAGGGGCTTAAGACGCTTCATTTGCGTGTGCCCCGTCACAACGAGACAACACAAGCGCTGGCTGAGCACCTTGAACGTCATCCGAAGGTGGCGCGTGTGTTTTATCCCGGCCTGAAGAGTCACCCCCAGTACGAACTCGGCAAGCGCATGATGTCGGGCTTTGGCGGCATG
>CAYLOW010000105.1:5129-13113 GCA_964385315.1 uncultured Anaerolinea sp.
TTTGGCCGTCAGGCCTGTAACACAAATAAAATTACAAAGAGGATCAAACGATGAAGAAATTGCCAAAATACATTACCTTTGACGCTTATGGAACCCTGGTTAATTTTGAAATGACGAAAGTCACCATGCAGATCCTGGGTGAGCGCGCCAAGAAAATCGACACCGAAGCCTTTCTGCAGGAATTCAGTGATATGCGTTTCAACGATATCATGGAATACCGCCCCTACGAAGCGGTGCTGCGCCGCTGTCTGCACAATGTAATGAGCAAATGGGGTCTTGAATATACCGAGGCTGATGGTGACACGATGATGGCTGCCGTCCCGACCTGGGGACCCTTCCCGGATGTGCCTCCCGTTCTGCGCATCCTGCGCCAATACTGCAAGATCGTAATCATCTCCAATACCGAAGACCGACTGATCGAGAAGAATATTGAGAATATCGGTGTTCCTTTTGATGATTACATCTCTGCCGAACAGGCACGCGCATACAAGCCCACCAAGCCGATCTTTGACTATACACTCAGGAAATTGAATTGCGATAAATCCGATATCCTGCACGTAGCTAACGGCTTTGAATATGATATTATGCCCGCACATGACCTGGGCTGGACCAAGATCTGGATCAACCGTTACCAGGAAAAAGGCGACCAGGCTGCTTACGGACCCTATGAAACCCTGCCGGACCTTACCGGTCTGCCAAAATTAATTGGAATTCCAGGAGCATAAGAAATGATCTCACTTAATAAAGATATGCCTGTTTTCCCGGGGCGCGCTGGTGTTTCCGAGCGCCGTCCGGTCCATGACCCTTCTGCTTTCGAAGTGGAGGAATGGACCTTCGAACCGGGTGTGAAATTTAACGGTCATGCCCATGACCAATCCGTGATGACTTATATTGTGAAGGGCAGGATGCGCTTGAAGCAGAGCGGTGAAGAAGTGGAACTGGAGGCTGGCTGTTATTACTTCACTCCGCCCGGCATGGTCCATGAGATCGTTGAGATCATAGAAACGATCACCATGTTGTGCATTTCCTCTCCCAAGAAAAAGAAAAAATAAGCCGTTCTTCCGTGGGCTTTCCAGTGGACCCTTGTGCCGCAGGAAAGCCCACGGACCATTTTAGAGAATAAATATTTGCGGGGATAAAAGTAATTATATTGGCTGGCATATTCTCTTGAGATCTACATAATGTTATGACAGCCGTGCAGAAATGATTGATCGAAACATCTGTTTGAGGAACCATAAAGGGAACGATCAGCATGGTAAATGACTTAAGAATAAAACATGGAATACTCCGCGGAGAACCTTTTCAGATCCAGGTCAATGGAAAGGATGTGGATGCCTACCCTGGCGAAACCATTGCAGCCATACTTTTGGCTGAGGGTTGGAAGATGTTTCGGCATTCAGCTCTTTCGGGCGAGCCCCGCGGACCATTTTGCGGCATGGGGTTGTGCTTTGACTGCCTGGTGACAGTCAATGGGATACCCAATATTCGCGCCTGTGTAACTTTTGCACAGCCGGGTGATCAGGTGGAGAGGCAAATCTAATGGCTGATCTTATTCCAACCCCCCTCACTGTGGTCGGGGCAGGCCCTGCCGGCATTATGGCTGCTTTCACTGCCGCTGAAGCCGGTGTGGATGTTACCCTGATCGACGATAATCCCCTTCCCGGCGGGCAGTACTACCGCCAATCGCCCCATGAATTCAAATTTACCAATCCCATCGATGGTCAGTCAGGGCGTGTGGACGCTCCGGTTGTTTTGAACAAACTACCGCACCCGAAGATCAGGACGTTATATAAAACATCCGCCTGGGGCGTTTTCGATCAACATAACCTGGCGCTGACAGATGGCGAACAAAGTTATATGCTTTCAACGGACCGGGTCATTCTGGCTACCGGCGCCTCTGACCGCCCCTTTGCATTTCCCGGGTGGACTCTGCCGGGGATCATGGGCGCAGGTGCGGCCTTGCGGATGATCAAGACCCAGTGGGTACTGCCGGGCAAGCGGATCTTGTTGGCCGGTTTGGGCCCTCTGCAACTCGTCCTGGCAGATGCACTCCTGAAGGCAGGCGCAGAGGTGGTTTGTGTCGCCGAAGCAGCTAACCCGTTTAAGAGCTGGCAGCAACTGCCAAAATTCTGGGGACATTGGGATCGACTTCAGGAAGCCCTTGTGTACTCGAGCGCTCTTTTCAGACATAAAGTGCCATTTCGATTCAACCACGCAATTATTGAAGCCTATGGAAAAGAGCATGTTGAATCAGCAAAGATCGCCCGACTTGATGAACATGGCGCGCCAATTCCAGGTACGGAAAAACAATATGATGTGGATGCGGTCTGCCTGGGGTATGGACTGCTGCCTTCATTCCAGCTGGCAAGTGCCTTTGGTTGTAAATTGGGTTTTGATCAACATTTAGGCTGGTTTGCGCCAATACACGACCAGAACATGGAATCCACCCAGCCGGGAATATTCGTGGCGGGCGATGTGACGGATGTCGCCGGATCGAAAGCCGCGCTTGTCGCGGGAGAGATCGCGGGACTCAATGCAATTCATCAGCTGGGCTCTATAGATGAAAAGACGTTGGCAGAAAGACTCGCGCCATTAAATGCCAGGCTGAGAAGTTTGAATCGGCTGGCTGATGCATTGCATCAGATCTATGCGTTCCGGCCGGGATTGACCAAAGCTGCCAGGGACGACACCCTGCTATGCCGATGTGAGGAAATTACTTTAGGACAGGTGAAGCAGGCTGTTGCAAATGGCGCCACGGATCTCCATCAGGTAAAACTGGCAACCCGGGCAGGCATGGGTTATTGTCAGGGACGGTTCTGCAGCGCACTTGTCGCTCCTGTGATCGCCGAGGCAACAGGTCAGCCGCTTTCAGAACTGCTGCCATTCACTGTGCGTTCGCCAATCCAGCCGATCCCTTTGAGGGTTCTTGCCTCGGGAGTGGTAACGAAGGTCGAACAATGAGATCTGACCCTGTTCCTGGATTGCTGGCATGAAAACAGACGTGGTTATCATCGGGGGCGGAATCATGGGATGCGCAACCGCATACTATCTGGCGAAACTGGGTTTGCAGGTCGTCCTGCTTGAGAAAGGGACTGGTATTGGATTGGAAGCTTCGGGCCGATGTGCCAGTGGAGTACGACAGCAGGGTAGGAAGGGAGCGCTTCAACTCGCGATGGCAAGTGTTCGCTTGTGGGCGAGCCTCGCGCAGGATTTGGAATATGATCTGGAATACACCCGTACCGGAAACCTGAAAGTTGTTTGGGAGTCTGAAAAGGCAGCCGAATTGGAAAGGGATGTGGTCTGGGAGCAGGCCCAGGGTCTTGCAGATGTGCGCATGTTGACAGCTGCAGAATGCCGCGAGATCGTCCCGGGATTGACAGGGAAAGCTGTTGCAGGAAAGATCTGCACAACGGATGGAATTGCCAACCCGATGCGCGCTACACCGGCATTCGGACGCGCGGCAGTCCGTTTGGGAGCAAGAATCCATACCCGCACACAAGTGACCGGGCTGCTGAAAACAGGATCAACGGTGCGCGGTGTGATCACCAAAGATGGTGAGCTCGAAGCAGGCATTGTTATTAATACCGCTGGTCCATGGGCAGCCCATTTTAATCAGTTGGCCGGTTGTTATACGCCTATTCGCCCCGGATTGGATACATTGATCATCACAGAACGCCAGCCGCGGCGATTTACTCCATTTATCGGTTTTGGCTGGTGGGGTTATATTCTTCAGCCCAGGTCTGGTAATCTCATTATCGGACTCGAGGAAAAACCGAATGATGACTACAGTACCCGGGTGGATTTTTCTGAATTGGCATGTAAAGCCAGAGATATGATCCAGATCCTGCCGTGGCTGCAGGATGTGGCTTTTCTGCGATCGTTTTCCGGCATTACCGAGTACACACCGGACAAGGAACCCTATATTGGGGCAGTTCCGGGTGTTTCAAATTATTTTACCGCCTGTGGTTTCAGCGGGCAGGGTTTTTGTCTGGGACCGATCATTGGGGAAACCTTGTCAAAGCTGGTCACCGGCAGTGAAATAAATATTTCGTTGGACCCATTTAAGCCTGAAAGATTTTCTGCGATGCAGGCAGCATAGGAACCCTATATGAAGACAGATATTGCTATCATTGGCGGGGGGGTAGTTGGATGTGCCGCAGCCTACTACCTTGCCCAAAAAGGATTTCAGGTGGTGGTGGTCGAAAAAGACCCGGGTGTTGGTTTACAAGCTTCCGGCCGCAATGGCGGGGGGGTCCGCCAGCACAGCCGCAAGGGTGCACTTCCCCTGGCGATGGAAAGTGTAAAACTGTGGGCCACTCTTTCAAGGGAATTAAATACAGACCTGGAATATGTGCGTACCGGCAACCTGAAAGTCGCAATGGATGAAGAAACAGCCGGGATCTATGAGCGTGAAACGGTCTGGGAACACGATCAGGGGTTAAGCGAAGTGCGGATGGTATCAGCAGAAGAGTGTTATGAGATGGTACCAGGTTTCACTGGCAGGGTCATAGCGGGGAAGTTGTGCTCCACTGACGGAATTGCCAACCCCATGCTCATTACGCCAGCATATGCCCGGGCAGGAATTAAACTGGGTGTCAAGTTCCTCTTGAATACCGCTGTTACCGGACTCCTTCTCCAAGGCTCAACTGTGTGCGGGGTGCGAACAGCCTCGGAGGAGATTCATGCCCGGTTTGTGATCAATTGTGCCGGTCCCTGGGCGGCGCGTTTTAATGCCGAAACAGAATGCCCGATTATTATTGGCCCCGGGCGCAGCCAATTATTGGTCACGGAGCGGCTTAACCGCCCCTTTATTAGTAAATGGGTGACGATTGGCGGGTTGGGATATATGCGCCCAACCCATGCAAAAAACTTTCTTATTGGCTCTTCCGGAACGAGGAATGACCAATATGCCTATCATGTGAATTTTAATTCGATCGCATATCAAATGGAACGGCTGGGTAAACTCATCCCCTGGATGAAAGATATTTCGATCATCCGCGCTTTCTCAGGGATCACCGAATACACCCCGGACCATGAACCTTATATCGGGGCCGTGCCTGGTGTCCCCGGTCTGTACATCGCGGCAGCTTTCTGCGGCGAGGGGTTCTGCCCGGGACCGTTGACTGGCAAGATTCTGTCTGAATTGATTTCCGGGAATGAGCCGATTGTTTCCCTGGCGCCTTTCCGCCCCGACCGGTTTGTAAACGTTATAAAAGAAGGGAAAAATATTCCCCCGATTAATTACCCCTTCGATAATATGTTCAAGACATGGGTCGCGGATGCTTCAATGACTTATACACATTCGCAGGTATCTGGTTGACAGTATTCCAAACAGGAATTATAATTTACATAGTGAAAGTAATATTTACAATATGAATAAAATTAACGTAAAATATAAAAAATAGACAGACCATAAAGGAGTTTTATGCACACAGATTCAGTTTCCAAATGGCAGCACACGCATATCTTTGGGCAGGACAAAGTGCGAACCAGTGAAAAAAGGACCTTGATCGTCGTGATCATCACAGGGCTCATGATGGTCGTCGAAATAGCCGTTGGCATCATCTTTGGTTCGATGGCGCTCTTGGCTGATGGGATCCACATGGGGTCTCACATGGTCGGGTTGATGATTGCCCTGCTCGCCTATATCTATGCCCGTAAATATGCCCATGACGATCAATTTAGCTTTGGTACCGGGAAAGTAAACTCCCTCGCCGGTTATACGAGTGCAGTGCTTCTTGCCTTGTTCGCATTGATCATGGGTTATGAAAGTATTGTGCGGTTATTTAACCCGGTGGAGATCCAGTTCAATATTGCCATCGCGGTTGCCGTTATTGGCTTGATCGTAAACGGGGCATCCATGTTGATCCTGGGCGAAGAAGGACATGACCATGGTGATGGAGCACATGACCATGGCGGTCATGATGATCATGACCATGCGGCACACGATGACCATGACCATGGTGATCATGATCATCACGACCATGCAGAGCACGACCATGGATCAGGATCAGGTTCAGACCACAACTTGAAAGCCGCTTATCTGCATGTCTTTGCTGATGCCATGACCTCGGTACTCGCCATTATCGCTTTGCTGGCAGCCAAGTATTTCGGCTGGATCTGGGCGGATCCTGCGATGGGAATTGTTGGCGCCGTGATGGTTGCCCGCTGGTCCTTCGGCCTGGTTGGAGCTACAAGCAAAGTGCTGCTTGATCACCAGCGTTCACCTGAAGTTCGCGAACGGATCATTGGCATTGTTGAAAGTTATAAGGATACGCGCGTATCAGACCTGCACCTGTGGTGCATCGGCCCTGGAATTTTTGCTGCCAACATGTCAGTGGTGACCAAGTATCCCGACTCGCCGGACAAATATAAGACACTCATCCCGGCTGATGCAGGGGTTGTCCATGCAACGGTTGAAGTCCATCCTTGTGCAGATTAACAGGCTGCGGACAGAATTTGTAAACTTGTTTGGATGCACGAAAAATTGAACCTGTTGACCATTTCACAAAAATGAAATTTTGACTCAATGGGTTATATAAAAAAGGGTACACCGTAAATGGAGTCTTTTGAAATTTTTGCGAAGCAAAAATTATGCAAATGCATTCTTTACGGTGTATTTTTTCAATAAAGCAGCCAGAAAAAATTCCTTGTGTTTTACACTGGTCATTTAGAAAGGAAACCTAAAATGGGAAAATCATACAATATCGCAGTAATTGCCGGAGACGGCATTGGCATGGAAGTCATGCCGGAAGGCATTAAAGCACTTCAATCAGCCCGTGAGGTTTTGGGCACCTTTGACCTGAAATTTGAAAAGTTCGATTGGGGGACAGAGTATTACCAAAAAAACGGCCGGATGATGCCGGTTGACGGCCTCAAGACACTGGAAAAATTTGACGCAATTTATCTGGGCGCCGTGGGCATGCCAAAGTTGGTGCCTGATCACATCACGCTGTGGGGACTTTTGCTGGAGATCCGTAAATCTTTTGAGCAGAGTGTCAATATCCGCCCGGTGCGTCTGCTGCCCGGAGTACGGACTCCTTTGCGCGATCGAAAGCCGGGGGAGATCAACTTCATTTGCATTCGTGAAAACACGGAAGGCGAATATGCAGGGGCAGGCGGCCGCCTGCATGTGGGCACACCCTATGAGGTTGCCCTGCAAACCGGGATCTTCACCCGCTATGGTACCGAAAGGGTAATGCGCTACGCTTTTGAACTGGCACGCTCAAGGCCGCGCCGCAAATTGACCTCGGCTACAAAATCAAACGCCTGGCAGTATGGCATGGTCTTTTGGGATGAGACCTTTGCACAACTGGCAACGGAATATCCCGATGTGCAGACTGAAAAATGGCATGTGGATGCCCTGGCTGCCCGTTTTGTCACCAACCCGGATACCTTTGACGTAGTGGTGGCTTCCAACCTGTTTGGCGATATTCTCACCGACCTGGGCGGGGCGATCCACGGCGGATTGGGTATTTCAACCAGCGGCAATCTCAATACAGCACGAGTCTATCCATCGATGTTCGAGCCCGTGCATGGTTCGGCGCCGGATATCTTTGGGCAGCGAATAGCCAATCCGGTTGCCATGATCTGGGCAGGCGGGATGATGCTTGATTTCCTTGGCGAGAAGGCTGCCCATGATCTGATTATGGACGGCATTGGTAAAACTCTTGAGGAAGGCGCGCAGCTTACACGCGATATGGGTGGTAAGGCCAGCACCGATCAAATGGGTGATGCCATTTGTGCCAATATCCGCAAGTCCAGCGGATAGGCAGGAAAAAAAGTCAGTTAATAGTTTTGCAGAAGAGACCATCCATGGATGATGAATGGTCTTTCATTGGTGATTTATGTCTGAAATCAAACCCCAAATCTGGCGTATCAACGCCCGCACTAAGGAAATGAAGTGCGAACCTGTTCCAGAAACATGGCAGCGTCTTGGCGGGCGTGGAATGATCGCGCGTGTCATGCTGGATGAAATGGATGC
>CAYLOW010000106.1:0-12910 GCA_964385315.1 uncultured Anaerolinea sp.
CGCCTGTCACTAGTCTGAAAAATGTTTTTCTTTTACACTTGGTTCATTATTGTTAGGAGTCCGATTATGGCAGAAAAAATTTGGAAAATTGAGAAAAGCAAATATTGTGAGCATGTCGGTCACGAAGTTCAGATCGAGAACGAAGTCGTATACCCCGCTGATAACCTGCCTGATCAGCCCCCAAGAATTGTCGCACATCGCTGCTCCAATGCTTTGGAATGCAATGCAGTTGACAAAGCATCCTGCTCCCTGTGCGGAACAAATCCTGACCTTGACCCTGTGTAATTGAGTAACTAATCGTTGCTCTTCCAAACTCTCTCCTCCCTCTGAGTTGGTCTTTTGGCTGCACCGCGTTCATACGCGGTGTATGCCGTTAAAGGGGACACTCCGTTTTTTCATTCGCAAGCCAGGGGGCTGAAAGAAAAAACGGGTTAAAACTCTCTTAAAAATTCTTCCACACTTTTATCAACCGAATATTCCCTGATCTGTGCCGGTATGCCCACTTGTTTCAGATCGCCGTTGATGACCACTGCCACACGGTCTCCCATATGTGCGGCTTCCTTGAGGTTATGTGTGACAAAGATCGTCGTGCGGTGCTCGTGCGCCAGAAGTTCGGATAAGTCCTTCATCAACTGCCCGCGGGTTTGCGGATCAACTGCAGAAAACGGTTCATCCATCAATAGCAGTTCGGGTTCCAGGACAAATGCCCTTGCCAGGCTGACTCTCTGCGCTTCGCCGCCTGAAAGCTGGCCGGCCCTTCTTTTTCCAAGTGAATCCACGCCCATGGCCTTCATCCACTTTTCGACGCGGAGGAGGGTTTCAGTTTTATCCACCCCTCGAAACTTCAAGCCAAGGGCGACGTTATCTTCCACCGATAAATCCATTAACAGCGGATCTTGAAAAACGAAGGCGATCTTTCTGCGGTATTCAAGGTCATCCCATTCGTGGAGATGCCTTCCGTCATACTTCACTTCGCCGCTCGTGGGTTTAAGCAGATGTGCCAGCGCCAATAAAAGCGTGCTTTTCCCTGCGCCATTGGGGCCGACCACAGCCAGTGTTTCGCCGCGCTGGATGTCCAGTGAGTCCACGCGCAGTGCATCGCGATGATTTCGCCTGATAAGCAAATTTCGAATTGTGATCAGCTCGTTCATTGTCTTCGCCCCTTTTGTTGAATCAAGGTCAATGCCAGATTGATGAGGTAAGTGATGACCAGTAACAGGGCTGAAAGTGCCAGGGCTTGCTCAAATTCCCCTTTGCTGGTTTCCAGCACGATGGCTGTGGTCAGCACGCGGGTTTGTCCACGGATATTGCCGCCGACCATCATCGAAGCCCCGACTTCAGAGATAACAGAACCGAATCCCGCCATCAACGCAGCGAGCAGAGGCAGACGCGCCTCGCGCCATAACATCCAGATCATCTGCACCCGGGATGCGCCCAGTCCGAGCAGCTGCTGTTGCAAGCGCGGATCCAAGGCCGCCAGCGCGGCAGCCGTAAGTCCCATTACCACCGGCGCAGAGATGATCGTCTGTGCAATGATGATCGCCCAGGGGGTGTAGATCAACCTCAAATCACCGAGCGGTCCGCTGCGCCAGAGTGTCATTGCCACTACGAGCCCAACCACCACAGGCGGCAGGGCCATGCCTGTATTTACAATGCTGAGGATGAATGAACGTCCGGGAAAATTGCCGAGCGCGAGCCACGTCCCGAACGGCAGACCGATCAACAAACTGATGAGGGTCGCGATGGTTGAGACTTGCAGGGAGAGAATGGTGATTTCAAAGATGTCAGACATTGGAAAGGCGGGTGTGTAAATAAGGAGACAGGCAAACAAGAATTAAAACCTGTTTACCTGTCTGCCTGTCTAGTTTACTCTCTTACAAATTATAGCCCAAGATCAGCGTCGGTCTTATCGGCGTCGGGAACGAATAACGATTGGCCAAATTTCTCCAGACCGAATTTTCCGATCGCTTCCTGCGTGGCCGGGTCGGTCATGAAGTTCATGAAAGCGGTCGCGCCTTCATAGTTGGTGTTCGGCCATTTGGCCTGGTCAATGGTCATGACGTGATAAACATTCAACAAGGTGTTATTGCCTTCAAGCAAAATTTCAAGCTGAAGTTTATCCTTGTTCGCCAGGAAGGTCGCACGGTCGGTCAATGTATATGCACCTTTCTCAGAAGCAATGGTCAATGAAGCGCCCATGCCCTGACCTGTCTCAATATACCAGGCGGGCTTGGTTGTGGCGGGGTCAATCTCGGCTTTCTTCCAGATGCCAAGTTCTTTGGTGCTGGTACCGGATTTGTCAGCGCGGGCGACGAAAGGCGCTTCGGCTGCAGCAATGGCTTTGAACGCATCCGCGGGGCCGAGGTCTTTGATCTTAGCCGAGTCGGCAGCCGGGCCAACAACCACGAAATCATTGTGCATGATCAGTGTGCGGTCCTTGCCCCAACCGTCACTCATGAATGTTACTTCAGCGGCAGGCGAATGGACAAGCAGTACATCGGCGTTACCTTCCTGTCCCATCTTGAGGGCTTCGCCGGAACCGACTGCAATGGTCTGTACTACATACCCGGTCTGTTCCTGGAACATCGGGACGAGGACATCAAGCAGGCCGGAATCCTGGGTGGAGGTGGTGGTGGCAAGAATGATGTTCGGGTTGGCGGGGGGGACAATTGCTGCGGCGGCTTTCACCTCGATCTTGACAACCATCTTTGCCCAGGCTTTGCTGGACAAACCAGGCATTGCCATGGTGAGTTCACTGCCGTCAAACGCGACCAGACAATTGGTGCAGGCTTCCACATCGGTATACGCGACTTCGGATTCGTATCCGTCAGAGGCAGTGAATACCAGCGCGCTGGCTCCGGATTGAACGCCTGCTTTTGCAAGTACTTCGCTCAAGCGGACGCCTTCGTAATCGGTTGGTCCCTTCTTGGGATGCTCGGCATTGATCTTTACAACTTCCATGCCGCGCAAGTCGGCTTCGGAGAGGGCCAATTCCTGGTCCACAGCGCCGCTAATGGTGAGAATCGGCTCGGTGGATGGTGCTTGAACGGCGGGAGCTTCTGTCGCAGCGGGGGCTTCGGTTGCTGCCACAGTTGGAGCCGCAGTGGGGGCGGGGGTTCCGCAGGCAGCCAGTGCCAGCGAGAGGATCAACCCCATGAGTAAGACAAACTTAATGGTACGGGACATACTTCTTTCTCCTTGAAATAAAATAATTTGCGAACTAAAACGTTTCGAAGGTGGATTTTATAAAGCCTTCGGAACGACTGTTCAAGATGGGATTATTCGTCAACAGCGACCATGATGCTGGATGCCTTGATGACGGCATACGCCGCTTTGCCTTTTTTCAACCCAAGCGATGCAACTGACATATTGGTGATAATGGAGACGAGTTTTTCGCCGCCGGATAGTTCGATGGTGACCTCTGAGTTGACAGCACCTTTGACAACTTTCACGACCTTCCCCTGCAATATATTACGTGCGCTGAGTTTCATTTTTTCTCCTTTTAATAAGGTCATTCAATACTCTCTTTGAGGAGAGACAACCGCAAAAAAATAAATGTCGCCAAGGCTACAAGGACAAGCAATGCGGCGACTGGCTGGGCGGCGATCAGCCCCAACCCTTCGAAGCGTTCAAAAACCAGCACGGGCACGATCTTCGGGTGATAGGCGAGGATGACAACGGCCCCGAATTCACTGATGCCGCGCGCCCACATCATCAAAGCGCCCGCCAGTACGCCGCGCCAAGCCTGTGGAAGTGAGACATACCAGAATGCCTGCCACGGCGATGCGCCATCGATCAGGGCAACAAGTTCCAGCTCTTCATCCACCAGGGCAAATGACTCGCGGCTAAGGTTGACCAGAAATGGCAGGCTGACAAATAACATGGCAACTACAATGCCAGGAACGTTGTCAGTAAAGGTCACACCCAAAGGCGTCAGCCATTGACCGAGCAAGCCGCGCCTGCCAAAGACAAGCAGGAGCGCAACCCCCGCAGCGGTGTGCGGAATCACGATCGGCAAATTGACCAGCGCTTCCACCAATTGTTTACCGTGGAATTTTCTTCGCGCCAGTAAAAATGCCAGCGGGACGCCTGTGACAATTGCCAGCAGGGTGGCAATTGCTGCCGCGCCAAAGGTCAAGCCGATGGAACGCAGCACTTCCGCGTCGATCAGCGCAAGCCACAAAGTTTGCGGCGTAGTACCGAGCAGGATGCTGAATAACGGCAAAATGATGAACAGCAGCAGTAACCCGCCCAGCGTGGAAAAAGCAATGTTAAAGAACAGGTTTCTTTTTTTCAAACTTATTCCACAGGGACCGTGAGTGTTTTTAAAATTGAGGGTAGATTTTCGTAACCATCCGCAGGGAATGTTTCAAACATCGGATGATGATCCGCTTCCATCAGACTTCGGCCTTCGGGGCTTAGCAGGAAGGCGATGAATTGCGCGGCTTCAACCGGATGCTCTGCACTGGCCGGGATGGTGACTCCGTAACCAATGCGTTCTCCGCGAAACTTCGGCTTGATCGTGGCAAATCGTTGAAAATCCAGATTCACTTGGACCTGCCGGTAAAGGTCCGTATAATCCTGCTCACCCAAATTGATTTCAGCCGGCAGGCTGACCATCTGTAAGTTATGCTGTTGAATGACACTTTCATATTCGAAGGCGTAATCCAAATCACCAGACTCAAGCAACGCAATTAACTGGATGCTTGCGCCGCGGATGACAATATGCGACCCGGATTTTATTTCCAGGACTTCCGGCACGGTGATGGTTGTCATTTCATCGCCGCGGAAAATTGTGATGGGAAATGTGAACTGTTTGTCGAACATGGGGCCGAACACCCCGTAGTTTTTATTGGTGATTTCTGAAAGCGCAAATGCCATCAAAGCGCGATAGCCTGAAGCATCGAAACGCGGGTCGGCAATGCCGACTTTCACATCGGGGCGGCTAACGACTTCCATCCAGTTTGCGGTGTTGATTTCGCCGGCATACTTGCTTTCCGCTTTGTAAGCCAGCGCAAGGTGATTGCTTGCGAAACGGATGTGCCAATCGGCGTACGGCTGTCCTGTCTCAGGCACTTTGGTCGCATACATCAGCATCGGGATGAGCGAAGCATCAGCCGTCGCGACCACGTCGATCGGTTCATGCAATTCCGTGGCATGTCTCATGACCTGAATACTGCCGTGGTACTCAGCCAGCACGTCAATATTCGGATACTTCGCTTCAAATGCCTTTTCGATATCCCCAAATGGGATGATCAGACTCCCTGCGCCAAAAACCACCAAAGGAGTTTTTTTAACTATTGGTACTGACTCATTCCCTGTTTCAGTCTGTTGACCGTTACAGGAACCGATTCCGAGCCCAAGCAGGGATAAAAGCAGGATAATTGCAAAAGATTTTTGCATCATAAATTTAAACGTCCCGCAGGTTGGAAAGCCGGGTTTTGTTTTGAAAAGAACCTGCGGGACGCTGCATGGATGATCTATTTCACTTCGATCTTAATCACATCTTTTGCCCAGGTATTGCTGGGAAGGTTCGGCATTACCAGCTTGAATTTTTCCTGGGTATTGGTAAAACCAAGTAGACAATTTGTGCAGGCGCGCGCATCGCTTAAACTCACTTCTGAGATATAGCCGTCTGCGGCAGTGACAACCAATGTCTTTGCGCCATCTTTTACACCGGCAAGGTCGAGCAGGGTATTCAGGGAGATGCCTTCAAAATCCTGTTTGCCATTCTTGGGGTGTTCGGCGTTGATCTTCATAACTTCCATTGCACGAAGGTCGGCTTCCATGAATCCCACTTCCTGATTCACCAGACCTGTAATAACCAAACTCCCTGTTGCCGCAGTCGCAGGGGATGGGGCTGCGGGCGCTTCGGTTGCGGCAGGTTCTACAACAGGCAGCGGCTCAAGACCGACTTTGATCTGCGCGACCATGCCGGCCATCTCGCTTTTCTTCAAGTCGCTGCCGACCAGGCGCAGGGGAAAGAATTCTTCTGGCAGCTGGTTCTCATTGACCTTGTATGCCACGATGATGTTCTTGTTGTCTTGAATGCGCGCTGAATCAAAGGTGACGGTATAGCCGTCTGCGGCGATGACAGCCACACTGTACCCTGCCGCGGCAAGCGTACGGTTAAAGGCGGGGCCTTCATGAGCGATCTCATCATCCACCGAGCCGACGAAATAATACAAAGGCACACCCGCCCATACCTGTCCTTTGTCGTCTGTCCATGATGATCCGTGGCATTGCGGTGCGCCGCAGGATTCAATGCTGACGCGGTCTGTTGGTTTGGAAATTGCGCCATCCAGTTGTAAAACCCATTCCTTCCCCAGGTTCTTGGCTTCAAGTTTGTTGACCCATTTCACAGCCCAGTGGCCATCGGTCACCTGGTTCAGTTCCGAGCTGACGATCGCCAGCCGCAAGGCACCATCCTGTTTTGTGTCAAAAGGCTTGCCGTCCGCTTCGTAGGCGAGAATGACGGTCAATTTCACAGGGTTCTTAAGTTCATCTCCAGTGGCGGGGTCATAGGCGATAAATGTACCGTTTTCCAGCTGGTCATACGAGTAGGTGATGCTGTAGCCGTCTTCGGCGACCACATTGAACCCGTTTGTCTCATCCATGCCGCCAATAAGGTCAGCGAGGTCTTTCAGAGCCACCCCCTTCATCATTACAGGCGGCGTGATCTTGCCTGTGCTGCTCTTTATGCCCGCATACCCCTCTGTTACGGGCAGAGCCTTTAATTCATCCATGCTTAACGACTTACTTTCAGTTTCACCAACGATTTCCAAAATTGGAACGGCAGGTTCGGTTGCGGCAGGGCTTGGCTCAATAACCGCGGCTTCTGTTGCTTCTACAACGGGTGACGGTTCGACCTGGGTTCCCCCCGAGCAGGCGGCAAAGGTCAATGCCAGCGCAAGTAAAAGTGCGCCGCTCAGGATCAAACGTAAATAGGGTTTCATGTAATTCTCCTTGTTTTATCGGGCAGGTGCAGCCCGGAATTTTCTGTGACTGAATCCTTCGCAGTTTTTTGTGAATTAGGTTGAAAATAATTAAGAACTCGAATGGAATCTACTTTTCATCTTTGGATGACATGCGTCGGATACCAAACAGGATCAACGCGCCAAACAGACCGCCGATGGTCCCGTAGAGAATATGGCTGGCAAAGGGGTACACCACCCCGTAACGGAATGATCCAAATGGCCAGCCGGTGGCCAGGTTTATGGCGAGTTGACCCAGGGGCTTGGTCGCGTGCGCAAACCCGCCGAGTAGCGCCAGAAACCAGATCTTGTTTGCATACCTGGGGAGGTAATACAGTGCAATATCCATTATCAGGCCGGGCAGAAGGTAGAAAAGCCATGAAAACGGATTATCACCCTGCAAGCCAGGTATCAGCGAGGCTGTTGACGCGCCAATGCTGGTAAGTGTGCCTGCCCCGCGAAACCGAGATGAAGCGCGTCCAAGGACCATGATCGCCATCCATTCGATGCCGTGATGACCTGGCAGTCCAAGCGAAAGCCCGGTGGTGCGATGCAGGATGACTGCCATGACGCCGCCGCCAATTAACAGCAATGCCTCGATCCAGGAGAGTGACCACTCAGTTTGATAACTTCTTGATGTGTTCCTTGGGGATAATATGCCATTCATCATTTTTCTTCTCCACATAAAGTATTGATTTGCCATCGCGCAAAATGGGACGCGCCCATTCGCCAATATTTATGATTGACTTCGAATGAACTTCCGTGTTATCCAGCGCGCAGATTCGATCCACGCGACCCAGTTTACGGATCTCGTCAGCCGGGTGCTTTCCCTGTAATTCACGCAGGCCGGGCAGCCATAAAAAACGCCCGTCGTTTCCGGCGCGGTGTAACCCAATTGCCGACAATGCACCGATGATTCCGCCATGCGTGCCAGTCAACCCCTCGCAGCGGATTCCCGCCTGGGAAGCGGTTTGCTCAGCCTCAAGCATGGTCAACACGACGATCTTTGCACGCTTTGCAAATGACACGACACACTCGTTGATCGAACTCCATTTCGCGAGGGTCAGGCCGGCGTCAGACCCCGGTGCGCTTTCACGCAGTAGGAATTCTCGCGCGGCTTCCCAAAGATCATTTTTGTTTCCGCTGTTAACCGATAAACAGGCTGAACTATTGTGCGAGGTATAGGGAATTTGCGGGTCAACCAAAAGTTGATGGCGCGTGATTCCCAGCGGCTCGGCCAGTCCATTCTCTGTAAGCCAGCCCGCAAGCTGGCGGACACGATGTCCCGTACCGCGTGATTCGAGATTGTCTGTGTCGTCAATACCAAGCAGGTAGCGCATATAATTCCTTGTCAAATAAGTAAAAACTTAACTGAAATATAAAAATAAAAAGGTGATTTGCGCTGATCGAAGTCGAAGCGCCTCCACCCTGAATGTAACGTCCCAAAGATCATTTGCAAGAGCCTTGTTTGGCATGCCAAATCTTTGGGACCTTTATCCTGACTATTTCACCATTATCTCCGCCACATCCTTTGTCCAATTTGCCTTGGGTATATAAGTGGTTGAAAGCTTCATTGTGCCATGATTATTGAAGTCGAGGAGGGTGTTTTTATCCACCTGTTCAAATGTCAGCGTGGCAGGACTGGAACTGCCTGTCAGCGAAACCTCGGTAAACGAGGTGATCCCGGCCAAAGCCAGTACATCACTCAGATAGGGGCCCTCCTCCACCTTGCCGTCGACTGTGAGCGCGGCAAGCGGCAGGGTTTTAACGGCTTCAAGGCTCACACCAAATGTTGTGCCATCAGGTTTGATGATCTGGAAGAGTACAGGGGCAGATGATACCTCTGTTGGCTGTGCTTCTACGGGGGCAGACGACGCCTCCGTTGGTTGTGGTTGTGCTGGGGAGGAAGGCAATTCTGTTGGTTGTGCTTGTGCAGGGGCATCCACAGTTTCAGTAGCGGTGGGTGCGCAGGCAGAGAGCAGAAGGGCGAAGGAAATTAAGGTGATGAACTTTTTCATGGTGTGGTGATTTCCTACACTAAAATTTTTTCACCGCTATGGGCTGTATTGTAGCCGGGCAGTGTGGTGAGTTTGGTTCGAAAACTGACTGTTTGCAGGTAATCGAGCAGGGGAGAAAGAGCCTTTTCATTTTCACGCGGCAGGACAAGGTCATACCGTTCTTCAAATAATGGAATAAATCCCAGCTCGTGCTGGAAAGCGGCGGCTTGCAAGCCAATGGAGGCATCCGCTTTCTTTAGGGAGATCAACAGGGCGGCTTCGCTGTGTGTCTTTACTGTAAAATCATATCCATTTATGGCCGCGGGGTTGATATTCTGCTTTTTGAGTTCCGCGTCTAACCACAAGCGCGTGCCTGAACCCGCATTTCGGTTGATGAACTTCACATCCTTGCGCGCTATATCCGAAATATTCCTGATGCCTTTTGGGTTGTCCATTGCTATGATCAGCCCCTGGGTGCGATAGGCGAGTGTCACCATTTCCACATTGCGGTCGGGCAGGAGATGCCGAACCGTGGGTGTATTGTATTCACCCGTTTCATCCAAAATATGTGAGCCTGAGATCTGGCACAGCCCCTGACGTAAATTTATCAACCCGTCCAATGAGCCGACGGGCAGGCTTAACATGGCGATATGTTTGCTGAGGTGCTCCGCAATTTCTTCGAGGGCCAGATCATGACTGCCGGAAAAAATAACCGCGGGTTTTTTGCTTTTAGGTAAAACGATCTCCTGCAGAAGGAAGGCGCCGCCTTTTGCACGATAGAACTTTTCGGTGACTTTCCCTGTCCTGCGGACTTCGCTGACCTCGATCAGGTCCCCCGATTCAAGTGCGAGGATGTGATGTCGAACCCAGGCGGGGGACTGCTTTAAGGTCTGTGCCAACTGGGTAAGTGTGGAGGGCGAATCCATCAGGAGGCGCACAATTTCCATTCGGCGCGAATCTGCCAGCAATTTGATCTGGTTAAATGTCCGGAGAAGTTCGACTTTTTGCATTCAGGTTTCTTTCACTTAATGAAATACTTAAGAGAGTCTATAAGAGAATCACCGTTATGTCAAGACGGTCCCCCCAACAGAGATGCGCCTCTGAAAATTCTCACAGGAGGAATGTTCAGCATGCGTTTATGGAATTATTAATCGTAGCGTAATCAGCGGATAAGCGTAGGGTTGGCGTCAAGCAGTATTAACAGGTCAGTGATAAAGTTGAATTTGTAAGGTGACATTTCAGATTCTTCTCCTCCTTGTGTAAAGAGAGCCGGGACAATTGTCCCGGCTCTCTTGATTCTTAAGCCAATTCGCCGGTATAGGCAGGAAATGAAGGGTCCTGTAAATTTCATGACAAACGTCTTGGGGGAAAATGGCTATAATAAATTGTGAAAAAATATATTTTCAACCAAGGAGTTCAGCATGTCCAAAACTGACTGGATTAAACAGGAAATTGAAACCCTGAAAAGCTCAGGCCTGTACAACCGCATCCGCACCATCGGTTCGCCGCAGGGCGCATGGTTGAGCGTGGACGGCAAGCAGGTCTTGAACTTTTGCTCGAACAATTATTTGGGGCTGGCGAATCATCCCGCGCTGGTCGCGGCGGCAAAGAAGTCGTTGGATGAAATGGGTGTTGGACCCGGCGCAGTGCGCTCCATCGCTGGAACCATGTCCCTGCATGTGGAACTTGAAAAACGACTGGCGAAATTTAAAGGGGTGGAGGCCGCGATCACGTTTCAGTCAGGATTTACCGCCAATTTAGCAACAATTCCTGCGCTGGTTGGCAAGGATGATGTGATATTCTCCGATAAATTAAATCATGCCTCAATCATTGATGGCAGCCGCCTTTCCGGCGCAAAGATCATCGCCTATGAGCATAACGACGTGAAATCGCTGGATGAGCAGATTAAAGCGAACTTGAGTCAGTTTCGCCGTGCGCTAATCGTCACCGACGGCGTTTTCAGCATGGATGGTGACATTGCGCCCCTGCCTGATATTTACGAGGTGGCCAGGAAATACGACATCCTGTTGATGGTGGACGATGCGCATGGCGAAGGTGTGCTTGGCAATGGCGGGCGGGGTATCGTGGATCATTTTGGTTTACACGGTAAAGTGGATGTGGAAGTTGGTACGATGTCGAAGGCTTTTGGCGTGATGGGCGGCATTGTTGCAGGCAGCTCGGTCATCATTGACTGGTTGAGACAGCGTGGACGTCCCTTCCTCTTTTCGTCTGCCATGACAGTACCGGATGCTGCGGCATGCCTTGCAGCAGTGGATGTACTTGAAGACTCCACTCAATTGGTGGAAAAGCTTTGGGACAATGCCAAATATTTTAAAACCGAAATGAAGACTCTGGGATTCAATACTGGCGTCACCGAAACCCCCATCACCCCCATCATGCTCGGGGAAGCACCGCTGGCACAGCAATTTAGCCGCGAATTGTTCGATGCAGGTGTCTTTGCCATGGCACTTGGCTTCCCAACCGTGCCGCAGGGCAAGGCGCGTATCCGCGTGATGATCTCTGCCGCTCATGCGAAGGCTGATCTCGATCAGGGATTGGAAGCCTTTAAGAGTGTGGGAAAGAAATTGGGCGTGATATAATTTTGCCGCTATTGCGTAAATTCCCACGAATGTGGTTATCTTGAAGGAGTTCTTATGTCAGGTCATTCAAAGTGGTCGACCATCAAACGAAAAAAAGGCGTTGCCGATGCAAAGCGCGGTGCCATTTTTACACGGCTTGCCCGTGAAATCGTAATTGCCGCCCGCGAAAGCGGAAGCGATATTGACACCAATTTTCGGCTTCGCCTCGCAGTAGACAAGGCCCGTGCCGAAAACATGCCGAAAGACAATATCGAGCGAGCCATCAAACGCGGCGCTGGTGAGGATAAAGACGGCACGGTTTTTGAAGAGATCACCTTTGAAGGGTACGGTCCGCACGGTTCAGCGCTCATGGTTACCTGTGTTACAGATAATCGAAACCGTACTGTTCCGGATATGCGTCACGCCTTCACCAAATATGGCGGTAACATGGCCGAGCCGGGTGCGGTTGCCTGGCAGTTTGACCGTAAATCATATTTTGCCTTCTCCTCAAGTGAGCTGTCCTTCGACAAAGCCTTCGAACTTGGCATCGAAGCTGGTGCAGACGACGTGGTGGATGGCGGTGATACCGTTGAAATTTATGCCCCTGTTGAATCATTCAAAACCATTGCTGATGCCTTGCACGCGGTAAAAGTCCACCCGCAGGAATCAGGGCTGCGCATGGTTCCCAAGCAGGAAATGGACCTTGATGTTGAATCAACCTTGAAGTTCATGAGAATGGTTGATGCCATCGAAGAACTTGACGATGTGCAGGATGTCTTCCATAACATCAAGGTTTCTGACGAAGCCCTCGCTGCCCTCGAAGCCTCGTAAAAATAATTATCATGTTGGGACATGGCGCTGCTGTGTCCCAACAATTTTTAATGACACTTGCTCTCGGAATCGATCCCGGCACCGCCACGACCGGCTACGGACTAGTCCGTCTTTTGCATGATGGGGAATTGGTTGCTGTGTCTTTTGGGGTGATCTCCACCCCAAAAGAATCCAGCCCGGCTGCGCGCCTTGAAATGCTTTTCGACCAGCTTAACGATCTGATCAAAGAGCACAATCCCGATACCGCCGCTGTTGAAAAATTATTCTTCCAAACGAACGTCAAAACCGCACTTGCGGTGGGGCAGGCTCGTGGTGTCATTATGCTCTGTTTGCAAAAAGCCGGCATTGAACCTTTTGAATACACTCCCAACGAGGTAAAACAAGCTGTCGCAGGTTATGGCGGCGCGGATAAACGCCAAGTGCAGGATATGGTACGTGCCCTGCTCCAACTGGAAAAAATTCCCAAACCCGACGACGCCGCTGACGCGCTGGCAATCGCTATCACGCATTTAAATACAAAGCGTTACGA
>CAYLOW010000107.1:0-12724 GCA_964385315.1 uncultured Anaerolinea sp.
TCGAAAAATGTGAGATATGGAAACCACTTCGAAAATATTGATCGTTGACGATGATGAGATCATTCGCGAGACCCTGGGGCACCTGCTTTCCAAAGGCGGTTATCAAATTCTATTTGGAGAAAACGGTGAAGAGGGCCTTCAACTCGCGGTGGAACACCAGCCCGATGTCATCCTGATGGATGTAATGATGCCCGGGATGAATGGATATGAAACCTGCCGCAGCATTCGTGCCATCCCTGCCCTGGCAGAGGTCCCGATCCTGATGATCACCGCCCTTGAAGACCGCTCTTCCCTCATGACAGGCATCCAGGCTGGCGCAGATGACTTCCTCAGCAAGAATATTGACGGCCTCGAATTATTGGCGCGTGTTCAAACCATTACACGCCTGAACCGGTACCGCCGCATTATGGAACAGCAGGATAAAATTGAAAAGGCACATCAAGAGCTGGTCATCTCCTACGAGAAGACGATTGAAGGATGGGTGAACGCGATCGATATTCGTGATCAGGAAACGGAAGGAAATTCCGCGCGTTTGATCGAATTGACTTTGAAGTTCGCCCAAAAGGCCGGCATCCCGCAGGGGCAAATGGAACATATCCGCAGGGGTACATTACTGCATGATGTGGGGAACATGGGCATACCGGACCAGATCCTGTTGAAGCACGGAAAACTCACTGAAGAGGAATGGGCTGTCGTTCGCAAACACCCTGTTAACGCCCATGAATGGCTGTCAGCCATTGAGTATCTTGGCCCTGCGCTGGACATCCCGTACTGCCATCATGAAAAATGGGATGGCAGCGGTTACCCGCGCGGGCTGCGCGGAGAAGAGATACCCCTGGAGGCCCGATTGTTTGCCATTGTGGATGTCTGGGTTGCTCTAATCTCCCGCCGCCCGTTTCGCGCCGCCTGGTCCAGGAGCGAAGCACTGAATTACATAAAACAAAATTCCGGCACTCATTTCGACCCGGCCCTTGTAGAAATATTCCTGTCACTTATAAATATTGAAAAGGATGCATAGGAAACGGTCATGCCAAAGTGTTATGGAGCACGAAGTAAGACCACAAATAAGTATTTTGAACAAACAACCACAGGCCAACCGGCTTTCTTGAACTGGTTGGCCTGTGGTTTGGGAACATGGTTACACAGGATAGTGACCTAGTTTTCATATTCTTTCAGGCGTTACCACAGATCGAAGCCAATTTATTCGGGCGAAACCAGGGTAATGACATATAATCATGTTCCAAGTATGGAACAAATAATATAGAAATGCAATTATTTTCTTTTCCGTTTGCTTCATAATTGAATATTCCTGACGGTCAGGGATATCTGCAAGCTCAATCCAACGCTGGAATAAATTGCACACGCATGAAGTGATACTTGAAATGAGAAGCCTCCACACAGCAGCCCAAAACCAGATCCTGGTGTTTACACTGGATGAGCCGCGCTATGCTTTAAATCTGTGGACGGTGGAACGGGTTGTCAGGGCGGTGGAGATCACGCCCCTGCCGAAAGCGCCGGGTTTTATTACCGGCGTGATCAATGTTCAGGGGCAGCTCGTCACGGTTGTGGATGTACGTCAGCGCCTGCGCCTGCCCGCACGTGAGCTATCCCCAAATGATAAGTTCATCCTCGCTAACACGTCGCGGCTTTCCGTAGCGCTGGTGGTTGATGAAGTGGAAGGCATTCACGAATTGACAGCACAGGAAATGGTGAGCGTCGAGCAGGGCCTGCCGGAAGTTGAATATATAAAAGGCATGGTCAAACTGGAAAACGGCCTGACCCTGATCTGTGATCTGGATCAGTTTCTTTCTCCTGCTGAAGAGCAAAAGGTGGAGTATGCCCTTTCGCAAAAAAGAATGAAGACCGGGGGGACACCATGAAAATTGGTTTTAGCGAAAATCAGTTAACACAGTTGAGCGGCTTTGTGGCATCCAGGCTGGGGTTACATTTCCCCCCCGCACGGTGGGGCGACCTGGAACGTCATGCAAGATCCGCTGCCATAGAGTTTGACAAACCAGATCCTGAAACATTCCTGCAGTGGCTGGTTTCATCGCAACTGACCCAGGAACAGACCGAAATACTCGCCAGCCATTTGACCATCCCTGAAACTTATTTCTGGCGCGAGCCTCAAGTCTTTGAAGCGTTGAGGACTGATATTTTGGCAGAGCTCATTCGTTTACGTGAAAACCAGCGGCGCTTAAGATTTTGGTGCGCAGGCTGTTCCACCGGGGAGGAACCATATTCGCTCGCCATCGCGCTGCGCCAGGTCCTGCCAGCCCTGGAAGACTGGAACATCACCCTGCTGGCAACCGATATCAACCCGCGGGTATTGCGCCGGGCTGCAGAAGGCGTGTACGGCGAATGGTCATTCCGCAACGTCCCGGCGGGATTCAAGGATAAATATTTCTTGCGTAGAACCGACGGGCGGTATGAGGTTTTACCCAGGATCCGCAAAATGGTAACCTTCGCGTATCTCAATCTTTCAGAGGATGTATTCCCCTCCCCCATGAACAATACCAATGCCATGGACATCATCTTCTGCCGGAACGTGCTGATGTACTTTGCGCCGGCACGCATGCGGCTGGCCGGGCAGCGCTTCTATCAATGCCTGGTGGAAGGCGGGTGGTTTATCGTCAGTTCCAGCGAACTATCGCAGCACATCTTCGGACAGTTTGCTCCGGTTAATTTTCCCGGGGCTGTCCTGTACCGCCGCGAACCAAAGCAGACACGCCCGATGACGGACCTGCCTGCCGTGCCTTTTTCGGCAAAAAAAATACCCATGGAGGCATCGCCGTCCGTGAACGCACACGGCGCACCGACTCGGGAAAAAATTGCGGGCGGCCCGAAAAATCCGAATGCGGTTGTGAGTATCCGGGAACTCGCCAACCAGGGAAAACTGGACGAGGCATGGTCTGCCTGTGAACAAGCCATCGCTTTGAACAAACTCGATCCCAGTCTATATTATCTCGGCGCGATCATCCTTCAGGAACAAAACAGGGAAGCTGATGCGCTGGCCGCATTCAAACGAGCCCTGTACCTTGATCCCAATTTTATTATGGCACATTTTTCACTGGGCAGCCTGCTGCTCAGGCAGGGGAACAGGACAGGCGCAAAAAAAAGTTTTAAAAATGTGATGGAGCTTTTGAATGCCTCCAAGCAGGATGAACCCGTGCCTGAATCGGAAGGATTAACAGCAGCACGAATCAAGCAGATCGTCTCCGGCGTCTTCCAGACAGGAGGGTTGAACACCCTATGAAACCAGGTTCCACAGACCCGCATCCCCCCCCAAGGATCGACTGGGGCAAGGTCCATCAGCAAATGGAGCAGGCAAGCCAGGCATTGGAACGGGATGCTAAACCAACCCAGGATGCCCGCGCCATTCTTAAAGCTCGTGCCCGTGCACTTGCGCAGGAACCGCAGAGGCCGGCTGAGGCGCACGAGATCCTGAAGATCATTGAGTTTCGGCTGGCATCTGAGATCTATGGAATTGGGTCGATCCATGTCCGCGAAGTATATCCATTAAAGGATTTCACTTCCCTGCCCGGGGTTCCCGCATTTGTGCTTGGCATTGTCAACGTGCGCGGGCGGATCCTTTCAATCGTTGACCTCGGGAATTTTTTTAACCTTCCCAAACGGGGGCTGGGACAACTCAACCGGTTGATCATTCTGCACAATCCGAAGATGGAATTCGGGATATTGGCTGATGAGATCCTTGGCACGCGTTCCATTGCGCTGGACTCCCTGCAGGCGATGCCGCCGACGATCTCGGGCATTGGCGCAGATTACGTGCTCGGGGTCACCAGCGGGCGGGTGATCATTCTGGACGCGGAAAGAATCCTGAACGATGAGAAGATCATTGTCCATCAGGATATGCAATAAGCGATGACCAGTATGTATAAGGCAGATCGAGAGAAGGAGATTTCCAAATGAACCTATTGAACAATATGAAAATTGGCATGCGGCTGGTGTTGAACCTGGGAGTGGTGCTGGTCTTGATGATCATCGTGATCGTAGTCGGGCTGGGTTCGCTGCAACGGGTTCAAGCTCGCCTGGAAGAAATATCGATGGTGGAGGATGTGCGTATACAGCAAGCCAATATTATGATAGACGACGCGAGGCAAACCGCCCTGGCTGTGCGGGATTTCCTTCTGGCGAATCACATGAATCAATCCAGCCAGCAAATACAAGCCTACATTGACACCCTGGGGGATAAAAGGAATGAATATCAAGATGCACTGACCCGGTACAAGCAGGTGGCCAAGCAGGGCGATGGTAAGCAATTGGAACTGCTGAATGCAATGGAGTCTTCGGCGGAAACTGCCAAAAATAACCAGGATCAAGCGATCGCACTGGTCCAAGCCGGCGATGTCAATGCTGGAACCGATTTTATGTTTTCAAAGGCATACCCTTCGGTGCGTATCTGGATCGCCAATTTAGACAGCCTCATCAAGTACGAGGAAGCGCGCAGCCTGGTCCACTTCCAGGAAGCACAGACGGCATACACCAATACGCGCGCATTTATCCTCTGGCTTGGAATAGCGGCTGTCGTACTATCTGCATTCATTTCATATCTGCTTACAATAAGTATCACCAGACCATTGGCACAGGTCACGAATATGATCACTTCCAGAGACCTGAGGCTGGATATTTCCATGGACCTAAAACGGAAAGATGAAGCGGGAGTGATGATACGCTCCTTCAGTGAAATGGTCGGGATGATCGGGTCGCAGATGCAGGCGATCCGCGACAGCGTGAACGCACTTGGAAGTTCAGCCAGCGAGATCCTGGCTGCCACCACCCAGGTTGCCTCCAGCACAGCCGAGTCCGCCACTTCGATCAGCGAAACCACCACTACGGTTGAGGAAGTACGGCAGGCGGCGCAGCTCTCCTCTGAAAAAGCGAAATATGTGTCTGAAAATGCCCAACGCGTGACGCTGGTCTCGCAAAGCGGGCAAAATGCCGCGGAGGAAACCCTGGCTGGCATGGAACGCATCCGTGAACAAATGGAATCCATTGCCCAAACAGTCGTGCGCCTGAGCGAGCAAAGTCAATCGATAGGCGGCATCATCGCTTCGGTGACAGACCTGGCAGACCAATCGAACCTGTTGGCGGTCAACGCCGCGATCGAGGCAGCCAAGGCCGGGGAACAGGGCCGCGGTTTTGCTGTGGTGGCACAGGAGATCAGAAGCCTGGCCGAACAATCCAAACAAGCCACGGCACAGGTACGCGCCATCCTCAACGATGTACAGAGGGCAACCAACAATACAGTATTAGCCACCGAACAGGGCAGCAAGGCAGTGGAGGCCGGCGTACGGCAGGCAGTTCAAGCCGGTGACGCCATCCGCGCCATGGCAGAAGCCAGTGATACGGCAGTGCAGGCAGCGCTGCAGATCGTGGCATCGGGGCAGCAGCAAGTGGTTGGCATGGATCAGATCAGTGTGGCCATGGAAAATATCAATCAAGCGGGAGCGCAAAATGCCATCAGCATGCGGCAAATGGAAGTAGCAGCGGCAGGGCTGAATGTCTTAGGACAAAAACTTAAGGAATTGACGACACAGTTCAAAGTGTAATTGGTGAAACTGATGGACGCGAAGGAACAGGAATTTCTCAAGAGGCTGCGTGAAATGTTTCGGCTTGAAGCCGAAGAGCATCTGCGCGCACTTTCCGCGGGGTTGATAGAACTTGAGAAAACAACCGAGTCATCCAAATCCATGGTGATCATTGAGACCGTCTTCCGCGAGGCTCACAGCCTTAAAGGTGCAGCCCGGTCTGTGAACCTCAAAGAGATCGAATCGATCTGCCAGCCTATTGAAAGCGCCTTTGCTGCGATGAAGCGCCAGGAGATCAACCAGTCACCGGCGTTGTTTGACCTGTTCCACCAGACACTCCATGCACTGACACAACTTGTTTCAGACATGGAGGCTGAAAGAACTTCAATTGACCGTGCCCGTCTTCGGGACCTGACCCGCCAACTGAACGAAGCCGTCCAGGGGAGTACCCACCCCAACGGCGAACCCGCCGCAGCAAACCGCCCAATGGAGACTACAGATCCAACGATCGAACCACACGCCCAACCAAAACCGGACGTGCAAATTCAGAAAGGGTCATCCTTAAAAGAGAAACCAGCCGGATTGTCCCCAACGGGAGAATCTGCATTATCAGATACGGTGAGGATCTCCATTTCGAAATTAGACCCGCTGCTGCTTCAGGCAGAGGAAATGATCCAGGCAAAATTAGCTGCCGCCCAACGGATGGCTGACCTGCGCGAGATCGAACAGGAACTTTTTTCGTTGAGAACAGAATCGAGTCATTGGGAAAACCAGCGCTTTGCTCAAAGGCCAAACCTGCCGGATTTGATCAACGAGCGTCTGGATGCATTGACCGAAAAAGTTGCCGCGGTTAGCAAATCGATCGAGCAGGATCAGCGTGTCTTAAAGCACATGGTGGATGATCACCTGGAAGCCATGAAGCAGGTGCTGATGCTGCCGGGTTTAACTCTGGTGGAAGGCTTTCCCCGGTTTGTGCGAAACCTGGCACGCTCGCAAGGGAAGGATATTGACCTCGTCATACACGGCGCAGAGATCGAGATCGACAAGCGCATCCTTGAAGAAATAAAAGACCCACTGATCCACCTGCTGCGAAACAGCGTTGACCACGGTATTGAAAAACCCGAGGTACGCGTGCTGCAGCAGAAACCGGCACGCGGAACGATCACCCTCAGCTTCAGCACAAAGACCAGTCGACAGGTGGAGATCCTCGTTTCAGATGACGGGGCGGGCATTGACGTGGAACAGGTGCGCAAGGCAGCCATCCTGTCCGGCCTGATCGAACCTGATGCCGCCGGGAATTTGGATGCACACGAGATCATGGCGCTCATTTTTGAGTCGGGTTTTTCAACCAATGAGATCATCACCGATATTTCAGGACGCGGGCTGGGGCTGGCGATCGTACGCGAAAAAGTGGAAAAACTCGGCGGGCAGGTTTCGGTAAATGCCCATCCCGGAATAGGTACCATTTTTATTTTACAAATGCCTCTGACACTGGCCACCTTCCGAGGCATTCTGATACGCACCCGATTGCAGCAATTTATTCTGCCAACCGCCCAGGTGGAACGTGTCCTGCGGGTGCGGCAGAATGAGATCCAAACCATTGAAAACCGCGAAACGATCCAAATGGATGGCCAGGTGCTTTCAATGGTCAGGCTTGGCGAGGTGCTGGGAATATCCACTGGCAGTAATAATTTAAAACGCCTAGAGTCTGCCGGCGAATATGTCACCCTATTGATCCTGGCTTCGAGTCGCAGCCGCATCGCTGTTCAAGTGGATGAAGTGATATCCGAAGAAGAGGTGCTGGTGAAGGGATTAGGGAAACAATTGAGCCGGGTACTTAACATATCCGGCGCCACTGTGCTGGGTGCAGGCAAGGTCGTACCCGTGATCAACGTGGCTGACTTGATGGCTTCAGCTCTGCGCCCGGGTGTGGTATTTGGAGTTTCGCCTGCGGCAGTGGAAACACCGGTTAAGGTCAGGCGCATTCTGGTGGCTGAAGATTCGATCACGGCCCGCACACTTCTTAAGAGCATACTTGAAGCCGCGGGCTGCCAGGTTACCACCGCTGTGGACGGCATGGATGCGTTCACCCGCCTGCGCAGCGGTAATTTCGATCTTGTGGTCTCTGATGTGGACATGCCGCGTTTGAGCGGCTTTGAATTGACAACAAAGATGCGCGAAGATAAAAAGCTGCGCGAAATCCCTGTGGTATTGGTGACCTCACTCGAATCGCATCAGGATCGTGAACGCGGAATTGAAGCAGGCGCAAATGCCTACATCGTCAAGAGCAGTTTTGACCAGAGTAATTTGCTGGAAGTTGTGCGGGGATTATTATGAGAAACCCGGCCCGGAGATCTAAATGATCAAGGTTCTGATCGTTGAAGATTCGCGTGTAGCCCAGGAATTTCTGGCACATATTCTATCCTTTGATCCGGATATGGAAGTGGTTGGTATTGCCGGCGATGGTGCAGACGCACTGGCGATGGTTCTGGAAAAACACCCGGATGTCATTACCATGGATATTCATATGCCGAAGATGAACGGCTTTGAAGCCACACGAAAAATCATGGAAAACGCGCCAACCCCGATCGTGATCGTCAGCGCCAGCACCGGCAGCAGTGAAGTCGACTCTAATTTTCGCGCTTTGGAAGCGGGCGCGCTGGCAATGGTCCTGCGCCCCCCGGGTATGGGGCACCCCGACCATGCCGCTGCTGTGCGTGATTTGATCCGCACAGTTAAGCTAATGTCCGAGATCAAAGTCGTGCGGCGGCATTCGCGGGCAAAACAAACAGGGGCGCTGCCCCCTCTTCCTGTCATGCGGGAACCGGCAACTGCCAGGGACATCAGACTGTTGGCAATCGGCGCTTCCACCGGTGGACCGCCGGTGCTGCACAAGATCCTGTCGCTGCTACCGCACAACCTGGGCGTGCCGGTCCTCATTGTCCAACATATCGCCGCGGGATTCGTGGAAGGCTTTGCGCATTGGCTGACAAACGCCTCGGGCTTCCCGGTACACGTTGCCGCGCACAATGAGAACCCACTCGCAGGCCACGCGTATGTCGCCCCGGATGGTTTTCACATCGGGATCTCGAAGAGCCTGCGCATTTCCCTGAGCAACCATGCGGCTGAGAATGGTTTGCGCCCATCGGTGGCTTATCTTTTTCGGACGACCACGCTTGCTTTGGGCCCCCGCGCGTTGGGTGTACTATTAACCGGCATGGGCAGGGACGGGTCGGATGAATTAAAATTGATGCGGGATGCAGGCGCCATTACCATTGCCCAGGACCAGGCCAGTTCGATCGTGCACGGCATGCCGGGTGAAGCCATTAAACTTGATGGGGCCACTTACATCCTGCCGCCGGAAGGCATTGCCAAAACTGTGATCGAACTTATCAGAAGATCGAACGGACCTGCCAAATGAGCGTTGAGATGGAACCTGCCAAAGAGGATCTGGACATTCTTGTTGTCGAGGACAGCCCAACCCAGGCTGAACTTCTCAAGTACATCCTCGAGGAGCAGGGATATAAAGTTACGCTTGCCAGAGACGGCAAAAAGGCTTATGCAAGTTTGAACGGGTATAAGCCGGCGCTGATCATCAGCGATATTAACATGCCGGGAATGAACGGGTATGAACTCTGCCAGAGGATCAAGGAGGACGGCCTTCTGGGGGATATCCCTGTCATTCTATTAACCTCCCTTTCCGGCGTTGAAGATGTAATGGAGGCGTTGTCATGCGGCGCCGACGGCTTCATCACCAAACCTTACAGCGCAGATTACATTCTCAAGCATATCAAGCGCATCCTGGCGGACAATTCCTCCAGCTCATCAAAGCACGCCAACATTTCAGTCGAGGTACCCTTTTCGGGCAAAGGCAGCCTGATCAACGCCGACCCGCAGCAAATGTTGAGCCTGCTGCTTTCCACCTATGAAGCAGCCATGCAAAGAAATGCGGAATTGAATTCGCTGAACGAGCATTTGGAAGAACTCGTGGACGAACGCACCGTGAAGCTTACAGCCGAGATCATGGAACGCGAACGTTTACAAAACGAACTACATGCCCTCTCGCTGCGTGATGAATTAACCGGCCTGCTTAACCGCCGCGGATTTATGACCCTCGCTGAACAGCATTGGCGGCTTGCCTTGCGCACCCATCAGAAATTTGCGCTGCTTTTCACAGATCTTGATTACCTGAAGCGGATCAATGACACGCTCGGCCACGCCCAGGGCGACACGGCACTGCGGGACATGGCACACGCCCTTGAAAAAACTTTTCGAGAATCGGATATCATCGCCCGGATGGGCGGCGATGAATTCACGGTCCTCTTCACAGACCATACCCGGGACTCTATTCAAACAGTGCTTGCCCGCCTGCAGGAAAATCTCAACCGGGTGAATGAAACCCACAACTACATACTCTCAGCCAGCATGGGGTTGGCACAGTTCGACCCGGACCACCCGGCCAGTATTGCAGACCTGCTGAAACAGGCCGATGCCGAGATGTACGCACAGAAGCAGCAATTGCGGATGGGGAAATGACCGCAGGGTTCACCATGGATAAAGCACATATACTTGTCGTTGAGGACAGCCCGACGCAGGGCGAGCAATTACGCCATCTGCTGGAACAGCATGAGTACCAGGTTACAGTCTCAAGGGGGGGGCCGCAGGCGCTAGCCGTGATGGGTGTGAACAAACCATCGCTCGTCATCAGCGATATCAATATGCCGGAAATGAACGGATATGAATTTTGCAGACAGATCAAAGCGGACCCGGACCTGGATGATATTCCCGTCATTTTATTAACATCGTTGAACAATATGGAGGATGTGCTGGAAGGCCTGGCTTGCGGTGCCGATAATTTCATTACCAAACCATACAGCGTGGAACATTTGCTCACGAACATCAACCGGACCATGGCTGAATCCGAAACCCATTCAGGAGACCAGAGAAAGGTAGAGGTAGAGGTAGAGGTAGAGATCCAGCTGGCGGGACAAAGCCGCGTGATCAGCGCCGACCCGCAGCGCATGCTCAGCCTGCTGCTATCCACCTACGAAGCGGCGGTTCAACGCAATAACGAATTAGTCGATTCGCAGGATGAGCTCCGCGCCTTGAACGAGCATCTTGAAGAACTGGTGGAAATCAGAACCGCATCGCTTTCAGCTGAGATCGTTGAACGTAACGAAAGGGAGGCAATCCTCAAAAAGGTGCAGGGCATCGCCCATTTGGGAAGCTGGGAGATCGACCTGGCTACAAAAACAGCTTTTGCTTCAGAGGAGGCGCACCGAATTTACGGCGCACCCAAGGGTTCCATGACACTGTCATATATCCAATCGATGCCGCTGCCTGAATACCGCCCCATCCTGGATGCCGCGCTGACCGCGCTGATCACGGAAGGGAAACGCTACGATGTCGATTTCAAAATACAAAGACGATCAGATGGTGAAATTCGGGATATCCATTCGAGCGCCGAATACAGCCCTGTGAACCGGAAGGTCACCGGATTCATTCAGGATATCACCGAAAGCAAGCAGGCCGAGGAAAGCATTCGCCAGCGTGTAATGGAATTGGAAACCATCAACCGTATCTCACTCGAACTGCGCTCTGTTACGAACCAGGATGAATTGCTTTCCATTATTTTGGATGAGGCCCTGGCCATGCTGAATACCCCGCATGGTTCGATCGAATTGCATAATAAAACCAAAGATACTTTGGATAAAACAGTTGCGCGCGGTTGGACTGCCGGGGTGAGCGGGCAATCAACCCCCAGCGGTGAGGGGATCGCGGGGAAGGTATTTACCAACGGCGAGGTATACATCTCACGCGAGTTTGCCATTGACCCGCAGGTGCGCTTTTCAGCACGCAATCAGATCCCGTCCGGCTGGGGCGGGGTTTGCCTGCCCATTCGCACTACTGAGCAAACCCTGGGAGTACTGCTTGCCTCTGTACCAAGCCAACGTGAACTGAACCAGAATGAGATCCGCCTGCTGTCCATTCTGTCAGAGTTGACCGGCGCGGCTTTACAAAGGATGCAGTTGAATGAACAAACCATCCACCGTCTCGAGCAATTAAACGGCCTGCGCGCCGTGGACCAGGCGATTGCCAGCAGCCGTGACATGCAATTGACCCTTAATATTTTGTTGACGAATACCATTTCACAGCTAAAGGTGGACGCGGCTGATGTACTGCTGCTTCACACGGATTCAACGACATTGGAATTGGTAGCTGGCCGCGGCTTTCACACACTTCAGTTCGAAAGCATCAACATGGAAAACAGCGTTGCCTGGCAAGCCATCATGGATCACCGTTCGCTCGTCACACTTGACCTTGAATCTATCCTGCACATCGATAATCCAGGTTTTATGAAGTTCTGGAAAGTGGAAGGATTCAGATGTTACTGGTGTGTGCCCCTGGTTGTGAAAGGGGAAGTTAAAGGCGCCCTGGAAGTCTATCGCCGTGAAGCCTTTACCCCTGATACAGAATGGCTTGAGTTTCTGGAAGCGCTGGCGGGACAAGCCGCCATCACGATCGACAGCGCCCAGCTTTTCACGAATCTGCAGCGCTCCAACCTTGACCTGAACCATGCCTATGACGCCACGATCGAAGGCTGGTCGCGGGCCATGGACCTGCGCGACCATGAAACAGAAGGACATTCGCAGCGCGTGACCGAATTGACATTGAAGCTGGCACGCGCCATGCATGTTAACGACAGTCAGTTGACAGCCATCCGACGCGGCGCGCTGCTGCACGACATCGGCAAGATGGGCATCCCTGATTCTATCCTGCTCAAAGCGGGAAAATTAACCGACGAGGAATGGGACCTGATGCGCAAACATCCCCAACTTGCGTGGGATCTGCTGGCACCGATCGCCTACTTGAATGACGCACTCAACATACCGTATTGTCATCATGAAAGATGGGACGGCACGGGGTATCCGCAGGGGTTGAAGGGAGAGCACATTCCCCTAATGGCCCGCATCTTTGCCATTATCGATGTCTGGGATGCGCTGACCAATGACCGCCCCTATCGCGATAAATGGTCAAATCAAAAAGCGCTGCAGCACATCCAGGAGCAAAGCGGCAGGCATTTTGATCCGCAGGTTGTGAATGCATTCTTATTGATCATCAAAGACAGTTGAGCGCAAGCCCACTCCGAACTTATTAATTGCAAATTCCATTCC
>CAYLOW010000108.1:0-2435 GCA_964385315.1 uncultured Anaerolinea sp.
TGAGGAGTTCACCCACAATCTTGCCATACCCCAAGCGGGAGTTCTCTCGAGCGAGCAGGTTTTTATTCCCAAATCATGGATCTGATCTAAAAAAAACCCATGCCGCCTACACTACAAACACATCATTTGGGTACTCGCCTAAATACCGGTCCCTTCTGTCAACAATGACGGTTACCACATTTTGATTGGGCTGCAGCCTTTCAGCAATTTTAAGAGCGATGAACACATTCGCCCCGGAAGACATGCCGCAGTAGATACCCTCTTCCTCACACAAAACATTTGCCATGTTCCTTGCTTCTTCTTCACTGACTTGAAAAAATTCGTCCGGATATCCTAAATCCATCATTTCTTCAACGATGGATTTCTCTGTTTGCCATTTCTTAAGCCCCATCCAATCAACAAGCTGCTGACTCATTTTGGATAATTCAAATTCGCCCCTTTTGGCTTCAGGTTTTTTTAATTCCATAAATGATTCACTGCCATAGGGGGCAACTCCAAAGGTTAAGGGATTTACACCTTTTTCCTTTAGGGCCAAAATGACACCCAGTAAAGTCGACCCGGAACCCACTGCACAGCCCCACGCATCAATCTTTCCATCCAACTGTTCATGGAGTTCATAACCAATGCTCATTTGACCAATTTTGTTATATTGGTTATAGATCTGGTCAACCCACACCGCGTTGGGTAAATTTTCCTCCAGATCCGCCATTTCTCGCTTTGCAGCAATCACCCATGCAAGATCCTTCAAATCTTCTTCCGGCACCATTTTTAATTGATCTTCAGTCAAGTAATCAGAAGCGGGAGGGCTTCCTCGCACATCGGCTCCGTACGCTTTAATGATTTTTAATCTTGTACTATCTCCCCGAAGCAGAGGGGTATATGCGCTAAGCCTTGTCTTGTAGCCTTTTACCGCGCTCACAAAAGCCAGGGCAGGCGCTGTATTTCCTGCAGAACAATCACAAACTGTTCCACCCGGTTCCAATTTTTTCCCATTCCAAGTCAAACCAGCTTCTGCTGCCTCGATCATGGAGAGCGCCATCCGGTCTTTATAACTGCCGCTGGGGTTGAGGTATTCAAGTTTTACAAATACATTCGCTTTTACATGTTTTGCTGCCTTGTTGAGTTTTAGTAGTGGCGTATTTCCGATCAATTCCAACATATTGTTTGAATATTTCATTTTTCTCTCCATCGAAATGATTATGGACTTTCTCTTTTCGTTCAGAGCGAAGCAAAGAATCTCTGGTTTCAGAGCTTCTTTGCTTGAGTAAAAGTCCTGTTACCAGAGGTCCCTTGAATACGCTGATTAGCGCAGCATGCGCAGTGCAGTTTCTGCTAGGACTGCCACACCGATCGGCAGACAGGATTCATCGATATCAAAACGCGGGTCATGATGCCTGCGAACATCTCCTTTGATCCCGGCTCCCAGAAAAAAATACCCGGCTGGAACCAACCGCGCATACTGTGCAAAGTCATCGCCTGCCATGATGGGCTTGTACTCCTCGATTTGTTCCCTTCCAAACAAGTCTTCGGTGGCATTAAATATGTTTTCCACAATCAGGGCATCATTGATCGTGGGCGGTGAGCCGGCTTTAATTTCTAGAACATAATCTCCGCCAAAATTTTTGGCAATTGAGAATGCCTTTTCCAATTCCTCATGTGTTTTTTTGCGCACATCCAGGTTTGCATAACGTGTTGTTCCAGAGAAGTTCACTTGCCCCGGAATGATGGTATCTGCGGTTCCAGCTTGAATGGTGCCGAGGCTTATGACGGCTGACTCACTGGCCGGTATGCGGCGGGATATGATCGCATTAATCGCCAGGATAACATGACCTGCGATATGGATTGGATCGATTGTCTCATGCGGGGCACCACCATGCCCGCCTTTCCCGAAGATGGAGGCAGTGAATAAGTCGGCCCCGGCTAAAAATATGCCAGGGCACGTGCTGATTTTACAGGATTCACCTGAAGCATGGACGTGTAGCCCCAGGATCGCTTCAACATCCTGAATGGCGCCTTCCTCGATCATGCGCGGTGCGCCGCTGATGCCCTCTTCGTCATCCGAATCTTCTGACGGCTGAAATATGAATCTAACCGTGCCGGAGAAATTTTCATCTTTAAGTAAAGTTGCAACTCCAAGAGCAATTGCCGTATGGGCATCATGTCCACAGGCGTGCATCATGCCCGGTATCTTTGAGGCATAAAGCACTTCATTTTCCTCCTGGATGGGTAAGGCATCCATATCGGCGCGGATTGCAATCACGGGTTTCCCATTTCCAATTTCCGCAATCACGCCAGTGCGAGCCACACCTCTGCGCACCCGATACCCCAGCCCTTCAACTATTGTAGCAACTTTATCTGAAGTCCGGTTTTCATGGAACCCTATTTCAGGGTACATGTGAAAATCCCTTCGATACTCGCGAACGAGTTCTGCAATT
>CAYLOW010000108.1:2535-12520 GCA_964385315.1 uncultured Anaerolinea sp.
CGAGCCAAATTAAAATCCTTTGATCTTGGAAGATTCTATCCCTGAGCATATTTTTTCAGCGCTAAAATGAATTTGTCAATATCTTCTTTACTGACCCAGAAATGCGTCACCAATCTGGAACTTCCATCAGGCGCAATCCCAGCTTTTATTCCTCGTTCAGACAGAAACTCACCTAGTCCTACGCCATCTGTGCAGATAGGATGGAAAGACCCTCTGACCATATTGGTCTGCACGGTGTCCAAATCGATTTCCATCAAACCGTCTTTATGGAGGACTTCTGCCAAATATCGGGCGTTGTCATTGTCCTCTTTCAAGCGCTCAATCATGGAATCCAACGCAATCAGACCTGGCGCCGCCAAAATACCACCTTGGCGTAAATGCCCTCCCTGAGTCATCCGCCATCGCCTCGCTTCCTCGATCAATTCTTGGCTACCAACAATCATTGAGCACTGGGGACAACATAAGCCCTTTGACAAACTAAACATGACACTGGTCGCCCCATTGATGTATGCCGCAGGAGAAATATCCAATTGAACAACAGCATTGAAAATCCGGGCACCATCGATATGAAAGCCAAGCTTGTTATCTTTGGAGAATTTAGAAATAGCAGCAATATTCTCCGGCGGGATAATAGTTCCGCCAGCACCATTGTTGGGTGTTTCTATTGAAATAAGAGAGGTTCTGGGTTCGTCAATATATTCACCTCGTAAATATAAGTGCAGTCTCTTCGGATCGAGGATACCTTTCTCGCTTGGCACCAGCTGCATGCTGATGCGCGCAACCGCTGCTAAATTTGTCGCCTGACAACGCCATAAAAATGCGTCTGATTGAGTAATAATCTCTCGGGCGGATTGGGTCTGCGCCAAAATCGAAACGCTGTTTCCCAAGGTTCCACTAAAGACCAACAATGCCGCCTCACGCTCAAACAATTCAGCCGCTTTTTCCTCAAGCTTAATTACAGTAGGATCATCCCGGTAATAATCGTCGCCCACCTCAGCATCATACATCGCTTGGCGCATTTCTGGTGTTGGCTGCGTTAGTGTATCGCTCCTCAGATCGATAATCCCATTTTTAAATGCCATGATTAGTCTCCTTTTCATCTACGAAGTCAGATTTAATCCTAAAAACTCGCTTTTCGAGTTGGTTGGACGTGTGATTTTGTTTTGACTTAATCTTCCTATTGACAAGTAGCTACTATTATATTATATATTATTTATAATTTATAATTTATTATTTTTATTGGATATGTTGACGAGCAGGGCAATCGCGCCTTGCTGTCTAGACAAATGATGTCAGGATTTTTATAGATTAGGAGCTGACAAAAACCTTTACAGGTGACATCAAACGTGTCAATAAATAAAGACATCTTGACCAGGCAACCCGTTATGATGAATTGCTTATTGGAAAAACTACTTCCGGAATAGACAAAAATAAATATTGTTCGACTGACTGTCACACCCATGCAAAATATTGCTGTTGTGGAAGTTGTAACAGAGAGAAACTGAAATTTTAGATAGATAAATCACCGAGGAATGTATGTCAATACCCAAGCAGGACGAGTTTATCCAGCGGCAACAGTTGCATGAAATCGTGGCCGAACGCCTTCGAGAAGCTATTCTTACCGGCAAACTTAAACCGGGGGAGTTTATCCGGCAAGATCATATTGCCAAAGAATATGGTGTTAGTCCGGTTACTGTACGGGAAGCCTTAAAAGACCTGGTATCCGAATCGCTAGTCGAGCATATTCCCTATCGAGGTGTACAAGTTGTCAAATATTCTGTTGATGATGTTGCAGATATCTTTGCTTTACGGTCGTTCTTAGAAGCGCGTGCAGCTGCAGCAACCGCAGAGTCAGTTAGCCTTGAGACCATCGAAAAATTGACTGACTTAGCAGAGCAAATGAAAGTTCTTTTTACCAACAATAATATGAGCCTCTATCGAGAATTAAATCAACAGTTCCACGAGTTGATTTACTTATCAAGTAAGCGAGTCTACTTGATTCAGAACTTAGACAAAATCTGGTCGTTCTCTCCCACAATGATTCAGGGAAATTTCCCACAATCCCAGGTTCAGCTTTATCAGGATCTAGATCGACGCGATTATCTTGAACACCTTGAAATTATCAAAGCTCTGGCAAATCACGATTCAGTTGCTGCTGAGGCTTGTATGAAGAAACACATTGACCAGGCGGGTCAAGATCTACTCAGGAATCTAACATCAACCAAGGAGGTAATAAAACAAGGAAAGTAGAAAAAAAATACAAATTTGATCGTTTGCAATGAATTGAGTTGTCACACTGCATTCAATTCTCACAACCATAAAAAGGAGAAAAAGTCATGAAAAGAAATCCACTATTTATCCTGTTATTAGTTCTGCTTTGTGCCAGTCTCTTGTTATCTGCGTGTGGAGGTGCTGGACCCGCAGCGCCGGAAGAGCCAACAGTCAGTGAGAGTGCGGGAGTTGAAGCCAAGGAAACGGAAGTAGCGGTAACAGAAGAAGCTGCTACAGAACCTGCTGAACCAAAGATCATTACCATTAGTTTTCTCCGGGAATGGGACTCTCTAAACCCCCTATATTCTGCGAACTACTACTCCAGAGTCACACAACAGATATGGAATTGCGATCCTTGGGTTTTTGATGAAAATGATCAGCCTTTACCTGTTTTGCTCACCGAAATGCCGTCACTTGATAATGGTGGTGTGTCCGAGGATGGCAAGACAATCACGTTGAAACTTCGGGATGATATTACCTGGTCAGATGGGGAGCCAATCACGGCGGATGATTTTATCTTCACCTGGGAAATGGCTAACGAACCAGCAAATGCAGTGAACACTTTCCCGTATGACCTGATAGAAACTATGGAAGCTGCTGACGCTACCACAGTTATACTTACCTTTGCTGTACCGTATATCCCTTGGCGAGCAACAACTCTTCGGGAGATCCTTCCTGAACATGTTCTCAGACCGGTGTTTGAAGCAGAAGGCACCCTGGACAATGCTACCTGGAACTTCGAGCCTACAGTAGGCTGTGGACCCTATGTTTTGGCTGAATGGGAGTCAGGGAGTTTTGCTCATTTTGTGCGCAATGAGAATTACTATAATGAACCAGCAAAGATCGACGAGGTATACATTCGTTTTGTGCCAGACACCACTGCCCAGACTACTGCTCTGGTAAATCGAGACGCTGATGTCGGTTATTTACCTCCCTTTGCAGACAGGCCCATCCTTAAAAATGCCGGGATCATTGTGGAACCTGTGAACTCCGGATATAACGAAGGTTTGTTTGTCAATCTGGAAAATACTCCGGCAATGAAAGAACTGGAAGTTCGACAGGCTGTCGCGATGTGCATTGATCGTCAAGCCTATATCGATGATGTATTGTTTGGAGAAACAGAAGTTGCGATAAGTTTCTGGAACGACACACAGTGGCAGGATCCTACCCTTGAGCCTTGGCCATTTGATCCGGTAAAAGCCAATCAAATGCTGGATGATGCAGGGTGGGTTGACAGCAATGGCAACGGAACGCGGGATAAGGATGGGGTCGAGTTAGTCCTAAATCACTCAACGATCAATGACGACTACCGAATTGATTTCCAGGCTGTTGCACAGCAAAACTTGGCTGACTGCGGTATTCAACTTGAGATATCCAGTTACCCAATCGCTGATTATTTGGCGGCAGGGGCTGCATCAGCCTGCTATACGGATAGTGACCTCTGCATGTGGGCTTGGGCTTCTTCCTTCCCAGATGGAGACACGAACCGCTTCATGTGCTCTGCTATTCCGAGTGATGATAATCCACGAGGAAGAAACTTGTTCAGGCTGTGTGACCCCGAATTGGACGCGCTTTTTGAAAAAGAGATCTCTCAGGTTGATCCTGCCGAACGGCTGGTAACATTCCACGAAATCAGCCGCTACATGACAGAAAATGCTTACTGGATTGGCCTGTGGAGTGACCCTGATGTCTATGCTTACAACCCAGATATCACAGGCGTCCTATTTTCCGCACAAAATCCTTACTTCAACATCAATGAATGGGATCTAAAACAATAAGTACTTTAGTCTCAAAAAAGTGGGCAGGGAATTATCCCTGCCCACTAATTCTATGAAAACCCATTTCAATCTTTTTTAGTTGGGAGATCTCATGGCCCGATATGTCATAAGGCGTTTGCTTGAATCTGTTGTTTTATTGTTCATCATTAGCATTATCGTTTTTACATTGGTAATGAATATTGGTGATCCAGTCGCAACCATGGGAGGGCGGGAAGGATTGAACACTCAGGATTATTTAGATATTCAAAGAAAATTGGGTTTGGACCAACCTCTCTATTTACAATATACTTATTGGTTAGTTGGGAATGATTGGGCCAAAGTGGATTTGGATGGTGATGGAGTCAAGGAAACCCCAGGAACCAGAAGAGGTATTCTACGAGGAGATTTTGGCTATTCACTAACCAGGCGAGGGGTGCCAGTACTAGATCTGATTCTGGATCGAATTCCAAACACACTAATTTTGATGATCCCCGCCCAGATCCTGATTCTCATTTTTGGCATATCCTTTGGCATAATCTCAGCCCTCAAACAATATTCTTTCCTCGATAATTTTCTGACAACTTTTTCATTTATCGGGTTATCTACACCAGTTTTCTTTATTGCTCTCCTTTTGATCTACATCTTTTCAAGCACTTTCCGACGCTGGGGGCTGCCTTATTTACCTTCCGTTGGGATGTTTGATTTTAATAAGGGAAAAACGGTTTCTCAAATTGTCCTTCACCTAATTTTGCCTGTTGGCAGCATTGTATTTCTCAGCATGGCGAAATACGTTCGATTTACGCGCAGCGCAATGCTTGAAGTGATCAATCAAGACTATATCAGAACAGCGAAGGCAAAAGGGCTTCGAATGAGCTATATCATCTCCTCGCACGCCCTTAAAAATGCTGCCCTTCCGATAATTACCCTGATCGGACTTGATCTTCCTTTACTTTTGGCTGGGGCAGCAGTTACGGAGCAAATATTTGCCTGGCCAGGCATGGGGCGGCTTTATCTGGACCATGTTAGCGAATATGATGTTCCAGTTGTCATGGGTATCATTGTTTTTATCTCCATAGCTGTAGTGGTTTTCCAGATTATCACCGATCTCACATACGCAGCACTTGATCCACGAATCCGCTTAGATTGAAAAAGGAACAAACTTATGAGTATGTCTGAAGCAACTCCTAAAATATTCGAACAACTCCCAGACAAACCACCTCTTTCAATCCAAAAAATGATCTGGATGCGCTTTCGTCGCCATAAAATGGCTCTGATTGGTGCGGTCATAATGGTGCTTTTATTTGTTTTTTGTTTTGGCGGAGCTTTGTTCTTTCCTGAAGCAGAAGCAAACAGAACAGATACATCAATACGATTGGCTCCTCCTAGTGCAGAGCACCCTTTTGGGACGGATCCGATTGGCCGAGATATATTTCGCAGGGCGGTCTATGGAGGACAGATATCCCTTTTGATCGGAATATCAGCTGCCTTCCTTGGGGTTTCAATTGGCGTGGTGGTTGGATCCCTTGCAGGCTATTTTGGAGGATGGCTTGATTCATTATTAATGCGTATCACAGAAGCTTTGCTGTCCATTCCAAGAATTTTTCTTTTGTTAGTCCTGGCGAATTTTCTGAGCGATAAATTCCCTGATGTTAAATTTGCCGGACGTACATATAGCGGCAGTGTGGTTGGCATTGTTTTAATGATTGGCTTAATGGGCTGGATGGGTTTGGCGCGTATTGTTCGGGCAGAATTCTTATCCTTGAAAGAGAATGACTTTGTCACCGCAGCCAGGGCAACCGGGACACCTAACTGGGAAATCATTCTTAAACATATCCTGCCAAACACAATCGCTCCAATCGTTGTTTCGGCAACACTTGGTGTTGCTGACGCCATTTTGGGAGAATCATACATCAGCTTCTTGGGCATGGGCGTTAGGGCGCCGACAGCCACCTGGGGCAACATGCTAGAAAGATCCTACGCCTATATTGACACCGCCCCCTGGCTTTGGATCTTCACTGGTTTTTTTATCCTAATTACCATTCTGAGCATAAATTTTGTCGGGGATGGAATAAGAGATGCCCTCGACCCCCGTAGCCGAACTGCATAAAAACGTGCATAGGACTCCATAATGATAAAACAAATTCCCTTGCTTGAGATAAAGAACCTAACCGTACAATTTCACACAGCGGAAGGAACTGTCCATGCAATAAATGACATTTCCTATTACATCAATAAAGGTGAAACAGTGGCAATTGTTGGGGAAAGTGGTTGTGGAAAATCCGTTTCGGTGATGTCTATTTTGGGATTGATTCCTCAACCTCCAGGTGAGATTCTTCATGGAGAGGCACTTTATAAGGGACAAAACCTACTTTCGATGTCAGAAGACGAGTTGATAGCATTCAGGGGGCAGGAAATTGGCTTAATTTTTCAAGACCCAATGACATCTCTCAACCCTACTCTGACCATGGAAAAGCAACTTACCGAAGCGATAATCAAACACAAAGAAGTTAATAAACGCGCCGCACGACAAATAGCAATCGAATACCTTGGCAAGGTTGGAATAACTGATGCAGAGCAGCGTCTGAAGAATTACCCTCACCAGTTTTCGGGTGGGATGCGCCAGCGGGCAATGATTGCTATGATGCTGGCTCTTAATCCAATGCTGTTGATCGCTGATGAACCTACTACAGCTTTGGATGTCACGATCCAGGCCCAAATCATTGATCTCACTAAAAAGATCAAAGAGGAAACCCAGATGTCGATGATCTGGATTACGCATGATCTTGGTGTAGTGGCTGAACTAGCTGAACGGGTAATTGTCATGTACGCAGGCGAAATCATGGAAGAGGCCGATGTTATATCTCTCTTTCACTCTACCAGGCATCCCTACACGATGGCACTGTTGCAATCCCTGCCGCGAGTGGATTTTCGTAGAGATACTGAACGATTGCAGTCTATCCCTGGGTCTCCCCCGAGCTGTTATAACGTTCAGCTTGGTTGTCCATTTGCTAACCGATGTAGTTTTGTGATTGATAAATGCTGGGAGAAAAAACCTCCCTTGCTCGCGGTAGCTCAGGAGCATCGAGTAGCCTGCTGGATAGATGTAACAACCGGAGAACCCCGATGACAGAAACACAGGCAGCAAGTGACAATTCCCCGCTAGTAGTTGTCGACAATCTATTTATGCACTTCCCAATCAACAAAGGGATTTTTATGAAACGCGCTGTTAGCCATGTGCGGGCAGTCGATGGTGTTAGTTTTCAGATTAGGCAAGGCGAAACTCTAGGTGTCGTTGGAGAGAGCGGCTCAGGGAAAACTACTTTGGGAAGGACAATCCTCGGTTTGTACAAAGCCACCTCTGGACAAATAGAAATCGGGGGAATAAAAGTAGATCCCGCCTCTCGCCGTCAAATGAAAGAGATCCGGCGCGGATCTCAAATGATCTTTCAGGATCCCTTTTCCTCTTTGAATCCTCGTTGGATGGTAAGCTCGATTGTTAGTGAGCCGATTCGGGTTCATAAATTAAGCAAAGACAGAAAAGACCGAGAGAAGAAAGTATCGGAATTACTTGAATTAGTCGGGTTGAGCAGTTTTTATCTTAATCGCTTCCCAAATGAGTTTTCCGGTGGGCAACGACAGAGGATCGGGATTGCTCGTGCTTTGGCATCTAACCCAAAATTCGTAGTCTGCGATGAACCGATTGCAGCCCTGGATGTATCCATCCAGGCTCAGATTGTCAATCTTTTAGAAGACTTACAGGACGAACTCGGGATTACTTATTTGTTTATTGCCCACGATCTGAGTATGGTCCGCCATATTTGTGACCGGGTAGCGGTTATGTATCTAGGATTGCTAATGGAACTGGCTGGAAAAGACGATCTTTATGAAAACCCACAACATCCTTATACTAAATCATTATTGTCAGCTGTACCAATTCCTGACCCGATTGCCACTCGAGATAGGAAAAGGATAGTCCTAATAGGGGATATTCCCAGTCCCATCAATCCACCTTCTGGCTGTCGCTTTCATACCCGGTGCCCAATCGCCAAGGAACATTGTGCGCTTGTTGAGCCTTCTTGGCGGGAGATAAAACCCGGCCACTGGGTTTCCTGTCATGAAGTTGAACCCAAATATATTCCAAAAGGATGATCCGATTAGTTCCTTTAAAAAAGGTCTGTATTTCTGAACTGCACCAAAAAAAGTTAGAATAAGTTTTGCCATCGACACAAGTCTAACCAGTAGGTGACTTAGGAGAATGATGAAATATGAAAACAATCAAAGAAAAAGCATATTCTGCTGCAAATAGGATTACAGCTTTTCGGCATGATTTCCATATGCACCCAGAAATTGGTTTTGAGGAATTTCGTACTGCCGGAATCATTGCTAAAAGGTTGGATGAACTGGGTTACCGAGTACAGAGGGAAGTGGCTAGAACTGGAGTTTTAGGTGAAAAGGGGGAAGGAGGTCCGGTAATTGCTATTCGAGCGGATATGGACGCTCTGCCCATCCAAGAGAAGAATGATGTTTCTTATGCTTCGACAATACCCGGCATGATGCATGCATGCGGTCATGATGCTCATACTGCTATTGCCCTTGGCGTGGCAGAATTGCTAAGTGATGAAGATTTCCCCGGGACGGTCCGCTTTCTATTCCAGCCTTGTGAAGATAACGATGACGATGAAGGTATTAGTGGGGCTCCACGCATGATCGAAGCAGGCGCCTTGGAAGGGGTAGATGTTGTTCTTGGTCTGCATGTAGCCGCGGACCTTCCCAGCGGGAAAATTCTAACCGTTCCGGGAGCAGTTCTGGCAGGAGCCGATTTTTATGTCGCGTCAGTATTGGGAAAAGGTGGCCACACGGGTTCTCCGCATCTGGCAATTGATCCAATTTATATTGCCAGTCATGTTATTCAGGCGATTCATTCTATCGTCCCAAGAACGATTCCTGCCTACAAAATGGGTATCATCAACATGGGCATTGTTCATGGTGGCACAAAGGATGGTGCAATCCCTGAGAATGTCAATATAGAGGGTATATTACGGTATTCAGATAACGAGGTCAGGAACACCATCCGAACTGAGTTAGAAAGGGCGCTTTCGATAGCCAAGAGTTTTGGGGGAGATTATGCTTTGGAAATCAAAACTGCTGCTCCGCCCTTAATCAATCACCCAAAACTCGTTGATATAGTTTTACAGGCAACTGAAGACTTGTTTGGGAAGGAACAGATTGGAGAGTTTAACCCTTTAATGGCGGGAGAGGACTTTGCCTTTTATAGCGAAGTAGTCCCGGCTGTGTGCTTTTTCTTCCTTGGTGCAGGAATCGAAGGCGACTTACGTCGGCATCATGACCCTCACTTTGACATTGATGAATCCGTCCTTCCGATCGGAGCTGCTGTTATGGCTGAAAGCGCCCTACGATTGCTTCGTAATGGTGAGAAATTTGATTGACCCTGTCAAAAGCAAAATAACTCGGATTGTTTAGGACTCGCAGCAGCTAAGTAGGCTGGCTCAGTTTAGGCATATCATATTCTATAAGGAAAAAACAATGACCGATCAAGAAAAACTACTCAATTATCTCATTGAACTGCCCGATTGGCCTCGTGCTAAGTTGGCACAGCTGCCAACCCCGATTCACCCTTTGAAAAATTTTGGTGCGCAGCTTGGCGGACCCGAGTTGTGGATCAAAAGAGATGACTTAACCGGGTTGGCAGGCGGCGGCAATAAGACGCGCAAACTTGAGTTTCTGGTTGGAGATGCGCTAAAGAACGGCGCTGATACGTTGGTTACGGTCGGCGCGATACAATCCAACCACACACGCCAAACAGCAGCAGCGGCAGCAAAATGCGGTATGAAGTGCGCTCTCCTGCATTGCAGCTGGACGAAAGATGCAGGTCCTGGTTATAGGCAGGTCGGGAATATCCTGCTTAGCAGCATTCTGGGGGCAGACCTTTACCTGGA
>CAYLOW010000109.1:0-12289 GCA_964385315.1 uncultured Anaerolinea sp.
ATTGATATTTGCTTTTCGGTTTTTAAGGTCCGGTACAACCGCACATCTCTTGTGCACCACTTTGCTACTCTAAACTCAAGTGATTCAAAAGGGGCATGAAAAAGAATAGATCTAGCGGTTCGAGGATTTGACGGTTTTGATTTTTTATCATAAAATATTATCGATAATATTATCGATAATAAGAGTAGGTAAATATGAAAAAAAAGCGAGCTTTGGATGTGACCTATGAGGCAATATGCGAATCCCTTACTGCCGGAATGGTTAAGCCAGGGGATTGGCTGCGGCAGGAGGCGATTGCAGAGAGTTGTGGTGTGAGTCAGGTTACGGTGCGAGATGCTTTGAACAGGATGGTGCTTGAAGGTATGGCGGAGCGGATTCCCCGAAAAGGAGTGAGGATCCCGTACATTTCAACGGATGACTTGAAAGATATTTATGAAATGCGTCTCGTTGCGGAAGGGCTGGCTTGGGAAGCTGCGGCGCAGACGATCTCCGATGAGGAACTTCAACTGATGCGGGATCTGATTCCGTATACGGGAACAAACATCGATCCGAAGTCGGTGGAGGTAACGAGGCAGAGGAATAAGGAATTTCATATGATCGCCATTCTGGCAAGCCGCCGCTGGGCTTTGATCCATGTGCTGACGCCGCTTCTTAACTTTAACAACCTGCGCTATCTGTTGACTTCCAGTACTGCGGAAGTGCGTATAGCGGACGGGCAGAGGAACATTGCAGATCATATGGATTTATTAGCGGCGCTGGAAAAAAGGAATTCCCTGCTGGCGCGCGATTTGATTGTCAAGCATATCCAAAGGGCAATGACAGACCGCCTTGCTCTGCAAAGCAAGGTTTAGGAATCCAACCGATGAACACTCCCATCATCAACCGTATTGAACTCTATAAAATCAATCTGAATTTCATTACGCCGTTCAAAATTGCGTTGGGTGAAGCGAAACGCGGTGAAGGCATTGCTGTCCGTATTTTTACAGATTTGGGTATTTCCGGGCTTGGTGAAGGATCGCCATATTGGTTCATCACCGGGGAAACGCAAGCTACCAGTTTTGAGGCGGCAAAGGCGATTGCCAAATTACTTCTCGGAAAAAATCCGTTGGCAATCGAAGCGCGGCTGAGCGAGATCGATGCGCTCCTTGTTTACAACAGCACGACGAAATCTGCATTCGATATGGCGCTCTATGACATTCTCGCCAAGCAGGCGGGATTGCCATTGTACGTACTTTTGGGCGGTGAGAAAAAGGAGATCATTACCGATTTCACGATTGGCATTGGCGCGCCGGAAGTGATGGCACAAAAGGCGATTGATTATGTCACGGAGGGAGCCTGCTCGCTCAAGGTCAAACTGGGGACGAATCGCACGGACGATGTGCGCCGTATTCAGACCATCCGCGAAGCCGTGGGCATGGAACTATCCCTTCAATTGGATGCCAACCAGGGCTGGGACCCAGTCACGGCGATTGCCACGCTACAGGAATTGGCGAAATATAAAATCGAATTTTGCGAAGAACCTGTCGCACATTGGAACAACAAAGCTTTGAAGCGGGTTCACGACCTCAGCCCAATACCCATCATGGCAGACGAATCCATCTTTGACCATCATGACGCGGCGCGGCTGGCAGAGATGGGAGCTTGTGATTACTTCAATATTAAATTGGCGAAGTCGGGTGGAATCCACGTGGGACTCAAAATCAATGCAATCGGCGAAGCGGCGGGAATCGCCTGTATGGTCGGCGGTATGTTCGAGACTCGGGTTGGCATCAGCGCGGGCGCGCACCTGATCGCAGCGCGAAGCAACATCAAATTTGCCGACCTTGACACGGTTCATCACTATGACGAAGACCCGGTCATCGGCGGCGTGATCTTCAATGGGTGCAAGGTCAGCCTGCCCGATATACCCGGTCACGGCGCGGACTTCGACCCGGCGTTCCTGGACAAAATGGAAAAAGTCATGATTGAGTGAAATTCGTTTATCCATCCACTTGTGAGAAGGAGGTTGAAAATGAAAAATCAAAATAGTTTTTTTAGTTGGGGGCGTGTCGTTCTGGTATGTTTCATTACTGCATCCACAGAGTTGATGTGGACACTCTACAATACCTACGTTCCCATCTGGCTGCAAGCAGGCAACCCAGCCTTCAATCTCGGACCAGAGACCACCGTCACCATTGGCTTTGGGCTTGGCGCGTTTGTGACTGGTTTGATTTTGACGCTTGATAATATTGCCGGGCTTTTTATCAGCCCAGTGATTGGCTTGGTTAGCGACACCACCCGTTCCCGTTTCGGGCGCAGAAAGCCGTGGATCATCTTCACCATGCCCGTAATGATCATTGCCTTCATCTTGATTCCTGTTTTCGTCATGGCAATCCCGCCTGAGTTGAACGGGCAAACCGCAAAACTGACACCATATTTTGTGCCGTTTGTGTTAATGCTGGTTATCATGCTATTGGCATATGCAGTTATTCGTACGCCTGCAGATGTGATCATGTACGATATCACCCCCTCGAAGCACAGGTCAATGGCGAACGCAATTGCGAATTTTATCGGCGCGGCGTTCGGGGTGATTGGCGCAATCGTCGGGGCGATGCTCTTTGACGTCAATCCCGGATTACCCTTCTGGGTGGGCGCGGGACTCTCGGCGGTGGTTGTATCAATGGTGGCTGTGAGAATCACCGAGCCGCGGCTGGCTGAGGTTGAAGAAGGCGAGCCACAGACACTTTCCCCAAAGGATACGCTCAAGGAATTGATGTCGCTTCCAAGGGAAAGCCAAAAGAGTCTCGTTCTCCTATATTTGAGTGTCTTCTTCAGTTATTTTGCCTTTGGGCAATTAGGGTCATTCGCCAGTTCCTTCGGCGTCTCTGTGTTGAAGATGAGTGTGGGCGACTCGGGTATGTTGTATGCGGCAGGCGGCGCGATGTTCATTTTAGGCGCACTGCCAACTGGCTTTATCCTGAAATACATCACACGCAAGCAGTCTTCGCTAATCGGCTTCGCCTCGTTCGGGTTGATGGGGTTGGTTATCTACCTGTTTCCAAGTCAGGCAGTGGTGTGGCCGGCTCTGGCAATCGGCGGATTCTTATGGGCGTTGGTCTGGGTCCCGCAGGTGCCGATGGTGATGGACGCCGTTCCAAGCGACCGCGTGCTTGGCTCGCTGGAAGGAATGATGGCGATCTTCAGGATGCTTGGCTACATTATCGGTCCGCTGGTCGGCGGTTTTGTGGTGGAAAAATTTGGAAACAACTATAGCAATATTTGGCTGGTGGTATTTGTTGGTTCCATTCTCGGTGCGTTGATGCTGCTGCCGGTCACCAAAGGTGAAGTCAAGACAGAATCGCAATAACTGGCAATCATGTTGAATCATTAAATCTGATGGAGCATATGATGGATAAAAAAGTTTCACCTGCCAAAATGGAATCCTACATCGAGGCTGCAATGGCGGATTGGAAGATTCCTGGCGGCGCGGTTGCAGTGGTGGACAATGGCGAAGTTGTCTCCAGCCGTGGCTACGGTGTGCGTGAACTTGGCAAGTCCAACGCGGTTGATGATTCCACACGCTTCGCTATAGGGTCATGCTCGAAGGCGTTTACAGCCGGGGTTTTGGGCGCATTGGTTGACGAAGGCCAATTGACTTGGGATGACAAGATCGTCAAGTTTTTGCCAGATTTCAAAATGTACGATCCCTGGGTCACGGAACAGGTGACAGTGCGCGACATGCTCTGTCACCGTACAGGAACCATGCGCAGTATCCGCATCATGAACCGTGACCGCGTCTTCGACGCCGAAGACTATATACGCCGTATGGAATACCTGCGTCCGATCGGCGAGTTCCGCTCGCGCTTTGGGTACAACAACCCACATTTCATTGTTGCTGGCAAGGTTGCCGAAGTGGTCGGGGGTATGAAGTGGAGCGGGTTACTACGGAAGTACATCTTCGAGCCGTTGGGGATGACTTCCAGCACGGCGACCTATCAGGAGATGCTGGCTTCTGGCGCGGAGGATGTTTCCAGTCCGCACACCAACCTCGACGGTGGATTCATTCCCGCTGAACTGCGGGCGCTTGACGCCGTCCAGCCCATCCCGTGGACGGACTACGGCGAAAATTCCGCCGGCTCGATGATCTCCAACTTGCAGGACATGACCCGCTGGCTGAGACTCCTTTTGCAGGACGGCGCTCATGAAGGCAGAGAAATATTCAGTCCGCAAACCCTTGCCGAAATGACCAGCCCGCAGATGGTCATCAAACCGGGCGAATCCGAGATGGATCCGCTTTTTGCAGTCGGCTTGCAATCCAATATTATGTCATATGGCTTGGGTTGGTACGTCACCGATTACCGCGGTTACAAGATGGTATTCCACCCCGGTCAACTGCATGGGTTTGTGGCGGCGGTGGCGTTCCTGCCGCAGTTGAAAATTGGCGGCGTAATTCTGCTTAACGTGTACCAGACCATGCTCCATCCCATGCTTGGCTATTATTTGTTCGACTCCCTGATGAGAATCGAACGCGATTACAGCGGCGAGATGAAAGACCTGCTCGGTCAGTGGCGGGTGGGAGCGGAGATGCAAATTCAACGGATGCTGGCGTCGCGTCCCGCCGAGTCGCAGTCCGCCATACCGCCTGATCAGTTGACCGGGAAATACGTAAGCGATTTGTTTGGCGAAATTTCCATCAGTCTTGAAGACGATAAACTGATTCACTACTATGGTGAGACGGATCTTTTCATCGCTGATCTCGAGCTCTGGCATGAACTGTCGTACATTGTCAATTATCGCAATAAAATCAACCCGCCGGAGTTTCTGACCTTTATTCCAAATGAACAGGGCAAGGTCGCAAGCCTAGAGGTCAAGGATGTGGATAGCTTTCAGCGAAAATAAAGTTCTGCGGCTGTTGTGAAAGCGTAAAATCCCATGGGCAAACCCCTGAGTCACGAGGACGCCGAGATAGAAACTCCGTGTATCGGCGTCTCAGGGGTCCAAGCCTTTTAGTTTTGGTATCTCCTAGGTAGGAAAGAAATATGGCAAGAATTGCGGTCGCAGGTTTTCAACACGAAACGAATACCTTCTCTCCCATCCCGACTACGTTTAAAGATTTTGCCAGCGGCGGAATCAATACGCCGGGTATTTTGAAGGGAAACGACATCCTGTATTTTCAAAGCCGAGAGATGAACAATGCCACCAGCGGATTTTTACGCAAAGCAGATGCTCTGGGCATGGAATGTATTCCCCTGCTTTGGGCGGAGGCTGAACCATCGGACAAAATGTCTGCCGAGACTTTCGACCAATTGATGACGATGTTTGAAGTTGAGTTCAAGACTTCCGCGCCTTTTGACGGCGTATTTCTCGACCTGCACGGCGCGATGATTTACGGCGATTATCAGGACGGCGAAACCGAAATCTTGCGTCGTGTCCGTAAAATTGTTGGTGAAGTTCCCATCGTCGTTGCGCTGGATTTGCACGGTAATATTGCGTCAGAGTCTTTTGAACTTGCCTCTGCCATGATTGGCTATCGCACGTATCCGCATGTGGATATTTACGAAACAGGCGAGCGTTGCGCTGTGATGTTAACGCACTTGCTCAAGGGGAAACCGGTCTTCAAATCCTTCTGCCAGATTCCGTTTCTTATCCCTACCTCCAGCCAGATTACCAACTGGGATCCCCTGCGCTCGATTTATGGTGCGCTCGAACGACTTGATGTTATCTCTGCCACCATTATGCTCGGCTTTCCGCCCGGTGACATTGAATGCGCAGGGCCTTCAACCTTTGCCTATGCCGAAACACAAAACAAGGCAAGCGCAGCTGCAGAAAAGTTGGCGCAGAGTTTGCTTGATTATGAAGCGGAGTTTGTGTCCCGCCTGACGAAAATGGATGAAGCCATCGAGCGGGCAATCCGCCTGTCGGAGGAAGGGGGTAAGCCGGTCATTCTAGCGGATGTGCAGGATAACCCCGGCGGCGGGTCCGGCTCCGATTCGGTTTGGATTCTTGATGCATTGATCCGGCGCGGTGTGCAAGATGTCGCCATCGGTTTAATGTTTGATCCCGAAGCAGCGCGTGCCGCTCATGCCGCGGGCGAAGGCGCAACCATCGAGATCGATCTGGGCGGCAAGATGATTCCCGGGCACAAGCCCTGCCGCGCCGCGTTTCAAGTTGTAAAGCTGCTCGATGGAGAAATCAAAGGGACGGGTCCAATGGCAAAGGGCATGGTTCTCAATTTGGGGAAAATGGCTTTGCTAAAAATCGGCGGTATTTTTATCTCGGTTGCCAGCGTGCGCATTCAGGCGGCTGATCAGGCGGTATTCACAGCGTTCGGTCTTGATCCCCAAATCATGAAAATATTGGTCTTAAAAAGTTTTGTGCATTTTCGAGCCGCATTTGAGGAAATCGCAGGGGAGATTATTCAAGTGGAAGCCCCCGGGGCCGAATTCGACGACCCTGCAAAGGTTAAGTACTCACATCTGCGCGAGGGGGTGCGATTGGGTGGGAACGGGTCTGTGTTTTCGCGCAGATAAAAGAAACAGCGGGCATGAAGGAAAAGATCAGTGACTTAGTGAACGGAGTAATCAAATCCCATCATCTGGCTGGGGTTGCTGTCGGGGTTATACGCGAATTCCAACCTTATTTCGAGGCCGGCTTTGGTGTGAGAAGTTTGGAAAGTAAAGAGCCTGTCACCGCAAACTCGCTATTCCATCTGGCTTCGATTTCAAAATTATTCGTGGCGACTGCCGTAATGCAATTGGTGGAACAGGGGAATGTTGCGTTGGACGATCCGCTGTCAAAACACCTGCCGTATCTGAAAATCGAAAATCCATTTGGCGGCGAGATTACCATTCAACACATGCTTTCGCACATGTCCGGGTTCCCAGACGCCACCGACTATCACTGGGATATGCCTGAATATGATGATGAAGCATTGGAACGTTATGTCCGCAGTCTGGATATCGAATTGTTGTTCGCGCCGGGAGAAAGGTTTTTCTATTCCAACATCGCTTACGAAGTATTGGGTAACCTGATCGCCAAAGTTTCTAAAATGCCATTCGAGGAATATGTGAAGGCGAATATTCTCGAGCCGCTCGAAATGAAAACCAGTTCGCATTTCATGAGAAATGTTCCGCTCACCCTTGCGGTCACGCCGCACATCAACGACTTGACGACCCATGTGTCTGAAATCTATCCGTATAATCGCGCCCATTCTCCCAGTTCCACACTGCATTCGAGCGCGGTGGAAATGGATCACTGGGCAATAGCAAGCCTCAACTGTACAGGACGCATTTTGCAACCCACTGCGCTGTTCGAAATGTGGAAGCCGCGTATGGCTGTTGGCAAGCCTGATAGACGTGATAAATACGCCGGGTTTGGATGGTTCATCGATACACATCGTGGATTTCGGACAGTTTACCATTCGGGTCAGGATGTTGGGTTCTGTACTTATTTCATTTTGATTCCAGAACAAGCCATTGGTGTAACCGTCCTATGCAATGTCTCTCCCGCGCCAGTAGAAAAAATCGCCTTCGGGGTGTTAGATATCCTGCTTGGCTACATCCCCGATCCCATCCACCCGCATGTGGTGAATCAACTTGGAGCCGCATATCTCGAAAGTGGATTAGAGGGGATGAAGGTGTGCTACACAGACCTGAAATCAAACTCGGCGCGTGAATTTGATTTTGGCATGGATGGTTTTCTTGAAGCAAGCTCAGCTCTGTTGGATGACAATCAAAATGCGAAGGTAATTGACATCCTCAACTTCGCATTGGAACTTTTCCCCGACCATGCAGGCGGCTATGAAACGCTTGCGCGGGCATACTTCCAAAGTGGTGACATGGAAGAAGTCATGCGCTGTGCCCAGTGTTCATTGAAAATCGAGCCGAATAATCCGTTTCTGCGTCAGCAAATTGGACGATTAGGAAGCGTCGATTAAAGGGAAGGATTATATTTTAAGACCAAAGAAGAATCTGAAAAATAAATATTGTGACGCACTGCGTTTTCTACCAGAATGCCAAGATGGACAAAATCGCCTTTTCCTCAGGCGGAGCAATCCCCGTATCATAGTTTTAAAGCAGATAAATCTACATAATCTTGTATCACGGCAAGCAGAGGGCTGTTACCTTTGTTGGACAACCCTCTGCTTTTTTCTTTTTCCTGCAGATTCCTGTTATTTTTTCAGTCTGACCTTTTCCGTCCCCGCGCTTCTTGTTTGTTATGAAAGTAGCATGAACTGGTAATGTAGTTGTAGAGTAAAATTTGAGCATTATGGTCGCAAAAAGTTTGCAGGACAATATGCAGCTCAGCCTTCAAAGGTCCAAAGCCCTTGTCAACCAAGCCCTGCAATGGGGTGTGCTTGCGTACCAGGCAATTGCAATTCTTCTGTTCTTCCTCGGGCTGGTGCTGGCAAACCGTTGGATCTCCCAGCCCTTTTTAGGCGCACTCTATGAGCATACGCTTGTGTTCAATGGCACCGGGCCGGGCAATGATTCGCCAGCCTGGGCTTTGGTCGATCAGGTCGATATCGGCGATCAATTGGCTGTTATTGACGGGGCTTCCGTAAAAAGCGCGGGTGATATTCGCACCATTCTTCAGAAGCATTCCGCCGGTGAAAATGTGGATGTAACCGTGCGTTCAAAAAGCGGGGAAGAACGTGTATTGACGGTCACCCTGTACAATTTTCCGGCAGACAGCCGCGCAGTATATTTCGTTATCCCAACCATCCTGAGTGTTATTTTCCTCGCCGCCAGTCTGTGGATATTCGGTTTGCGCCGCAGCGAACCCGCGGGGCGCGCTTTTTCGCTTTTTACTTCCTCCCTCGCCATTCTCACCGGGACCTATTTTGACCTTGTCACAACGCATCAATTTACCGTGATCTGGACCGCCGCTGCCGCGATCGCAGCTGGGGCATTGATCGACCTTGCCTTCACATTCCCGCTTGAACCGCGCTTCGCAATCAACCGTCCGTACCTGCGCTGGATCGGGCTTGGATTTAGCATTTTTCTTTTTATTGTGGCTTATCCAACGTTGTTCAATTTTGCCCAGCCGACAGCTTATATTGGCAGATGGCAGTATATATACGCTTTTATCACCTTCAGCGCTTTGATCTATATTTTTGTGAACCTGTATCAGGCGATCTATGCACATTCCCCTGTGGTCAAAACGCAGGCGCGCACCATTCTGATCGGCACTCTTTTTGCTTTTGTTCCGCTGGCAGTCTGGCTTGGGTTCGACGCATTTCAACCTGCCAGTTTTTCACCCTATCTCTTTTTGCCGCTCGCTTTTTTCCCGCTGGTCATTGGATACACCATTCTGCGCTTCCGCTTTCTCCGCACTGATGATATTGCGCGGCGCGGGCTGATGTATGTCCTGCTGACCGTCCTGGTGATGGGCGGGTATGCCCTGGTGCTCGCAGGCTTAAGCCTTATTTTTAATTCCAGTTTGCCGACAAACAATGCCTATATTGTCGGCGGATTCATGCTTCTGCTTGTTGTCCTGCTCGAGCAGGTTCGCACAAAAATGCAATCCCTCGTGGACGGCCTCTTTTTCCGCGGTGAGCGCGCCTACGCAGAACAGCTTCAGGATTTTTCACATAAACTAACTTCTGCACTGGATCTTCATACCATCGGTGTGATCCTGCGGCAGCAGATCTCCACCACCCTGGCCCCAGGCAAAATCCATATTTATACCTACGATACCCTTAACGATTATTTCTCGGCCCTGCAAGGCGATGACCGCCGCCCGACGAGTGACATTCGCTTTACTGCGACAAGCCCGTTTGTGCGTTATTTTGAAACGGAACGCCTTCCCCTCTATTTGGACAAGACCGGCGATATGCCGCCCTCTTTGCTGGCTGAACAACCACGCCTCGCGCTGCTCGGCGCGCGTTTGTTCATTGTTTTGCCGGGCAAACAACGTGTTAATGGCTGGCTCGCATTAGGCCCGCGCCTTTCCGGGCAGCCTTACACCTCGCGTGACCTGCAATTCCTTGAAAATCTTTGTGACCAGGCATCGATCGCCATTGAACGTATGCAGACCGTGGCCCATCTGGAGCGCCAGATCCAGGAAATGAACGCGCTTACCCGGGTTTCCCAGGGCGTGAATGTCACTTTGACCTTTGATGATGTGCTGGAATTGATCTATGCCCAAACGGCGCAAACCATCCCAACCTCTCATTTTCACATCACACTGTATGACGAAGTAAGTGATTATTACTATTATGGTTTCTGTGTTGAGAATAACGAGCGCATCCATGAGCGCGAGAACCTGCCTTTTTCGGCAAGCACAGGGCTTGGTCCGGATGTGATCCGTAAAGGCCGACAGCTCATGACCCAGGACTATGCCCGTGAATGTCAGGCGCGTAATCTCACTCCCATTTTGGAAAATGTCTTCGCATGGATGGGCGTACCGCTTAACGCGGGAGCGCAATCGATCGGGGCATTGAGCATTGGCAGTCGTGACGGCGCCACCGCATATACGCGCGGTCAACTGGGTTTGCTACAAGCCATCGCAGATCAGACCGCAGGCGCAATTGTAAAGGCCCGCCTGCTCCAGGAGACCCAACAGCGCGCGCGGCAGCTTTCCACCCTGAATGAAATTACACGGCAATTGACTTCAACACTTGAATTGGATCCGCTGCTTCAAAACATCCTTGAGAACGCCGTTGGCATTTTGAACTGTGAGGCAGGCAGCCTGCTGCTGGTGGACGAACAAACCAAGGAGCTGGTCTTTAAGGTTTCAGTGGGGCAGGTGGCAGCGAATCTGGTCGGCCAGCGTATGCCGGCCGGCGCGGGGATCGTTGGGCGCGCCGTACAAACGGGCCAGCCTGTGATCGAAAATGAAGAACAAAGCGACTCCTCCAAAAGGTTTATCGGCATTGACCAACAAACCGGCTTTACAAGCCGTTCGCTGATGGCAGTTCCCCTGCAGTCCAAAGATCACGTCACCGGCGTGGTGGAAGTCATCAACCGCCGTGACGGGCTTCCCTTTGTGGCAGGTGACCAGGAATTGTTGACTGCCTTTGCAGGACAGGCCGCAGTAGCCATTGAAAATACCCGCCTGTTCATGCTTACCGACCAGGAACTGGCCACCCGTGTGGAAGAATTGTCGGTAATGCAGAGAATTGACCGTGAGTTGAATGCCAGTCTCGAGATGGACCGCGCCATGCGCATCACCCTGGATTGGGCGCTGCGCCAGTCCAACGCAGATGCAGGCTTGATCGGCATGCTGGAAGAAGGTAAATTACGTGTCATGGCTCACCAGGGTTTTGATGAGCGTATGTTGAAATCGCCCGACCAGACCATGAAAGTGGAATTACCCGCAATGCTGCGCACTGTTGAAAATGGACAGCCGCAATTTACGAATGTCGCCAAATCCAATGATAAACTGCTCTCCATCGCGCATACCCAGTTGATCATTCCCATCCGCCGTGAGACCCTGGTCGTTGGTTTGCTTCTTTTGGAAAGTGTGAGTGATTCACAGGTGGACATAGAATTTCTGACCCGTCTTACAGACCATGCCGCCATTGCCATTTCCAACGCGCAGCTCTTTGGCGAGGTGCAACGCGCCAATGTCGCCAAGAGCGATTTCGTTTCATTTGTGGCCCATGAGTTGAAGAACCCAATGACATCCATCAAGGGCTATACTGAATTGCTGGCAGGCGGGGCGGTGGGCCAGATCAATGAAATGCAAACCAGCTTCCTGAATACCATCAAATCCAATGTTGAGCGCATGTCCACCCTGGTGTCCGATCTTAACGATAACGCCAAGATCGAAGCAGGACGTTTGCGCCTGGAATATAAGGCGACCAGCGCGCCTGACCTTGTGGAAGAAGTTGCCCGCTCGCTTAAACGCCAGATCGATGACAAGAAGCAAACCCTTGAAATAATTGTGCCTGAAAAAATATCGCATATGTGGGCGGACCGTGTCCGTGTTGGCCAGGTGCTTACCAATCTGGTCAGCAATGCCTATAAGTACACACCGGAAGGCGGCGTAATTCAATTGGGTGTGGAAGAGGTTGCAAATCGCTGGGACACACAAGGCGCGGCCCGTGTTGTTCATTTGTGGGTCAAGGACAATGGAATCGGCTTGACTCCGGAAGACCAGAAAAGGATGTTCCAAAAATTCTTCCGCTCCGATGATCCCAAAGCCCGTGAGGCACCCGGTACTGGGCTGGGATTGAATATTACAAAAGGCCTGGTGGAAATGCAGGGCGGCAAGATCTGGTTTGAGAGTGAGTATCGAAAAGGCACCAATTTCCATTTTACAGTCCCGGTTGCGGAAGAGTAGCGAGGCATTATGACATTGGTTG
>CAYLOW010000110.1:0-12111 GCA_964385315.1 uncultured Anaerolinea sp.
CTTGGAGGATACCCGGGGATGGATGATAGTTTCTTTTTGGGCTTTGTCAGGTCAGGGAAAGCCTTGAGTAATTCCTGGGTATAAGGGTGGCATGCTCCATTATAAATAGTATCCACGTCTGCGTATTCAACGATGACGCCACCATACATCACAACAACCCTGTCACAAATTTCCGCTACAACGCCAAGATCGTGAGTCACAAAGATAATGGCAAGCCCAAGTTTCTTCCGAAGTTTATCCAGCAATTCCAGGATCTGAGCCTGGATCATCACGTCCAGCGCAGTGGTCGGCTCATCTGCAATGATCACCTGCGGGTCACAAGCCAGGGCCATCGCGATCATGGCTCGCTGCCGCATGCCGCCTGAATACTGGTGTGGATAATGGTCCTTATGATCTGCAGTGATGCCTACTAGGTCAAGCAGCTCGGTTACACGCAATTGCAATTTATCCTGCGGAAATGCGGGCATGTGCCTGGTGATCGCCTCGGCAATCTGTTCCCCTATGGTTCGAACAGGATTGAGCGCATTCATCGCGCCCTGAAACACAATGGAGATTTCCTTCCAGCGCACCGTGTTCATTTCCTCTTCGGTGAATGCGGTGAGATCCTGCCCATTAAAGAAAACCCTGCCGTCTACGATCTGCCCTGCGGCAGGAAGTAAATGCAATAGTGCCAATATCAAAGTTGTTTTTCCACAGCCGCTCTCCCCCACCAGACCGATCAACTCACCTTTTTTTAGGGTAAAACTTACTTTTTCGACTGCCCGGGCAGGCGGATTGGATTCGTGTACATAATTTATTGAGAGGTTCCTGACATCCAATAAAATATTATCGGATGATATACCATCGGTCTCTTTGGTTTGACCAGGGCTTTGAAGGACCGGCATGCCTGGCATTAAGTGATGGGTATCCAGCCTCGGATTAAGGATCTGCTCGATCCCCTGGCCAAAAAGGGTCAGGCTCAAAACAACCCAGACAATACCAAATCCTGGCACCATCAACGCCCACCAGGCTCCTGTGGACATTGCTCCGCGGCTAAATGCAAAGTTAAGCATTTGCCCCCAGGAAGCAGCGGTCGGATCACCAAGCCCGATAAAACTGAGTGTTGACTCATTCAGAATAGCGGAGGAGACCGTAAGAACCGCCTGCACGACGAGGATCGGAAGTACAAGCGGAAGAACATGGTGCCTGATAATGTGCATATTCCCGGCGCCAATTGCCCTGGCACGCAGGACAAATTTACGGGATTTTACAGCGAGGGTTTGCGAACGCACAACCCGGGCGGTGGTCGTCCAGCCAAAAATACCGATCACAAAAATGATATTGAAAATTGAGGGTTTGGTCAACGCGATGATCACAACCATTAAAGGCAAGTCTGGAATCACAAGCATAATGTCTGTGATTCGCATGAGCGTATTTTCCACTTTCCCGCCATAATATCCGGCAATCACCCCAACCACGCCACCGATCACAATTGATATGAAAGCGGCAAAAAAGCCGACGATCAGAGAAATCCGGGAACCGAGGATAAAACTTGAGAGGACATCCCTGCCGGCATCGTCAGTACCAAACCAATGGGCGCTGCTGGGCGGGTTATATATATCAACGCTGCTGATATTTGCGGTACTCTTCGGGTCATAAGGGGCAATCAAGGGAGCCAGTATCGCCACTATGACAATGAAGGCAAGCATCACAAATCCAACCAAACCCATCGGGTTCCGCCGCAGAGTGGTCCAAAATGTGCTGAAACGGGCAGGTGCTGTTGCTTTGTTGGCTTTCGGTGATAAATTCATCGTCAATCCACCTGCACTCTGGGATCAAGGTATGAGTAGGTAAGATCTGCAATTAGATTCGCAAGAATTACACAAATGGCGATCAGCAAAAACGCACCCTGTAAAAGGGGATAGTCTTTTCTGCCCACGGATTCAACAATAGCTCCACCTAAACCAGGCCAGGAAAATACTGTTTCGATCTGGACCACACCGGCGACGGTAAACCCGAGATTGATGGCAATGATCGTCACCAAAGGCAGCATTGAATTCTTCAAGGCGTGATCTTTTAGGATTTGAAAAACGGACAGGCCTTTTGCCTTTGCCGCCAGAATATAATCCTCAGCAAGAACGTCAAGAAGGCTGGAACGCATGATCAGCATATATTCGCCCATATAAATGATCGTATAAGCAAGAGTTGGGAGAAACAAATGTCGTAGGAGGTCTCCCATTTGTTGCATGAATGGATAAGTACTTATGCCGGGGGTTGCCTTGCCGCCGATAGGTAAACCAATATTTGTGCCCCAGAATAACAGGATGATGGCAAGAAAGAAAGTCGGCAAGCTCCAGGCGATCAACCCTGAAATCAGCGCGGAATAATCGATCGCAGTCCGTGCTTTCCATGCCGCAAAGAGACCAAATATGACGCCAAGCAGGATTGCAAGGATCTGCCCTCCCCCAATGAGTAATATTGTATTCCAAAGCCGCTCGCCAAGTACTTCTTCAACGGGGCGGTTGTAGTAAAAGGATGTGCCCAGTTCACCCTTCAATAAATTCCCAATATAGATAAAGAATTGCGTATCAAACGGGTTTACACTACACGAACCCACCCTGATCGGGTTAAGCGATTCGAAGCAATTAATTATCGGTTTATCCAGACCGAATCTAACCCGGATCGCCTGGATTGATTCAGGTGTTAAACGGGGGTCGCGAATTCCCTGCCTTGCCGGGTCGCCGGGCAGGATCCTGAAAAGGAAAAAATTCAAAATCACAACAAACAGGATGGTGAAAAGTGCCCATCCCAATCTTTTAACTAACATGCGCCAGCGTTGCAAGGGAAATACTCCACCACTGTTATTATTTTTGGGTCTGTTCAACGTCCCGAAGGTTGTATTGAGCGAATCTAAGCCATCTACAAACCTTCGGAACGTTCTTCAGTTTGCTGTTATTTTACAGGTTCGATCACCATCAGCGATGTTGTATCTTCCAGGGCAAGCTTGGTTTCACTATCCAACCAGCCTGTGAATCTGTCAGTTCGATACGCTTGTATTTGCTCATAATTAAACGGGATGATATACACCACGTCATCATGAACAATTTTTTGCATTTCCCATACCATTTGTACCCGTTTGGCATGATCCAGTTCAGTTCCCTGTTGAACATACAGTTCATCGTAGCGGGGATTGGAGTATCCTGTTTCATTGTAACCAGTTACGATCTGATCTGTTGCGGGAATAATCAGTAAAGTTGCAGGATCAGGATCTGCCACCCAGCCCCAGAGCATAATATCATAATCAAGCGCGGGGCAGCACTTGGCTGTGAGGGCGTCGTCTTCGACCGCCTGTGGTTCAAGGGAAATACCGATTTGCTTCCACATCTCTCCAAGTAATTCGGCCATACGTGGTGCAACAATACTACTTGTCGGCCAGTTCATGCGGAACGTCAATGGCCGCGAGCCATCAGGCATATCCCGAATCCCGTCACCATTTGCGTCCAGGTAGCCCGCGTCATCAAGGATCTGGTTGGCTTTTGTGATATCAAAATCAAAATCCTTGATCGAACTGTTAAACCATTCACCCATCCCGTCAGGTATCAGGGCTATTCCGGGGGTGCCGTAGCCAACCAGGACCACATCGATCAGCTTATTCTTGTCTGTTGCGTAAGCCAGGGCAAGGCGTACCTGCTTATCGCGAAGGGCGGGATGCCCGCTACATACTCCCCCATCTGCCTCGGAAGGACAGTTATCCGGAGCCACCTGGTTTAGAATAATGTCGGCAAAATTTGGAGCAAAGGGAGCCCCTACAGCCACTTTTACATTTTCAGCGGTTTTTAATGTTTCCACACTTGTATTCGGCAGCTCGGTGATCAAGTCCACCTGCCCGGTCTTGATCGCCTGTACCAGGACATCCGGGCTGCTGAAAACCTGAAAGATCACTTCATCAACCTTTGCGCGGCCAGCGTGATAATCTTCATTGACGGCCAGGTCGATAAATTCATTCGGCTTGTATTCCTTCATTTTGAACGGCCCAGTACCGATCATTTCAAGATTTTCAAATTCTGCGGCCTTTTCAGCGTGATCCTTCCAGATATGTTCCGGAAGGATATACAGGAAAACCAACCGGCTTTCTATATTTGGAATGGCTTGATCGAGGTTCAACACCAGAGTCGAATCATCCGTGGCTTCACTGGATACAAAATGCTCTGTATAGGAGTTTAGCGTCGGAAAATCGGCATGTTCCTTGTAAAGATTATAACTAAACGCAACATCCTTTGCTGTAAAAGGCTGGCCATCGTGCCATTTAATGCCCTGCTTGATCTTGTAGGTATAGGTCATGCCGTCAGGGGAAGCACTTACAGAGTCGGCGATGCTTAATTTAAAGGTGTTATCCAGGTTTAGATCATACATGCAGTCGTACACCAGCTCATAGATGGTATATGCTTCCGCGAGCCAGGCAACTCCCGGATTAAGTGAATCAGGCCCATTCGACCAGCCGATTCGAACGACTGATGATTTGCTTGTGCCTCCGCCTCCGCAGGCAGAAAGAACGAGGGCAATAACCATAATGAAGATCAATATTTTCTGTTTCATGCTTCCTCCTCCATCAAAAAATAATATTTTTCCATCATAAAGCAAAGCGCCATGACAGAAATCATCTGCCATAGCGCAGTTGCCTGGTTCGTCAAAATTCGACGAGATCACCTATCAAGCAAATCATGGATATTTCCACTGGTCCTTAATTTTACTTTAATAAGAGAATTCGTGAAAGCGTTAGCACCTCAATCCAATCAACAAGTTCGGATACATTACATCCGCCGACCGCTGCGCGGGTCAAGCGCATCGCGCAACCCATCACCAACAAAATTAATACCCAAAACAGTGAGCAGAATGAGAGTACCGGGGAAAAACCACAACCAGGGCGCGGTTTCCAAATAACGATAGGCTCCATCCAGCATATTCCCCCATGTGGCAGTTGCACCCTGTACGCCGAGCCCAAGAAAACTGACATACGCTTCCGAAATAATAGCGCTGGCTACTCCAAGGGTAGCGCTTACGATAAGCGGGGCCATTGTGTTTGGCAACAAATGGATAAAGATGATCCTCCGGTCGGATGCTCCCAGGGCGCGCGCAGCCGAAATAAAATCCTGCTCGCGCAGCGTAAGTATATTGGCGCGGACAATTCGAGCAAGGTACATCCAGGATGTAATACCAATGATGAGAATGATGGCTATGACGCTGCCCGTCAACTCGCGTCCAAAGATGTGAAATGACGGTAAATCATTGCCAAAGAAGCGTGCGCCAATAATTAGGAGGAACAGACTGGGAATTGTAAGCATGGCCTCGGTTATGCGCATCAGTATGTTGTCTACCCATCCCCCATAGAAGGCAGCCAGCGCACCGATGACCGCGCCCAAAATCACTTCCATCAAAGCAGCAGATATCCCAATAAGTACTGAAATTTGTCCCCCGTAAACTGTACGAGCAAGAATATCCCGGCCAATAACATCCGTACCAAATGGGTGCTCTAAAGACGGTGGTAGTAATTTTGATCCAGTATCGTTGCAATTTGCCCAGGCCTCGCCGCGCAGATCCTGTTTCAGAGGTGGACAGTAACCATTTAATACCATTCCAGAAAAACTGACGTACAAAATTAATAACAAGAGAATACCAAGCCCTACCATTGCCATCGTGTGTTTACGAAACCGGCGTACCGCCAGCGCTGTAGGCGAGAGCATTGGGGGATGAACCAGGGGAATTAGATCTGATGACTCTGTCATATGATTATTCCAACCTAATTCGGGGATCTACAAACGAATAAACAATATCAGTAATGATCTGGAATATCACGACTGCCAGGGCAATTAACATAAGAATGCCCATTAAAACAGGAAAGTCAGAGCGTTCGGTATGATCAATAAAAAGGCGGCCCATTCCCGGCCATGCAAAAATCCGTTCAGTAACCACGGCCCCAGCCAGGAGAAATGGAAGATCAAGGCCAATCAGGGTGATGAAAGGCAGCGCGGCATTGGGAAGAGCATGACGGCCAACCACCAGCGCGGCCCGCAGCCCCTTGGCGCGCGCAGTACGAACATAATCCTGTCCCAATACTTCAAGTACACTCGATCTTACGAAGCGACTATACCCTGCTATACTAATTATTGATAGTGTGGTCACTGGCAGGATCATGTGCTTGAATAACTCATAGGGTGTTTTACCCACTGCAGGGTCGTACATGCCCACGGTGGGAAGGTAAGGCAGCCCCCAGCGCCGGAAGTTCACAGCAAAAATATACATCAATGACAATGCCAGCCAAAAGACGGGCATGGAGTAGCCAATAAAGGATAATCCAGTGGCTATGTTATCGAATGTTGAGTACGGACGCAATGCACTATACAGGCCGAGTGCAAGCGATAGTATGATGATTACCACCTCGACAGTGAGCATCAACAGCAGTGTATTGGGCAGGCGCTCACCGATCATTTTTATCACAGGCTGTCGAGTGACCAATGAATTACCCCAGTCCCCGCGCAAAATTCCTGCGCGTTTGCCAAAAGTTTCAGGTATGCCATCTCCATCCAGATCTATTTTTTTCCAATCATTCCCAACCAGCCAGGTGAAATATTGCATATAAACGGGCTGATCCAATCCCAATTGCCGTCGCAGCCGATCCTTGTCTTCAGGGCGCGGAGGTATGCGCCCTCCCAAGGTGGCAATAGGGTCACCAAATGCCTGCATCAGCACGAATAATATTACACTGATGATAAAGAGTTGTGGAATGGCTTGCACCAAACGCCGAAGGATATAGGTTTTCATTTTTAATATTTTTTCTGCCTGCCGGGCAATTGACCCGGCAGGCAGAAATTTATTTCAGATTACTCAGATATTTCCCATTCAGATGCATTCCAGAACGGATACACGCCGGAGAATTTGACATTCTTCAGACGGTTATTAATCGACCAGAGGTCAGGATCTTTCCACATACCAATATAAACATAGTCATCATATAAGATCTGTTCTATCTTATTATAGATCTCCTTGCGCGCAACCGGGTCCAGGGTGGTGGCCTGTTCCGCCATCAATTTATCGATCTCTGGGTTGCAATATCCCTGGTTGTTGGCCCCATCCGGATTCTCAGCACTCACAATTTGGTCGCACGTCCAGCCGGAAGATGCATCCGGGTCAGGATAGGCATTCTGCACACTGGAAAACTCGGCTAGCTCGTACAAACCAAGCGCCTGGGGGCCTCCGTCGTTATAGCCATTCCAGAAAATGTCACTGGAGTGGTTGATCAATTCAACGCCAATACCAACCAATTTCCACTGTTGTTCCACGACTGCCTGCACGTTCTTGCGTAATTCACGTGTGTTGGTAATGTAACGCAGTGTCAGGTCAACCCCATCTTTTTCACGAATCCCATCTCCATTGCTGTCCACCCAACCGGCGGCATCCAGTAATTTTTTTGCCTCTTCGGGATCATAAGGATACGGCTTCAGTGTATCTGTTTGGTATAAGGGTGTGGTATCCCAAAAAGTAACATTAACCGGGTTGATCTCCTCCGATAAAAGATCCTTCACAATGGTGAACCGATCAGTTGCGAGAGCGATGGCTTTGCGGACATTCACATCCAGCATGGCAGGATGGGCGGTTTCTGGATTGACATTCAGGAACCAGGCTTCATTGTAGCCAGAATCGACCGCCACTACTTTCACTTTTCCGCCAGCTTCGATTTTTTCTATTTGATCAGAGGATAAGAAAACACCTATGTCAGTATCTCCGGCGATGATGGCTGCCTCCTGAGCAGCGTCATCAGGCACGATGCGAACGAAAATCTGTTCGAGCTTGGGCGGGGAAATCCAGTTGGGGTTGGCTTTGAACGCAAGATGACTACCTGTCTCCCATTCGCTCAAAACAAATGGACCTACACCGACTGCGGGATTACGATTCCACTCAGCGTTATCGAGCGTACCATCTGCCTCAAAGACCGGTTGTAAAATATGTTTTGGCAAAATCCAGTAAAACAATGATGTTGACCAGGCGGCAAAAGGTTTATTAAATGTGATGACAACCGTAGTTGGGTCCTTGGCCTCAACACTAGTCACATATTCCTCATACGGATAGCGGGTCTGGGGGACATTTTTGTCAGACATGATCATGTCGTAGGTAAAGACATAATCGTCCGCAGTAAGGGGCTCACCATCACTCCAGGTAATATCATCGCGCAAAGTGAATGTTACGGCTTTTCCATCGGCGCTCAAACCGCCATTTTCAGCGCTTGGAATTTCCTTGATCAGTACCGGAACAGGCTTGCCAGTCTCATCAAAAGCCCACGATGGTACAAGGTAGAACGGCCGTAAGTAACCCGAGAAGGACATACTGGTGTACATCGGGTTAAGATTATCAGGTTCTTGTGTGAATGTGATGGTAGCAGTTCCACTGAATACCGGCGCAGGCGCTTCAGTTGCAACCTGTTCTGCTACGGGGGCTTTAGTTGCAGGCGAATCGGCTGCAGGTGCCTCCGGGGCAGTCCCGCCACAGGCAGAAAGCGCCAATAGAAAAGCGACCATCAAAAACAATACAGACTTAAGATGCTTCATTTTCTTCTCCTTTTTTGATTTATTAACACATGAAGATCCATGCGTTACTCACTTAGTAATTTGAGCTTTGGAATATATGCCTTTCGTGTGTTGATATCGAATGAACAGTTGTCTGTCAATAGATGAATAAGAATATTACTTACCGCAACAACACCTCCATTTTCGACTTCCGCCACATTCGTAGATTCGATCCCACTCCCGTCTACGATGGTAACCGCGCCTGTCCCCAGGACAGTAATTATTTTTTCGTCCTCTATAATAGCGGCTGTGTTTTCATCGATTCCAACACCTAATATTCCGGGATGTGCTGCCATCAGATAAAGCAATCTCCCAAGCCGGTCACGTTGCCGGAAGTGTTGGTCAAAAACGATCCCGTCTGTAAATCCCAAGCCGGGCATAAACTGTGCCATCTTTTCCCTGGGAGTTGGCCCCCCTTTCCCGTACGCGATCATCACTTTGGGCATGACTGCCGCGCCAGCGCTGGTTCCAGAAACAACTACACCGTTGCGAAATGCATTCAAAATCTCCGCTTCGAGAGGAGTTCCTCCGATCAAAACAGGAAGCCGCATCTGAGTACCGCCTGAGATAAATATTCCGCTGGCAGATCGAACAGCTGATAGTAAGTCATCAGAATGAGCTTCTGCCCGGGTACGAAACTCCAGGCTGCGTGCGGAGCGAGCGCCAAGTTTCAAAAATAATTTGCAATATTCCTCTCCAGTTCCCGCCAGTACCGAGGGTTGAGGGAGAATGACAATATCCGCATTTTCACCACCCGAATAGCGCACAAATTCCTGCAAAATAACAGGCTTTTTATGATTTTCATTTCCGCCAATAGGTATCAGAATAGTCATGACTGCACCTTTATAAAAGCTACAAGGTGTTCTGCAGTAATAAGGATATGTCTTTTCATCGCTTGTTCTGCTGCAATAGAGTCACGTGATTTAAGCGCAGATATAATCGCCTGATGTTCAGCAACATCCACCGAATCACGCTCTGGCAGGGGCTGAACTGCGGTAGCAGCAAAATTAGCGATAAGCATTGTGGGGAATGTCGCCCACATTTGGTTCAGTGTGCGGGTAAGATACTCATGTTGACTGGCTTGATAAATATACCGGTGAAATTTTCTGTTGAGTTCACGATATATCAAAACGGCTTCCGGGGCATTATTTTCTTTCATTTCCAGCTGTAGGGATTCAAGAATGGCTATGTCGTCCAGGGATATGCTATTTGCTGCAATTGAAGCCGCGCGACTTTCCAGAAAAGCCCGGTGTGAATACAGGTCAAGGATATCATTGATTGAAAAGATGATCACCCGCGCCCCCCGGTAGGGTACATGTTCAATTAATCCCTCTGCTGCAAGTTCCTTAAGCGCCTCTCGCACAGGCATCTGACTAACACCGAAGTCATGGGCGAGACGTTCCTGGCGCAGCCATTCACCGGGTTTATAATGCCCATTGAATATGGCAGCCCGCATTTGCTCGGCAACAACATTCCGCAGTTGTTTGTGAGACTCTGTATCACTCAGCAAGGATTGATTTTCTCCCGCAAAATTAGATATAATATCTAAGAAAGAATATCATGTTTCCGGTTCCTGAGTCAATAGATTGTTAAATCTTTTAAGGAAAGTAATGGAAAATCCCATAAAACTTACAGAAAAATATGAACGAAATGGCTGGCCTTCTGTCAAACGCCCTGATGTCAAACCTCCTGCGGGTTGGAGTCTCTCCTTAATTACCTCCCTCGAGCGAATTCGGTCACATGCGATTTCGTCTCAGGGGCAGATCGCATGCATCAAAGACGGCGAATCGTTAGCTGATGTGTTTACCATGCCCGCAAGTGGCGGCTGGCTTTCACGCCTCACCACCGAACGGCCTCTGGTGCCCTATTGGGATGACGAGATCCCGGAGTGGTCGCCGGATGGGAATTGGTTAACTTTCGGAATTAATGGACACGTTCACATCGTGCCCGCCACAGGCGGATTGCCCAGGAAAATTACGGATTTTGCCGCCGCCGCAGGTGGACCGCGCTGGATGCCGGATTCAATTGGTTTGATCGTTAGCGTGGAAAGAAACGACACCGACCAGCTTCTGCTAACCGACAAAGACGGTTCCTGGCCGCGCGCACTTACGACCGATACAATTGGGGACCATTGGGATGCACGCCCCTCCCCTGATGGAAAATTTATCCTCTTTAATCTACGCCGATTCGACGACCTAAACAGGCTCGATATTGTCCTGTTGGAAATTTCCACTGGCAAGCTTGTTACTTTATACGGTAAGCCAGCGACTCGTGCCTTATCAGCCAAATGGTCTCCCAACGGCAGCTGGATTTCATTCATTTCACAGGAGAGTGGACGGGATGAGTTGTATCTCATCCGGCCTGACGGGGAAAATTTGAATCAAATCACCAATCAGGGTCATGATATTTTTCAATACGAGTGGGCCCCATCGGGCAAACAAATGCTGCTTGTGGTCAACAAGGGCGGTTCTTTTGAATTGATGCTGATGGAAATTGAATCCGGCAGCATTTTCGATTTGCACTCTAAAACAGGTATTCATTCCAATCCCAATTGGGCGAAAGACGAATCATACATCACGTTTGAGTTCGAGGGCCCCACTACCCCGCCGGATATCTATCGGATGGAAATTCCAGGGAACAGGGTGACTCAGCTCACGTTTTCCAACCCGCCTGCCCTACAAAATAACAATATGGTCATGCCCGAAATTATTTCATATAAAAGCTATGACGGATTGGAAATCTCCGCCTTTTTATACCGCCCTGCCAGGTCAAACGGCGCAGCAATCGTATATCCGCACGGCGGCCCCAAAGACCAGTATGGATTTATCTGGGATGAATTGGCCCAATACTTTACTGCAAAGGGGTATACCTATCTTGCACCTAATTATCGGGGATCAACTGGGTATGGTTTGGAATTCGAGCGGGCCAATTACAATGATTGGGGTGTTGGCGATACACAGGATTGTCTTTATGCCGCAAAATATTTACGAAACATGAAAGAAGTAAAGCCAAACCGAATCGGAATTGCGGGTGGTAGTTATGGCGGTTATATGACCATCGCTGCCCTTTCGCGCGACCCGGAATATTTATATTCATGTGGAGTGGCAAAATATGGAGATTCCAATCTCATTAGCTCGTGGGCGCAATGTGAAAAACGCCTCCGGCTTTACACAGAAATCTTCCTGGGACATCCAACCGATAATCTTGAAGCCTACATGAAAGGTTCCCCGATCACTGAGGCCAGGAATATCCAAAAACCTGTATTGATTTTACATGGCCTGCTTGATACTGTTGTTCCCCCAGAAGCCAGCGAAGAATGGGCTGAAGCATTGCGCAGGGAAGGTAAGATATTCGAGTATAAAACATACGATGATGAACCGCATGGGTTCTTGAGGCGGGAAAACCTTTATGATGTTTACGAACGCATGGAGAGGTTTCTCGACTGGTATTTGCTTCCGAAATAAAATAAATAGGTGAAATATGGACGATAATGTATTGGCTATGCAAAAATCTG
>CAYLOW010000111.1:0-12063 GCA_964385315.1 uncultured Anaerolinea sp.
GATTCCGATGCGGCGGGCGGTGAAGGGAATGGCGCGCGCCCGATGGAATTCATCGCGCTCGGCCTGGCAGGCTGTACCGCCATGGATGTCATCTCCATCCTGCAGAAGAAGAAGCAGCCCGTTGCTGATTTTCAGGTGCAGATCCACTTACAGCGCGCAGATGAACACCCGAAGGTCTTTACCGGCGCGGTGATCGAGTACCTGGTCACCGGCAAAGAAGTGGACGAGTCCTCCCTGCTTCGCGCCATCGCGCTTTCGGCGGACAAATACTGCCCCGCCCAGGCGATGCTGGGCAGGTTATTCCCGATCCAATTGACCTATAAGATATTTGATGAAGATGGAAAGACCATGCTAAAGCAGGGTCAGTACACGGCGGAAGGGGCGAAGTAAATACCTTCGGTTCCCGATTTTTTTATGTAAAACTCACCCGAATATCTGAAATGGTGTACAAAGCGGGATCATCTTCCATATCCCGCTTTGTTGATGTTAACGATAAGGAAGCCCATTCCTGTTTTTCTTGTTGTTCAGCCTTCATAAGTAAAAATTGAACAAAGTCGAACAATTCTTCCTGTAATGAGTAGGGAAGTTTTTGTGCGTCCCGGTGGATCTTCTCGTCAAGTGTCATGGCTTTTTACTCCAAAATTTACTAAAAGCGGATTGCACAAATTTAATTTAAACCAATAACAGACAGTTTTTGACACTTTGCTTTGCAAGGAAGGGCTCCAACGGCGGGTGTACCCTGTGTTTGAGCATGGCTTCTGTTTGGGAGCAGAAAACTCATTGCACATCGCGCTTATTCTCCTCTTGCGCAGAATCCTGTGGACAAATACGATCCCCCAACTTGATCTCCCAAATACACTTTAACTATCGTACATCGTCCCCGAAGTGCCACATGCCCCGCATTCCCGAAAGGTCATCGCGAGTGCGAGGCAGTGCGGGTGAGCGAGTGGCAGGTGCCCGCGACAGCGGGTGGAGGGGGTAGTGCGCTTATCTTTTGACACCTGCACTCATCAGCAGCCCGCCGATTTTTCGAAATTACACAAATTCTGCGATAGCTACTTCCCGCTTTTCCGAAAAACTTTGACGATGAAGTTTAATTCGCTCAATTTCATATAATGTATCCGCTGTAAAGTAACTTTCGCCGCAATGAGAACAAGTCACCATTGGGATATTTTCTATAATCAGTAAATTTTCACCTTTGCCATAGTTACGAGTAACTTGACGAATACGAGCGCCTTCTTTGCCGCAAATATCGCAAATCATAATTTTCACCTTTGCATGTTATAAACGATAGGTCGTTATAAAAACCAATTTTCCAGTAGGGCTTATTTTGACAACAACCATGATATTACCGGTGGTAACAGATTGACCTTCAACCAAATATTTCCATACACCGGTTTCTTTGTCTTTTTGGCGTTCAATAATTTTGCCTGTGAGGATGCACCTTTCAAGGTCAAAAATACTTAACTCATCATCATTCATTTCTTCTTCGGCGTGAACAGTTATTATGTATTGCCGAAGCCGAATCTTGTCACGGATTTCTGCCAAAATATGTTCAAACACAGTATTCTCCAAAAACAATACAACGTAACAAATGAAGTGATATAACTTTGGAAAAGTATACCAGATAGCATCGGCTCAACGGCTTGCGTACCCCGCGTGTGGGCGGACGTGGCTTCTATTTGGGAGCAGACCGGGAGCGGCTCGAAGCGTCCCCAAATGCCAGTTTTATAGACTGGTTTTTTGTTATGTATTTCTCAACCGTATAAATGTCGTTCCCGTAAAGGCGCCGGGACAGGTGTGCGAGGAGGGTTTTTGTTCTTCCCGATACCATCCCGAATGCTTTTATCGGGGCGAAGCAATCTCCTGTTTTAAGAAATATTTCTGTCCAAAAGGAGATTGCTTCGCCGCCAAAGTACAGGAACGGCAGCTCCCGAAAGATCATCGGGATAGGTATCGCAACGACATCAATGTATAAGATGTGCGGAAGAGAATTTTGTAATATTCTCCTTGCTGTTAAGAACACCGCGGATATTCATCAACTTCCGGTTGGGATCGTGCCTGCGCGCTCGTAATTCATGACCATGACGCCATTCGAGCTGACCATGCTTTCCGTCACCTTGAAGGCTCTCGGCATCGTGCCGTCGGCAAACAGGCGCTTTCCAGTGCCCAGCGTGATCGGGTAGATCATCAACCAGAACACATCCACCAGGTCATGCCTGATCAGCGTCTGAAGCAGATTCCCGCTTCCCCAAACGTGCAGATCCGGCCCCGGCCCCTGCTTGATTTTGGCGACTTTCTCTGGGATATCTCCATTCAAAAACACGGACGGCTGCCAATCACCGGAGGTGATGGTATTCGAGGCGACATACTTGGTCGCCGCGTTGACGCCGGGCCAGGCGTCCGCGTGGTGCGGCCAGTACGGCGCCCAGATATCAAAGGTTTTGCGCCCCAGCAATAGGTCGAACGGCAGGTTCATCTGCTTTCTCAGGGCTGTTCCAAGGATCGGGTCGGAATAGGCTGCGATCCACCCGCCGAATGTGAAGCCGCCGCTGGTATCTTCCTCCGGCCCGCCCGGGCCTTGGATGACACCATCCAGGGAGATATGTTCAAGCACAATGATTTTTCTCATGATTTGGTTCCTCAATTTTCTGGGATAGTTTTTCTGAGTGAAATGCTCGGCGCTAAATCTTACGACTAGATGAAGCAAAACAAAAACTTTGCCGAAAATAGATATACGGTTGATTAAACCCCCGAGGGCTAATTCACTATTTCTTTAAGAATCTTAAATAGAAGGCTGCAAAAACCAAAACAAGGCCGATATTCGCCATCAGCCGCTCCCAGAATCGATTCCTAAAGAACAGTACATCCATGCTGACGACCACCGTTATCATGATCAAAGCAAAAAGCACGCCCTGCATAGTCTTTGTCACTTCATTTCTCCAGTATCAATACATTACCACGAAAATAGCTGGCCGCCCTACGGTCATTATTCCTAAGAGTGTTCTTCCCAAGTGGGATCGCGGACTTGCCCTGCACGCTGGGGCGGGCGTGGACTTTCTTTGGGAACAGACACCAAAGTGCGGCGATGAATCCCCTGCGCCCAATCTTGCCTTTGTTGGCTTTTTTTTAGCTGCGGGTTAATTAGGCCGCGACAACTTCAACGCTATTTGTCCAGAGTTCGTACTCGCTTAAATCAGCGTCGTCATTCCATGAAATACCAAAACCGCCTGAATCAACCTTTACAACCTTAAAAAACGCATCATTTTTTAAAACCTGAAACATTTCGAGATCAAGCAATTGAGTACAATCATAAATTTTTTCAACGCCATTGGCGAATTTGACCAATAATTTTTTATTCTCTAATGCTTTAACCGATAATATTTTGGGGACGTTCATATTTCTACTCCAATCCAGGCAGTTGCTTAAATTCATTATTCCGCCACATTTTCAATAATTCTTCTTTATACTGAATTCCCCATTCTTGAACCAATTTCTGCGACCGTGACGGTAAATCCCCTTCCATCATTTCAAGTGTTTCAATTGCAAAAACTCCATTGAATTCACCATAAACAGCATGAAAATGGGGAACACCATGTTCGCTTTGACTGAAATACATCTTGATTAAGATGCCGTAAAATCGGGCGATAACTGGCATATCCTTCTCCTTCGCTTTTTCTTAAAGTATAGCATAGCAGGAATAAGGTCTGTACACCCAACTTTCTGTATGGCGGTCATTGTCCCGAAGGGAGCACTTCCCGAGTGGGATCGCAGACTTGCCCTGTGGGCGGGTGTGGATTCTGAATTGCACAGGGGGCGTTGTCGGCCGCTTGAAAAAGAATGATTTTACGCAGGCAGTTCCCGGGGATTTTTATAGGTAAATCCAAACAACCCCAGGAGTGCTGTATAGATCACAACACTAAAAACGCTAAAGCGCTCGAACACGCCAAAGTACTCCTTTGGAGCGATGCCGGTGCCAAGTGAACCAAAAAACATAAACAGCAGCGAAATGAGCCCCAGAATTGCAATGACCTTTGTTTCCCTGTTTCGCCGCCCGCCGATGAACAGTAGGATCAGGGAAACAATGGAGAGCAGCACGACGGGGATTGTTATTACATATAAATGCATGATGTCCTGAAAAGTACCCTGAAATCCTTTGCCGCTAAGCGGGAACAGGGTGTACCCGACACTTGATACCCAATTCATAATGGTATAAAGATAGACCCCAAGTCTAAAGGTCTTGTTGACCTGGCCCGAGACGATCAGGCAAAGGAAGGTGCAGCCTAGCACAGAAAACAGGGAATAGAGGGATGAAAACCTTGAAGCAATGGCAAAGGAAGGTGCGTCTACTGCGGTCAGATCGCTGACTGCCTGGCTCAACCCATTGTAATTGGGATAATTTTGGATACCGAAATAGATGTGAAGAAAATAGAATACAGCTGCAGCCACCCCTGAAAGACAGAGCAGGCGGATCAATTTTGTTGAGTTCATTTTTTATCTTCCTTTACAGTTAAGGTTTGGCGGACGGTTTGCGATTCACACGTCACCTGACCATCCTGAGAATTATAAAAATGAGTATCGCGGCCAATCCGCTCAGGTAGATCCGGCGAATGTAAATTCTGCGATCGGCTGTTCTGGTATCCAGCAATTTTATCGTGGAATACAGAATGACCATATCCATCAGCAGAATGGGAAACGCGTAGACCCAGTCCACCCAGCCAAACAAAAAGGGCAGGCAGCTGACAACAGTCACCAGCAGGAATATCGCGGCGCTGATCCTTAACGCGTTTTCATGACCCAGCAGCACGGGCAGGGAACGGGAACCCGCCTGCTTGTCTCCCGCGACATCCATGGCGTCAGCGGCAATTTCTTCGCCCAAATTTATAAGAAATACCATCATGCCGAAAGACCAAACCGCTTTTTCAAATGGCTGCCCAACCGCAATCCCGCCAAAAATAAAAGTCATCCCCACTGAAAAACTGACCATCAGGTTTCCGAAAAGCCCCGCTTTTTTGAAACGCCAATTGTAAAGAAATCCCACCGCCCAGACCAGAATGACAACCAATAAAGCCGTGAAACCAATACCATAGCCGGAGAAAAAACCAAGCGCCGTTACCAGGCAGGAAAGCAATATAACATCCTGCTTGCTGACCAGTCCCGCTGGAAGGGGTCTTTCCGGGGCGTTTATCTTGTCACTTTCAATGTCAAAATAATCGTTAAGGATCAGCGCGGCTGCCGAGATGAAAAAAACGCTGAGGAAGCCCAAAACCATTTCCCTTGTGGGCGGAATTTTTCCCAAGGCCAATAATTCGCCCAGGATCACACAACCCCCCGCGGTAAAGGGCAGTTCAAAACGGAACAGGCGAAACAAACCGAGCAATCTTTTCCCAAACATAAAAGACATTTCCCGCATTTATTTTATCAAAAGGAGTTGCCCAACGGTCATCCTACCCGAGGGAGCACTTCCCGGCTGGGATCGCGGACTCGCTCCGCGCGTTGTGGCGCTGGGGCGGGCGTGGACTTTGCCCCGCATCAGGTACATCTCCTTTTGATTCTAATTGCTCAAGCCCGTTGTTCGGTTAAGCCATCAGGCGGCGCCTTTGGATCATACTGTAAGCCGCCAGCCCAAGGGCAAACACTGCAGCCGCCCAGGCGCTGTTTGCCACTAACGCCGTATCCGCCTGCTTCAGCGCGATTCCCGCGAAGGACCAGGCCAGAACGAAGACGTATCCGCTGTCCCTGCGTGTGAGCGTGATCAACAATCCAGGCAGACATGCAACGATCAGCATGATGACCGCCCAGGCTTGCGGTGCGAGTCCGAACCCGGTCCAGTTGATGAAGTAAAGATAACTGGTGACGTTGGCAATTGTGGCGACGCTGATCCAGCCGAGGTAGACGCTGAACGGGACATCCACACTCCATTTTTCGGCGCTGCCAACGGGCGTGCGTCCCACGTTTAATTTTAGATAACCGGCGGTCAGCAGCCCAAGCAAGGTGAGCATGACAAGCACGCTCAAACCAAACATGTTGTAATGCCAGCAAACAAGCCATGCCGCATTGAATATGCCGCTCAAGCCAAATAAATATCCGAGACTGCGCAGCCGCGGAGATTCCTTTTGTGCGGATCGAAATTGATAAATGGCAAAGGCGATCCAGCCGATGTAGATCATGCCCCAGATCGCAAAAACATAACCCGCGGGGACAAAGTACACCTGAAAGCGGTCAGAGATCTCACCTGTGTTCTGCCCGTTAAGCGGCAGGGTGCTGGCAAGGATGTTGACGGTTAGCGCCAGAATCACTGAAAACGCATTGGCAAGTTGACGTAACGTATCTTTGTTCATGATGGTCTCCTTTTATTGTTTTGTTTGGAAAGGTAAAGTCTTAAAAGGTCACGGTCAATCTTCCATCCACGGGCTGGAACAGCGGCAGGCGATCATTCGCCTAAGATCACACAACCCCCCGCGGTAAAGGGCAGTTCAAAACAGTATGGGCGAATCAAACCTTGCAATCTTTTCCTAAACACAAAAGTCTTTCATTTATTTTATCAAAAGGAATTGCCTAATGGTCATGCTCCCCGGGGATATTCTTCCCGGGAGGGAATCGCGTTACCTGCCCAGTGCTTTCTGTCCGAGTGAGCCATTCGCAGCCTGATGTACTCCAGAGGTGATAATAAATTCGCTTAAATTCGAGTCCAGAATTCTCTTCAACTCAATAAAATTATCCGTGCTGGTTTCTGTGAATAAAAAGCCGAAGACCGAATGTTCCTTGTGATCCATTTTTCGCAGTTCCAGGGGCTTTTCGAAATTGGCAAGCAACTTCTCAAAATCGAAGGCGGTGATGTCGTTTACGTGAACGCCTGTTGAATTATCCAATACAACGAGGCTGTAAAGTTTGCCTTCTTTTCTTTTTAGCGCCTCATCCCAATTTGGCTTTTCCTGCAAAAAATAACACAGGTATGGGTTGAAACCATACGCCAGGTGAGAAATGTCCGCGGTAGTACACCAGCCCCCAAAACGCATGGGATTGACTTCGATGGGCATCAAAATGCTGTTTTCTCGCCTGACTTCAATGTGGACCGGGAAGTTTTTCAGTTGAGCCAGTTTGCCGATCCTGCCTGCGAAATCGGTGAAGTCTGCCAGATTTTCTTCGATGATTTCCTTTGACGTGGTATAGACCCTGTCGCTGACATCGGTTTCGGATGCGAACGTGTGTTTGAGAATGCTCAGCACCACAGGCTCGCCGCTCGCGTTGAAATAGGCGTCGAAGGCGTATTCGTCTCCGTTGATACATTGTTCGATGATGAATGAACCGGTGTTCAAGACCGCTTCGGGATATGCGTTCTTATTTTTATCCATTTCAGTGAGGATCGAATCAACGGTGCTGAGCCAGTTTGCGCGGCTGGTCACTTTGCGTACACCCATGCTGAAAAATCCCACCGCCGGCTTGATGATGAATGGCAGGGGGATATCTTTGATCTCAACCTGTTTCAAATCCTGCACGCGGACTTCTTTAAAATAAAAATCTGGAAACATGGATTGGGTTAGTTGCCTGAATTTCACTTTATCTTTGAATAAGGCTATTTTTTCAGGCAGGTCGCAGAATGTCAAATATTTTGAAATCCAGCCAATGGCATTTTCAGATGTGGTGTAAATTATTGGGCTGCCCGAGGCGCGCGCCATTTCAACCGCCGCTTTCTCGCTGATGATATTTGTGCCGCTGAACAACCCCAGCTTTTCCGCGATCTCGGTGCCCACCACTGGAATATGGTTATCCCTGACCGTCTGCTTGAAAAAGTCAGAGATGTAGGGTTTGTCTGCAAAGAACATGAATTACTCCTTGGATGATTTTGAACTGCCTTGACAGCCCGCCGATTTTACCCCATCACTTCCACGCAAGATAACAGGCTTTGAAAAAATTTGATTTCTTCAAGTCTTTTGTACCTCCCTGCCCAACTCGTTATAGGAGCCCCGCTGGAAAAACAAATATCCAGACCCCCGGGGGGAATCTCACTCGTGCGCTGCTGCCGGCTATGTGAGGATAAATCATTGCAGTTTTAGCCCTTGGTATTCGGGTAATGCTTGTCCCTTTTGTATATCTGCTCCTGATCGCATTCGATGTTCGGCAAATGAATGTCGTAAGGCATGGGGTCTTTGGTGTGGACAGGTTCGGGATGCTATAATCAAATTTGAATTTGTGTCATAAAAAAGGAGCAAACCACATGGCTCATAAAAAAATACCCATGGAACATGACAAGAAGATCGCCCTTGTCGCGCACGATAATAAAAAACGGGACCTGGTGGAGTGGGCAAAGTTCAACAGGGATCTGCTGGCTCACCATCAGGTCTTCGCAACCGGCACCACAGGGAAGATCCTGGAGCACGAGCTGGGATTCAAGATCATCAGGCTCAAAAGCGGCCCGCTCGGGGGCGACCAGCAGATCGGCGCCAAGATCGTCGACAACAAGATCGACTTCCTGATCTTCTTCTGGGACCCGCTGGAACCCCAGCCCCATGACCCCGATGTCAAGGCGCTCCTGCGCATGGCGGTCGTGTGGAATATTCCCATCGCCTGCAACCGCGCCTCGGCGGATTTTATGATCTCTTCTCCGCTGATGGATGGCGAGTACGACCGCCTGGTCCCCGATTACGATAATTACATTACCCGTAAGGTGGATCTCGGCGAAAAATCAGAATAGGGATGATTCAATAAACAGGAGGCACCCATGAATTCAGTAATTGATGTATTGATGAAGCGTAAATCAATGCGCGCCTACGAGCAGAAGGAGATCGATCCGCAGGTGAAGGCGGAACTATTAAGCGCCACCCTGCGCGCACCCACCGCAGGGAATATGATGTTGTATTCGATCGTGGATGTCACCGACCAAAAGATAAAGGACAAGCTGGCGGTCACTTGTGACGACCAGCCTTTTATCGCGCGGGCGCCGATGGTCTGGTTGTTTCTGGCCGATTATCAGCGCTGGTTCGATTATTTCATCGCTTCGGGCGTGGAGGGGTATTGCAGGGAAAAGCAGGTCACCATGCGCAAACCCGAAGAGGGCGATCTGTTCCTGGCATGTTCCGATGCGCTGATCGCCGCGCAGAATGCAGTCATCGCCGCCGAATCCTATGGACTCGGTTCGTGCTACATCGGCGATATTATGGAGCAGTACGAAACGCATAAGGAACTGTTCAACCTGCCGCAGTATGTCTTCCCGATCTGCATGGTTGTTTTTGGCTACCCCACCCAGCAGCAAAAAGATCGAACCCTTACGACACGCTTTGACCAGAAATTTATCGTTTTTGAGAATCAATACCGCCGGCTGGAAGGCAGGGAATTCGACGAAATGTTCCGCGCGCATGAAAGCCAGATGACCCCCAAGGACGGCATTGCCAATTTTGGGCAGGCCATGTACGCGCGAAAATTCAACGCCGATTTTTCAGTGGAAATGAGCCGCTCCGTGCGCGCGATCTTGAAGGAATGGATGAAGTGAAGCCGCCCGTCATTTTCATCGCCGTGCTGTTTTTTCTGGCGGCATGTCAGCCGGCAACCCCCATGCCGCCAATAAATGCGGCCGCGGGGACTGAATTTACGCTCGCGCCTGATCAGACAGCGCTGATAACCGACGCGGGTTTTTCGCTGCGCCTGATCGGCGTGGCTGGCGATGATCGCTGCCCGAGTGAAATTGAGTGCGCCGCCAGCGGACCCGTATCCATTTCACTCTCGGCTCAAAAGGGCGGCGCAGATGCTGCCAACCTTAACCTGCAGGCTTTTACCGATAGCAATGGACTCGCACCCGGCATGAAATTTGAAGGAATTGAAGACCGCGTTGTCTATGATGGATATTTGATTCGCCTGGTGGGGGTTCTGCCCTATCCTGTTAATCGGGTGCAAAAGATCAAGGACTCTGAATACCGCGTGACCCTCACCGTGTCTAAAGAGTGAACCGCCACGCCGCGCATCTATAAATGAGCTGGAGACCGGGCCGGATTTCAACCCCAAAATCTCCTCAAAAACGCAGCGTTGCGGGGATGGTTGGTAAAAAGAGCATCGATGCCGTCAAAGGCATCGATGCTCCTTTATAGATGAAAGGACTCAGGCTGGTCTATAAGCCGCATTTTAGAAACCATGTACCTGCAAACCGTTATCGTAAATTAATTATTGCATTATGTTTTATCAGACTGGGGGAATCCATCTCTGATATCACTCTCTTCCAACACTTTGGATTCAAAGCACTTAACGAAAACCTACATCGCGTGCTAAACCGCTGGTTACGTGAGTATTTCTTCTTACACACTTCACTTGGCGTGATCCGGATATGGAACTCAGGTATCCCACAAGAATTCGGGGGAGTGTATGAAAAATAATCCCATCATACTTAACTTCCTTATCACAACCCGCTTGGTTCTGTTTCCTTCAGGATTGTATGTCTTTGTCATGATGACAAATGGACAGATCAACATTGAGAAGTACTGGCTCCGGCTCATTGCCTTGCTCATTAGCGCTAGCGGACAGCTATACCTCGCACGTGATCTCAAACTCTAAGTCATGTATTTCAGGGTCGCTTCCTTGTTCCTGCTGGTTTTTGTCACTGCCTGTGCAGCTCCTGCGCAGGTCGTGTACCCCACGCGCACGCCTGATCCAATTCAAGCGTATGTGGATGCAAACTCAAGCCAGGGAACGGCGATCGCAGCGATCGCCACTGCCGATTATTTTTCAAATCAACTCACCGCAACAGTCGAGATACGGAATCAGACCGCAACCCAACAGGTCGTCGATCTTCGATCTACCGAACAGTCAGCAAGCATGCAATCCACAGAACGCGCGTGGAATGCGACCACCACGGCGGATTCCATTCAATCCACCACCGTTGCATTGGGCACAGCCTCGGCTGTGGCACAGCAGATCCTCTGGACTCAACGCGCAATTGACATCACCGCCACTGCGGACATCGCAGCGGTACAGGCTTTTGCCACGGAACAATACAGCATTGCGCGGACCCAGGAATTGGCGCTCGAGCGTGAATCGATGATGAACCAGGTGCGGGCTGTTGTGCCCTGGGCAATGCTCGTGACCACATTCGTCACACTCGCAGTCTTTTTCAAGCGCTGGAGTCGTGTGCGGGTCATTCAACGTGACCCGCGCGGAGACGCTCCATTGCTGCTGGACGTCGTGGATGGCGTGGCGTATGACGCGGATCGCAACCCAACCTCCACGGCGGGATTGCAGCGCGAAGATCTCAAACGCCTGCCTCTGTTCTCAACCGAAGACCATACCCAGACCACAACCCAGGATCAGATGCTGGACCTTGCCACACGAGGTCTACCTGGTATTCCCCAAAGAAAAGTGCTCAGCAAACAACTCAAGGATGACTGGATCACAGGAGATGGAAGCATGCCGAAGATCGAAACCATAGACGCAAACTCAGCCCGCCCGCTCTTCAAGGATGTGATCGGGAACATCGTTCAAGACTCAATTGATGCAGAAATTATTTCCGAGGAGGAAGGTTCATGATGGAGCAACCCCAGATCAACCGCAGATATTTTCTTGAAGCTGAACAGATCGCCAAAAGACTGCCTGCTTTCTTCGAACGCCGCAATTTGAAACCGCTCTTCACCAACCTGTTTCTCTTTCAGGACTTAGGAATGACGATCCTGATTGCAGTCCTGGATACGGTACGCATTGGTGATCATAGCCAATATATACAGGATGACCTGATCCATCAACTCAAGACAGACCTAGGCGGACGCCCGGTGTATTTATCGAACTCAACCGGTATTCGTTATGTCATCCTGCTCTCTGCTTTGCCCAAACTGCCACGCAGCATTGAACTGCCGCGGGACATTCCCAATGGCATGGTTTCCCTGGGTCTGCGTTTTGATGGACAGCTGATCAACATATCATGGAACAAACTTGGACATCTGCTGATCGTGGGCATGACTGGTTCGGGAAAGTCCAGCCTATTGCGCTCGATCGCATTGCAGGCAATTCGTAATGGAATACAGCTCGCGCTGGCAGATATCGACCAAACGACCTTTGCCATGCTGGAAGGACATCCGCTGCTTT
>CAYLOW010000112.1:0-11985 GCA_964385315.1 uncultured Anaerolinea sp.
ACCTCCGAATGGTAAAATACATAAATGACTGATATCACCATCATAGGCGGTGGGCTTGCCGGCAGTGAAGCCGCCTGGCAGGCTGCCCGGCAAGGCATGAATGTTCGATTGTATGAAATGCGACCAACCACACCAACAGGCGCACACCTTTCCGGTGACCTTGCAGAACTGGTTTGTTCCAATTCACTGGGCTCAAATCTAACTGATCGCGCATCTGGTGTCCTGAAAAATGAGCTGCGTTTTTTGAATTCATTGTTATTGGAATGCGCAGAAGCCACTGCCCTGCCGGCGGGAGCGGCGTTGGCCGTGGATCGGGAATATTTCGCGCGGATGGTCACGGAAAAGCTCGAGGCACACCCAAATATCGAAATAATCCGGGAAGAGATGAAGGAAATTCCTCAAACCCCCGTTATCATAGCCAGCGGACCTCTCACCTCGGAAAAACTTTCGCACGCCATTGCCGAGCTGAGCGGCGAAGAACATCTTTTCTTCTTCGACGCCATAGCACCGATCGTTCATGCAGATTCCATCAACATGGAAATTGCATTCCGTGCCTCGCGGTACAACAGAAGCGAACAGGATGAAGGCGATTACATCAACTGTCCATTCACAAAAGATGAATACTACGCCTTCGTTGACGCGTTGAAAAGTGCAGAGCGAATTGAATTGCGCTCATTCGAGGATGCAATCCGCAATGGAATAAAAGCGGGTCAATTCTTTGAAGGGTGTCTGCCGGTTGAGGTTATTGCCGGACGCGGCGTGGATTCCCTTGCCTATGGCCCGATGCGCCCTGTCGGGCTTCGCGACCCGCGCACAGAAAAGCGCCCGTACGCGGTCGTCCAGCTTCGCCAGGACAATCTGGCGGGCAGTCTTTACAACCTGGTAGGATTTCAAACCAATTTAAAATTTTCCGAACAAAAACGCGTCCTCCGCTTAATACCGGGATTGGAGGATGCCGAGTTCGAGCGATTTGGGCAGATGCATCGGAACACTTTTATCGCCTCGCCGAAATTGCTCCGGCCCACCCTGCAGCACATCACCCGGGAAGACCTTTTCTTTGCAGGGCAGATCATCGGGGTTGAAGGCTACATGGGCAACATCGCCACAGGCCTATTGGCTGGTATAAATGCTGCGCGTCTTCTTGGCCAAAACGAACTGCTCACCATGCCCAATGAAACCATGCTCGGAGCGCTCTGCAATTACATAACCCACGCTGATCTAAAGGATTTTCAGCCAATGAAAGCTAATTTTGGAATTCTTCCCGCCCTAACCATTGAAAAAAGACCCGGTAAACGTGAACGCGGACAGCTCTACGCAGATCGAGCCGCAAATGCTTTAAAGGATTATATGTCTGGTATGAGGACGACCACTCTTTCAAAAGGGAACCTAGAAAATGACTAAACGAGCAGCAGCCATCTATTTAACGATTATTGGGGTTTTGCTGATTCTCATCCTCAGCTTGTATATTATCTCCTTTGTCTACAATCAAGCCCCAATTCCTAGTTCACCAGTCTTTGACAGCTCCCGCGCATACGCTGACGTCCTAACCCAAATATCTTTTGGCCCGCGGATTGTAGGGACTGAGGCACACGCCCGGACCCGCAAGTGGATTAGCTCTGAGTTGGAGACCGCAGGATGGATCGTTGATATCCAGCAAACTGAAAGAATGGGACATCCCATTTACAATATCATCGCAAAGAGGAATGCCGATCCCCCGCAAATCATTCTCGGTGCACATTACGACACACGCATGTATGCCGACCAAGACCCCGCGCCGGGCAGACAATCAGAACCTGTTCCCGGGGCAAACGACGGTGCATCCGGTGTGGCGATTTTGCTTGAACTTGCCCGTTCCCTGCCAAAAGATACCCAATCTGTCTGGCTGGTCTTCTTTGATGCTGAGGACAATGGCAACATAGAAGGCTGGGATTGGATCCTGGGCTCGCGCGCCTTCGTCGAGGAATTTTCCATCCAACCCCGTGCCGTGGTTATTGTGGACATGATCGGGGATGCTGATTTGAACATATACCTTGAGAAAAACTCCAATACCGTTCTCCGAACCGAAATTTGGTCAACCGCCGAAAAGCTCGGGTACAGCGACAAATTTATAAACAAGGAAAAATTCAGCATGCTGGACGATCATACCCCCTTCCTTGAGGCAGGCATACCCGCTGTTGACATCATCGACTTTGACTATCCTTACTGGCACACACTCCAGGACACTCCTGACAAAGTCTCCGCCGAATCCCTGCAAGTTGTTGGCGATACGTTATTAAATTGGATTGTTATGGATCAGCACTAAAACAAGCTGAAACACCGTTCAAATGAAATTCACATATTTTAGGTACAATTATGTATCCTAAAATATAGCCAAAACCTTAAACAAGGCGTAAACTAAAGAAGAATAAGACACTATTAGAAATGGAATCCAGTGGTAAAAAAAATCCCCCACCCAACAAATCCTCCGCGTGAGCGCGCCTTTCTCGTCGGCGTCGAGATTCGCGGCAACCAACAACATCTATCGCTTGAAGATTCGCTCGCAGAATTAGCCCTGCTTGCCGATACTGCGGGCGTTGACGTGGTCGGCGAGCTAACCCAAAAACTGGACCGCCCGCATGTTGTTACCTACATCGGTCCCGGCAAAGTGGAGGAATTAATAGCCCTTGCTGAAGAAACCCTCGCTGATGTGGTTATCTTCGATGATGAACTTTCTCCCCGCCACCAGCGTGAATTGCAAAAAGCACTTGGCAACACGCTCCGCCTGATTGACCGCACCGCTCTTATTTTGGATATCTTTGCCCAACACGCGCACACAAGTGAAGGCATGCTGCAAGTGGAGTTAGCGCAATACGAATATAACCTGCCACGCCTGACCCGCGCCTGGACTCATTTGGAGAGGCAGGCAGGCGGCGGAGGCGGGAGAGCTGGATCGACTGGCGGTGTAGGTTTGCGAGGTCCCGGCGAAACCCAATTGGAAGTAGACAAACGCGCCATTCGCAAACGCATCACACATATCAAGCGTGAACTGGAAAAGGTGGAAGCACACCGCACTAGATACCGCGCACAAAGGAAACGCTCGCGCATTCCCACTGTTGCGCTTGTCGGTTATACGAATGCCGGAAAATCGACTTTACTTAATCAAATTTCCAAGTCGGAGGTTTATGTTGCGGACCAATTATTCGCCACGCTGGACCCCACCACCCGCAGGGTGCAATTACCCGGCGACGACCTGGCTTTATTCACTGATACCGTCGGTTTCATTCAAAAGCTCCCCACTGCGCTGATCGCCGCTTTCCACGCCACACTGGAGGAAATTGCTGATGCTGATTTGCTGCTGCATATCGTGGATATTTCCCACCCCAACGCGCTTGATCAATTTCGTGCTGTACAGGATACATTGGAAGAAATAGATGCAAACCATATTCCAATGGTCACAGCTTTAAATAAATCCGACCTGCTGCTTTACCCGGAACAAGCCAGGGAAATCCTAAAAAACTTTCCAAAATCCGTTTCGATCTCAGCGACCGAAGGGACAGGCATCAAGGATCTGCTGCATTTGGTTCGGGAGGAGTTGTTCGAATCCTACAGTCCGATCCATGTGCGCCTGCCATATAAGCAGGGCGCCTTGATCTCTCTATTTCACGAGCTGGGGCAGGTAGAGGTTGTTGAGCACGAGCGGGGTGGCATGATCATGCAGGGGCGCGTACCCGGCAGACTTTTGGCTCAATTTGCCGCCTGGCAAGTTAAACCAAATGATACAAGCGAACGAACGGCTGGTGAAGAAGATCTGATAGAGGAAGAATAATGTCAAAATTCCTGGACCGTGTATCTGAATTTCTTGCGCACAGAAAAGGCTTACTCCCCATAATTGGACTGATCCTGATCTTGTTCAATTTGCTTATCCAGTTTATTTTCCCCGGCAATTTTCTCGCAACAACAAATCTATTCCTGCACATCGGCCTGATCATTGCGATCTTTGGCTTGATGCTTTCATGGGCTTTATGAATTCGGTTAAACCCTTTCTGATATCCTCTTTTTGAGCCTATCGCTTCGCACCAGATAAATTGATGGAGTTATTCAAGAAGAGTCATCATTTTATGATAGATCAAATTAACTTTCGAGCAATATAGGATAAAGGCAAAAATTAGGCAAAAAGAAAATTAAAGATATATTGATATAGACCGGGTGATATGGATGGATTCGAAATCAACAGAACATTAACAGGTGGAATAAGGATATTAATAATCAGCGCGAAGTTAATAATTTTTTTCCATCCTCCCTCCGCATACTCCAGGATCTTCCATGAAATTAAAACAGCCATAAACGTCCATCCGAATAGACGCGACGTATCCACACCCAGAAATGTCATCAATACGCCTGCTGACAAAATAGCTAGTATTTGGACTACCTCCATAAATCTCTTTCGGGCGCACAAATAAATAATCGCACCAAACACAATCCCCCACAGCCCCCTCAAACCCATAAAGATTCCCAGAAATTCCCTTTCCGGATGACCTGCGACCCACAACAGGTTTGAGGTTTCCCCAACTTGTCGTATCGCAAGCAGGTAAGAAATGCCGCCATTGGCAGCAAATAAGAGAGATATGTACACCCCTCCAATCATAAGAAATTGGGTAACTCCTTTGCGTTCCAATAGAAGAAACGCAAATGGAAACCATACAAATAAACTTGCCTCATGTGACGCCAGGGAGAGCACAAACAAGGACAGTTTCGCTCTTGTGTCAAGATTAAATGTGAAAGCAAGAAGAATAAAAATGCCGACAAGAACATCAGGATATCCTGGTGTTTGGATTTGAAAATATACGAAACTAATGGAGCCAAGTGATAAAAACTGCCACAAGGATATTGAGATTTTGTTGGCAACAAACCAATAACGGAGAATAAAAACCAACGCCAGAGAGCAGCCAAAGGTGAAAATAAGAAAGAACAACTTCCCGCGAAAAAAAAGAATATTTGCCAGCGCCGGTAAAAGAAAACGCTGATGGAAGCTTACCGTGGATGTCTTCGTGAACATCACCAGACTCGTATTGGAATATTCTGCTGCCAATCCGCCAATTTCACCAGGCGAAAATATAAAACACAATCCAATAAATACAAGTAACACTTGCAGGACATGCTGACCTTTGAATTGCACTTTGCCAATATTTTCAGGCAACTGGATATTCCGAATAATTGGAGAAGTAAGTACAGCCAAACTATACAAAAGCAGGATGCCACGCGCCGGAGAGATTATTGTCGAAATCGTTATTGCATTCGTTTGCAGGAGCGTCGGGTCAAAAAGCACCTTTAATCTGGATTCTTGGACTAAAAGTAGAAGAAATTCAGTTCGAACTTGTGAGAGAAATATTAATCCAAATACACCTCCCCACCATGAGGCATCCATAAATATCTTCTTTAAATTTGATTTAAATATCATTGTTTTTCCATTCAGCTCGTTAGATCTTTATGAATTTATTGACAAATGGAGAGGTCAAAGGAGCCCGAAACATAAAATCGTTCCTGATTTCCATGCTTCACGAAAACGGACATCATTTCCCCTTTATCTGACAACATCAATGTAACATCCGAAGCGTGCGGAAAAAATTCTGGCTGGTGGTCAATATTGAAAATATAGCGCCCGCTTGCCTGGCCAACTAAATTAAACACCAGCCTGCTTTCATCCACAACCTTATAGCCGATTGAATCGGTAAACCTTTCCCCATCACCAGCATCATAATACCGCGGAAAAATCGCCCTGCCTTGAATGAAGTTTACAGCATTAGAATCCGCCATTTTTTGCAAACACATAGAATTAAAACCGTACCGGTCCGTTGGAAGGAATGTACTTAGCTCAGCAACCAACTCTTTTTGGGAAAGCCGTGGATATCTGTTTGGAAATATTTTTTCACTTAAGGGAAGAGATAGCCCAACCCCAAGAAACAATAACCCAAACATCAAGTATTTTTGCCATTGGACTTTTTTACCCATAACAGCTGTTTTCGCCCCAATCCTAAGCAGGTTTATTTTCACCCAATCAACCACCAGCGGGCGGCCGCTGTCAAGCACAAAAAGAAATCCTCCGAATAATGCAAATAAGCCAATCATATAATAAGTGTAGATCGACCAATCCATCGTGAGCATGAATCGCTGGCCCGAAAGCAACGCTAGCGATGTCCACAAATTATAGGCAAGATTGAGGGTCAGGGGCAATAAACCGATCCAGTGATTGCGAATCCATGCAGAAGTTATGCCAAGTCCTATGAGAAATATATAAAACCCCAGCAAAACAGATTGAATAACATTTGGAGCACCATCCCATTCCTCCCAAAAAGCACTTGAGGGGTTCAGCAAATCATGAACGGTACGCAAGTTGTTCCTAATTGGAAGCAAAAGAATATTGTTGATTCCATGATTTATGAAAGAATTTGAGACACCCCACAGTGCTCCAAATGGATTGGATGCAATGGCATCTGTTGCAATTTGCTTGAGACGGGCGTTATAAACTACATTTGATTCGCCTGAAAAAGGCAGGGCTTCCGGTTCAACACCATTTAACCTGCTATAACGCAGCGCAAGATTGATAACTTGAGATGCCGGATTGTCAAACATAAGTTCCCCTGTCATATTCCAATTACGCCACAGCCAAGGACTGACAACAAGCACAACCGTTGCGACGATAAGAAATATATTTTTTATTAATAATTTTACCTCCCTGGGACGGACAAGAAAGGCAAACAGGATAATAACCGGCAATGCCACAATTACTTGTGTGCGAATCAACATTGCACTTCCTAATATCCCTCCAAGCAAAAAGGCAGAAAACAACGGAAATCCCGCCTTTATCCAGCGAATGCCAATCCAGAGGAATAGAATCAATAAAATAGCGGTTGGAATTTCAGAAAGATAAAGTTTGGAATAAGTAAGATTTCCTGTATAGGGGGAAACGAAATTCGAGGTGTAATCACGCAGAATTGCAAGCAGGGCGACCGAAATTCCAATGGGTCTGCCAAAAAATTCCCTGCCAAACAGATATAACATGACAGGGAAGATCGCAAAAAACAGGGTTTGGAAAAATATGATGCGGCTGTAGTCCTGTCCTGCCAACGCATGTAAAAAGATAAGGAAAACTGCATATAGGGGTCTTTGTGGAATTACATTATCGCCAAAACCATTCCCCACCAGGGCGGACTGGGCAAATTCATCATATACTTGCGCATCATTGAACGGATAAATCTCAAAATTCGGTTCTCGCGGCTTGAGAGCAGATGCATTTGGAATGATTGGCTGACTCAACCAAAGCGCGGATGCTCCCAGCCAAATTGCAACACAGATCAATATTTCCAAATAAGGGAAATCTATGGATTTCAATTTTAATTCAGCAAAAAACACACCGAGGCAAAGGGCGCAAGCCAAAAGGATCTGCCATTCAAGTAATGCCACAGCAGGCAAACCACGTTGCCAATCCCCCTTATAAGTTGGAAGAATGCCCAATCCCGTTATGGAAATTATTAAGGTGATTATTCCCAATATGGAAAAAACAAAAAGTGCACTGAGGGCTAATTTCCAGAAGGTTTTTTTATAATCAAGGTTTGCGCGCAGATTAAGAAAAAAGATAAGAATTACTATTTCAAGGGATATGGAACCGAATAAATCCAAGAGGGGTGTCAGGAGATTAAGATACCCTCCTATTTGTTGACTCAGGGGAGGCGCAAGCAGTTTTTGAAAGATCCACAAACAAATTCGGAATAATAAAAAAGACGATGCCGCGATCAATAAAAAATCTTTTATTTTGGGACTGGCAAGAATATCAGCCTCTATAGGCCAAATTGATGTGCTTCGGACTACATGTACCATCAAAAATATATTAAATATGACCCACACGATCAAAACCGCACACGTAACGAGATAAGCGGGGGATGTTTCCTTTGATGCATACACAACCTGAGCATGCCATAAAGCGATTACACCTTGCAAGGACCACAGGCTAAATAATGCGATCCATTTTAATTTTTGGAACCTACTCTTGATATAGGGAATCATATTCAATTCATTTTAACATGAAAAAACGAGGCGGCAGAATCGTGCCAGCTTGCCATTTGGAAGAAACAGGTGGAAACCCTGGATATAATAATTTGAATTAGAATCCCTTTATGACTTTGCCAATATCAGGTCAAACGTTCCTAAATCAATACAAAATTGAAGAATTCGTTGCACTCACACCGCTCGGAGAGCTATACCGCGCCCTGGACACGCGCAGCAATAAACCGCTGGCATTGACCCTCCTGCCCAAAAAGATCTACGAGAATCCTGTGGTTCTCAAAAGCCTCGAAGCCGAATCGGTAAACCTGCGGGGAATTTCCCACCCAAACCTTGCCCCGTACCTGGGTTTATACCAGACTCCAACCGTTGCATTTTTTCTTGAGGAATGGATTGACGGACCCTCCCTGGTTAAAGTGATCGAAAAAGCACCATTAACAGTCCCTGAAATTCTCAGTTACACAAAAGCACTTTGCTCCGCACTGGAAGCCCTGCACAGACAAAACTACCTGCATCTTCGTCTTGGACCTGAATTGGTCCACATCAATAACGAAGGGGATATATTTTTAAGCGGTATTGCCGCAGCTTGGCCGATCGGTAAAAAAAGGGAATGGAGTAAATGGGGCCATTATCCACGCATTTATGTTTCACCCGAGCAATTTAGCGATCATACTCCCACTACATCAGCGGATATCTATGCCCTGACAGTTCTCCTATATCAACTTGCAACAGGAGCATGGATCAACGGCAAGCATGTGCCCAAAACCGATGAAGCCCTAAAAAGAGTGCACCTCGATGTCATTCCACCCCCGCCCATCTCACTTAACGGGGAAATACCAGATCACTTCTCTCGCATGATTTTATGGGCACTGCGTAAAAATACAGAAGACCGGTTCAAAACAACCATTGAACTGCTTTCTTCTCTTGCCCTTGGTGCAAATTATTCGGTGGATGATATTCCAGTAACTATCCTTCCGGTAACTGCCCCAACCACTTCAATTATTATTGGAGCCTGGCAGTATTTACCGCCACCAAAATCCAGCATCATAAATCAAAACGTGCCGCCGCTGGAAGACCGTCTGCTTGAGATGGCTAGGGCAAAATCAAGAAATAGCGGGGTGAGAATTGGGGTGATGTCAGTTTTTCTCTTTTTATTGATGGCAGGGTTCATTTCCCTATTTTGGTTTGTGCACCCCGCCCCAAAATCAGAAATTCCCACTCCGGTACAGAACACGCCTTTTGCAGCAAATTACACGCCTCCGCCGACCTTACCCCCCCTGCCACGGCCCACCGATCCAAATGGCGGCCGAATCGCCTTTACCTGTACACGCGGAGAATATAACCAATTGTGCATGATCAACCGCGATGGCACAGGATTGACTCAACTGTCCGATATGGAAGCCAGCAATTACTACCCCACATTCTCGCCCGACGGCAATTCACTATTATTTGCATCCAATCGCAACGGACCTTTCGACTTATATCTACTATTATTTGGTGAAAAGGAGTTAATTCAAATCACTAATAATGTTGGGAATGTTATCTCACCAGATTACTCACCGGATGGACAAAGAATCGTATTTGCCAACCGTGCTTCAGATGGTCCCACCTCGATCTGGATGGCAAATGCAGATGGATTGAATCCCCACCAGGTTTATGCCGGCAGAAACACCATCGTCGCCACTGCCTGGTCGCCAGACGGGGAAAAGATCGCATACGCAATGTCCGTCGGCATTCCACAGGAATATGAAATTTTCACGATGGATGTAAATGGGAAAAACCATACCCGCATATCACAGGGATTGAAAGGCATAGGTGGAAGTATTGATTGGTCACCTGACAGCAAAAGTCTATTAATCTACGCAGGCGCATACGGCGACAAAGATATCTACAAACTTGAAGTTGCCGATGGCAGTTTCACTCAAATCACAAACGGCGGGAATAATGCCGGCGGATCGTATTCACCTGACGGGCTGTACATTGTTTTTAATACGCTCAGGAATGAAGATCAGGCTGACCTTTACATCATGCGCGCCAATGGTAGCAATCAAGTTCAGCTGACAAATAACCCGGAACCGGACTGGGGTGCTCAATGGATATGGTGATTACCCAGGGACGGTAAAGACGGGAAGTTGTATTTATCACTTTATCAACGCCTCCCCGCCAATCAGGGCATCTTCCACCCGTTGTTTATGCTGGCCGTGCATTGGCATGGATTCCATCTCTTCCAGGGAAAAATATCCATAGGCAACGGTCTCATCGCTCAACCCCAAATCACCCCCAATAATTTCTGCTTCAAAACTGAGCACAACAAAAAATGCTTTATTTCCATCGGGATAAATGACCAACTGGTCAGGATTGCTGTAGACACCTATTAACCGTGTTACACGGACCTCCAGGCCTGTTTCCTCCCGCACCTCACGCACACAGGCTTGGGCAGCGCTTTCGCCTGCCTCCATGGCTCCCCCGGGCAGGCACCAGCGTCTGTTATCAGTACGCTGGGTGAGTAAAACTTTTTCGCGTTTATTGTCAAAAATTGTGGCGCTGCATCCCAGCCGTAACATCCCCTCTTTTCCGAGATTCGGTCCATATAGGACTTTTGACATACTTCATTTTCCTTTCAAGATGAATTGCGTACAATCGTCAGTACAGTATAATCCTGAAAAATAATTTGGAAAATTCCATCGATTGACTTCTCACAGGAGCAAAAATGAAGACCCAAAAATTGATTTTCTTTTCAATACTTCTGCTCGTGACCATGCTGGCCTGCGCCACGATCACGAATCTCGCTTCACCAACCAACCTGGCTCCAATCCAACCAACGCCGAGTCGAGTGATCTTTGAGGATAGTGAGTTCGTTGATACTTGCAACACCGAATCCACCAGCGATGTTGAGCGATTTGTAGAAAATGGTCAATTCATGATGCGGGTCATCACTACATCTTATATCGGTTGGACGGAATGCACTGCAACCGAATATGCCGACTTTATCATGGAAGTAGATGCGAAACAGGTCAGCGGACCCGACAACAACGCCTATGGAGTGATCATTCGATACGGGCTTGAAGCGGATGATTTTTACGCATTCATCATCAGCGGCGATGGATATTATGCCTTTACCGTGGATGGCGCAAAACACGCTGACCCTGAATTCCTGGTGGACTGGACAGAATCGCCCTCCATCAATAAAGGCGCTCAAACCAATCACATTAAAATTGCCGCCGTCGGGCCAAGCTTCAAGTATTATATTAACGACCAGTTATTGGGAGAAGTACAAGATTCCCGTTTAACCACCGGCACTATTGGTTTTTTTGCCGGAACTGTTGATGAAGGCGGCGTGCAAATTGCCTTTGACAACCTCAAGATATCAAAACCTTAATAAAAAAGGAGCGGCAGTCGTGATCGCGGCTGCCGCTCCTTTTTTATTGGATAAACGTACCGTTGCGTAATTCCACCAATGTTTGTTGGATCTCTTCAGCGGTGTTCATGACGAACGGCCCATAGGGAACTACAGGCTCTTTAAATGGCGCTCCTGCCATTAACATAAATCGGACGCCATCATCCCCTTCAGAGTGAACCTCAAGCTGATCCCCATCGATGTTAAAGACCACCATGCTGACAGTATCTACGATTTGGTCCGCGAACCTGCCTGCACCTTCAAAAACATAGGCAAGGCCAGTATGGCCGCTGGGAATTGTGTAAATAAACCTTGAACCGGGATCCAGTTTCACGTCCATATAAAGGGGCGAGGCTGCAATCTCCGTTACAGGGCCGCGAATCCCATCCAGGTCACCAGCGACCAGGCGAATCGTCGCCCCGTCCTTCGTGATGGTGGGAATGGTTGATGAATTGACTTCCTGATAGCGGGGTTGACTCATCTTTTGGGCAGCCGGAAGATTAACCCAGAGCTGAAAGCCATAGATATTTCCACTTTCACCTCGGCGGGGC
>CAYLOW010000113.1:0-11962 GCA_964385315.1 uncultured Anaerolinea sp.
CGGCTGCCCAGGCTGCGCTCGATCATGGCGTCAAGCCCGCTCCCAAGGCTGCTGCGAAGAAGCCTGCCGCCAAGAAAGTTGTCAAGAAAGCGGTTAAGAAGGTTGCGAAGAAGAAGTAGGGAAGTAATAAGTAACGAGTAATAAGTAAAAAGGAAGACCTCTGAGTCGGTGACTTGGAGGTCTTTTTTGATTGATTGCGCTACACAAATTTTACAAAGACTTGGTTTCCCAACAGCCTGCCGCGTTTGGTGAGCCTGTAGACTTCCGAATTCTTTGAGAATTCGGAAGTCTTTTTTTCAAGCAGTCCCAGGCGGATTAACTCTTCGACTTCCTTTCCAAACACGTCCAACAGCCCAACCCCAAACCTCTCCCTGAAATCTGATTCGGCGACCCCAGCATTGGTCAACCTTAGGTTGTTGATCATGTAATCCGAAATATCATCCTGCTGAGTTTGCTTGTGCTGGTTCACTGCCGCTGGCGACAAAGGAAACTCGTAACTCGTATCCCTGCCCTGAGCAATGTCGAAGGGGCGTAACTTGTTACCCATTCTCTCAATATACGTTTTGATTCGCAGGACATTCGAGTAACGATAGCCATTGGCATATCCATGCGCGCCTGCGCCGAAGGCGAGGTAGGGGAGGGAGTGCCAGTATTGGAGGTTGTGTTTGCAAGCGAACGAAGGCGTCGAAGGTCGAAGGTCAAAGGTCTGTTCTTCGACTTTCGACTTTTGACTTTCGACATTTCTCGCCCAATTTGATATTTCATAATGCACATACCCATTTGCTTCCAGAAACTCCTCGGCGTACTCGTACATGTCGGCGGCGAGATCGGGGTCGGGGACGGGGAGCAAGCCTTTGGTAGACCAGCGTCCAAACGGCGTGCCGTGTTCGAGGGTCAGGGCGTAGGCGGAGATGTGTTCGGGATGCAGGTCAACGGTGCGGGAGAGGGTAGTCTTCCACGAAGAGAGCGTTTGTTCAGGCAGACCATAAATCAGGTCGAGGTTCAGGTTGTCGAAGCCTGCTTTTCTGGCAGCGGAGACAGATTCGATGACAGTGAAAAAATCGTGGATGCGTTCGAGCATCCGCAGTTCTTCGGTGTTGGCGGATTGGACACCGAGGCTGATGCGGTTGATTCCAGTTTTGCGAAGGTCTTCCAACTTTTGGAGGTTGAGCGTGCCAGGGTTGGCTTCGATGCTGATCTCCGCGTCAGCGGTCAAGGCAAAGGCGGAGGTTAAGGCTTGGAGGATGGAATCAAATTGAGGCGCGGAAAGAAGCGAGGGAGTCCCGCCGCCAAAGAAAATCGTGTGAACATCGATTCGCTGATTCGCGGACTCGCTGACTCCTTCAATCTCTCGAATCAACGCATCCACATAATCGGGTATCAAACTCTCCTGACCCGCGTAAGTATTGAAGTCGCAGTAGGCGCAGCGGTGTTTGCAGAACGGGATGTGGAGGTAGACCGAGGTGTGCAGCATGTTATTTGACAAATATCCGATAAGCCCAGGGTTGGAGTTCGAGTTGTGTCGCGGCAGATAATTCTGCGGACTGTCCGCCCATGTACTCGGTGTATTTGTCGTGAAACAGGATTTCTTCAAAAGTTACGGTTTGCGGTTCAGGGGAAAAATTGAATACGGCAAACACTTTATCCTGCTCATTCTGGCGCACAAAACTAAAGACTTTGCTCGGCACACTGTTTGGGACGTGAATCATCCGCGCGCCCCAGCCAGCATTCCAGAGCGCGGTATTTTTCTTTTTGAGGGCAAATAGTTTTTTGTAGAGTGAGCCCGTTGGATGTTCCTTCCATTCGATCGGGTCTTTGTCGAAGAAGGATAGGCGTTTGCCTTCGCCCGCTTCCTGCCCGTTGTAGATCAGCGGCATGCCTTCGCTGGTCGCAGAGAGCGCAATGACCGCGTCCACGGCTTTGCCAAACTGCTCGTGCGAAGTCCCATCCCAGGCGTTCTTGTCGTGATTGCTGACGAATAGCATCCGCATGATGTCGAAGGGATAGGCTTTTTCGTTCCATGAATAATAAACGTGCAGGAGGAAAACATCGCCTTGTCCTTTGGCAATGCTGGTCAGCGCATCGTACCAGCTCCAGGCGTAGGTCATGTCGAAGGCTTCGATGTGCAGGTCGCGGGCTTCCCATTCCGCCAGCATGAAGATCGGCTTGATGGCGTCCAATTCCTTGCGGAGCGTGTTCCAAAAATCGGTGGGGACGAAGCCCGCCACATCACAGCGGTAGCCGTCAATATCGGCCTCGTGTACCCAATATTGCATCGCCGCTGATACATACTCGCGGACTTCTACTTTTGAGTAATCGAGGTCGATGATGTCAGACCAGTCCCACCACGGTGTGGGGTGGAAGTCGCCCTTCCAGTTGCGTGCGAACCAATCGGGATGTTCGCTGGCGAGGATGCTGTCCCAAGCGGTGTGGTTGGGGACGAAGTCGAGGATGACGTACATCCCCAACTCATGCGCGGCTTGGACAAAATGCTTGAGGTCTGCAAGTGTGCCGAATTCATGGTTGACGCTGTAATAATCCTTCACCGCGTACGGACTGCCGAGCGTGCCTTTGCGATTCTTTTCCCCGATCTCGTGGATGGGCATCAACCAGATGATATCTGCGCCCAAATCTTTTAAACGCGGCAGATGAGTCTCTGCGGCTTTGAATGTCCCTTCGGGTGTGAACTGGCGGGTGTTGATTTGATAGATGACGGCGTTTTTGCTCCACTCGGGGTGGGTGAGTTTGACGGGAGGAATGGGGGTGTGGGAGAGGTTCATGGATTCCTTTTTGTTGGATAATGTTCAGTCAATGACCGAATATTGCTGAAAAAACTCCGGGGGCATGTGGCTGTTGGTTAGTAAAACTTCGGCATGTTCTTTCATAAATCTCCGCAACAGCGGATCGTGTGGACCTAGCACGAGTTTAATCAGCCACGCGGGCGTCTCGTTATTGTAGACAGCGCCTGCATCCCCTGCGTGGAAGAACCATCCAGTGGATGTTTTTATCGCCACGCCGCAATGTCCGCGCGAGTGACCGAAGAGGGGGATGAAATACATCTCAGGTTCAAACGGCAGGCGAATGGCGTCGAAGTCGTACCATTTTGTATCCACAGTTTCGTATAAAACAAATTCAGGCTTGTGTGCAATGTAGCGCGGTACGTAGGCAAACTCTGTAAAGCGGCGGATTTTCCCTTCGGTAAATGCTTCGTACTCGCGCCTGTGTACATGAACTTTGGCATGAGGAAAATCTGACAGCCCGCTGCAATGGTCGAAGTGCATGTGGGTCAGCAGAATGTGTTTCACATCTTCAGGCTGATATCCCAAACTTTGAATCCGATTTACCGCCGCTTCTTTTGGGTCGAATGGTATGATGGTAAGGATGCGAAAAAACTGTGTCATCCAGGATGGGTTGGCATAGTCTCCTAGCCCCAGACCGGTATCCACCAAAACAAGTCCCTCATTGGTTTCGATTAACAGGCAAACCATACCTGTTTTCAAATTTCTGACGCGGGCATTGCAGGTGAAGCAGTTGAGCAGGTGAATGGTCATGAAGTATTAAGCCGGAAATGAAAGTGGATGAACTGAAATAAAAAAATGGAGCGGAGTCCATGTGTATGCGATAAAAGTGAAATAAAACACTTTTGAAACGACAATACTATGGATGTTTTCATTTCAAAGATTATAATCATCCTCTCGAACCATGGAAAGGTAGCGTTTTATGACTGGTATCTTTATTTCGTACTCAAGAAAAGATTCTGCGGTTGCCCGAAAATTAATGCAGGAATTCAAGACCATTAATCTGGATGTATGGGTGGACTGGGAGGATATTCCGCCGGCTGTGGGCTGGCTCGATCAGATTCTACAGGGAATTGAAAGGGCGGATGCTTTCATGTTCCTGGTTAGCCCCGATTCTGCGATTTCCGAAGTTTGCAAAGTGGAAGTGGAACACGCCAGGAAAAATCACAAACGCATCATCCCGGTCCTTGTGCGTGATGTAGACCCAAAAAATGTTGTATCGACCATTCGGGATTTAAATTGGATCCATCTGCGGGAACAGGATGATTTTAAAACCGGGCTGGAAAAAGTAACGGTTGCCATTACGATTGACATTGAATGGGTGCAGGAGCATCGAAGGTTACAGGTTCGGGCGCTGGAATGGGACCGAAAAAAAGATGCCAGCCTATTCCTGCGCGGCGGTGATTTGAAGCGTGCCCGCCAGATGATTTCATCTGCCGAGAAGAACGATCCCAAACCATCCGATCTTCAGAAAATATTCATCGAATACAGCCAAAAGGATGAGAGCAGAAAGACGACGTTGTGGATACTTGCGGCATCCGCCATTATGATCATGGCACTTCTGTCGATATTGGCTGTCAGTCAATGGCGCCTGGCAACTGCAAATGAGAAGGTTGCCCGTGAACAAAAGGCTCTTGCCGATCAAAATGCGGAATTGGCGAATCAGAATGCTGAAATGGCAAGGCAGAACGAGGAGCTTGCGATTAAGAATGCTGACCTTGCACTGGATGCCCAGGCGAAAGCGGAAGATAGCGAGGTTGTTGCGCGTGCCCAGCGAAATGCAGCCCGTGCGCAAATCTATCAATCGAGGACTGGCGGCTTGTTCACCAGCACCCTGCTTGCCATTGACTCGTGGCAACTGAACCGGTCATTTGAAGCGGAGGGGATTCTACGAAAAAATATCAGCCTGCTGCCGGTCCCTGTCGCGCAAGCCAATCGGGCTGGTGTGATCAATGCTTTGGAATTCAGCCCGGATGGAGAGGTTTTTATCACGGCAAGTTCGGACCATACAGCCTGTGTCTGGCAGGTACGGGATGGGCAGCAGCGGTTTTGTGTGGATAGCCCCGGCGCTGTGAAAGATGCGACATTCACCCTCGATGGAGACCTCATTGTTACTGGGGATGAGACTGGCGAAGTCATGATTCTTGATTCATCGACCGGTGAAGTGCAGGATCGCTTCAATTACCGGATTCCGATCAGGGATGTGAACATCAGCCCGGATGGTAATTCACTTGCGATCGCCCGTGATGATGGAAGAATCACGATCATAAACTTGAAGACCCGCAAGTTTGATTTTGAATTGTATACATACGGCAGTTTGAATGTAACAGCCTTTAGCCCGAATGGAGACTGGATCGCAGCCGGTTCCGCCAGCGGCTCGATAACGCTCTGGAATTTGAAGGACGGAAGAATTGTGACCGGCCCTTCGCACCGGGGGCAGGTTTTCGATATTGCCTTTAGCCCGGATGGAAGAAAATTTGTGTCTGGCGGTAGCGATAGCGTTGCCTTCCTTTCTTCGACAACCACAGGTCAAAAGTTGTTCACGATACCCAATGAAAATTGGGTGCAGGATGTTACTTTTAGTCCGGACGGTTCATGGTTTGTTACAGCGTCGGATGATTTCCGCGTGAGGGTCTGGAATACGAATACAGGTCAGGAAAGGCTTCGCTTGTTGCAGGATAGTATTGTGAGTGAAGCAAAAGTCAGCCCGAATGGCCAATATATTGCCGCAACCGGGAAGGATCAAACCATTCGAGTCTGGAATGCTGTAACAGGCACTGAGATGTTTCAAGTGCCGCTTGGGGGTGTCGGGAATGTGCTTGCCTTCAGCCCGAATGGAAATTATCTTGTCTCTGGCGATCAGGAGGGTGGCATCGGCGTGTGGGATATTTCGGTATTGCCTCCATCCATTGGGACGCTTCAATTTGATGGATTTGTTGAAAATATACAAGTGAGTCCATCTGGAGACTGGTTGGTCGCTTCCAGCGAAGGCAGGGTTTGGTTATTGACCTATGGGCGTTTATCCACCTTCAGCGGAATTCTTCAAACCGAGCCTACGCTAAAGTTCAATGCAAAGGTGACGGGGCTGGTCATCAGCCCTGACTCGAATTGGGTTGGAATATCAACTGACGCCGGTGAAATAACCCTCCTCAATATTGTCTCCCGCGTAAAGAAGTCACTTGTTCCAAATGGCTTTGGGAAAAATATCCTATTTTCTTCCGATAGCCAGTTGCTGATCACTGTGGACGCGGCTTCAAAAGTTCAAACCTGGAATACATCCACCCTGGCGGAAGGCCCCTTGTTGTTCGACGGCAATGCCGAGGTCAAATCCATTGCGGTCAGCTCGAACCAATTGGCTATTGGACTGATGGATAAAATACTGGTTGTTGATGTGGGCAACGGTAATTCAATCTCCGAAATTCAATCCTCCGGTGATCACGGCATCATGGCGTTTAGCCCTGACGGTACCTTGCTCGCTTCAGGCAATTCATCCGGTCAACTTTCCATCTGGCGAGTTTCTGGAAATGAATTTACCCTGCTTCATACTGTGCCAGGTGAAAAGGTTGATGCCCTGTCCTTTGACCCACAAGGCAGTCGTCTCTTTACAGGCATAGTGAACAACCTGCTTATTTACGATCCCTTAACGGGTCATGAAGTTGCCCGGGTCCGCCACCAGGATGTGGTCGATGGAATATCCTTTTCTCCGGATGGAAACACACTTGTCACTGCATCCTTGAAGGCAATTCAGTTTTGGGATGCTGAGAAAATATCAGGCGTTACCACAGATGAACTGGTGACAACCGCCTGCTCGCGCCTCACAAAAAATTTCAGTCCCGCCGAATGGACTGCTTTCTTTGGAGAAGAAACGTACAGAGTGTTGTGCGAGAAACTATCAAATTAAGTTGGAAGAGACAGAAAAACCTCCGAGTTCTTCGTGAAAAAGAACTCGGAGGTTTTTATTTTTTACACCAACATTCTGACTGGATTTTCGAGGAGCCCATCCAGTGTTATTTATGTTAATTTTTCAACATCGGCAATATCTTTTGCCCTTCCACTTGCCTTTTTATTCTTCTTAAGATTTTCCAAATCAATCACATTAACTTCAACGCCATCGAAGTTATCCACAATTTTTACCTGATAACACTCATCGAATTCAACGCCCGAGATGGATGTGGTGATTTCAAGCCGCATGGGAGGGAAACCCATGCGAATAATTTTTGGCTTTTGCAGGAATAATTCGGGCTTTAAATTTGGGTCGTCAAACCCAAAGGCTTTGAGGGTGAAAACAAGTTTTTGGGCATTGTCAGGATGAATGGCTACCCAAATATCCATATCCTCTGTGGCGCGGGCGTATCCGTGATAACCCACAGCATATCCCCCAATTAGCAGGTAGCGAACATCATGTTCTTTCAGTAATTTCAAGAACTCTTTGAAGTCGGGCGGTAGCGTTAGATCCATAATTAATTCTCCGCAAAAGTTCCATGTGTTGCAGGCGTTCGAGCGGTGTTCTGGAAAGCCAGTATTCCTTATCTTCTCTGTCAGCTTCCTCAAAAGAGGTCACAACTGAAAAGGCAGTTCTATCTATTTTAGGAAATTGATTCTCGTCCATGCATTAAGTATAGCATAACGAAAGACCTCCGAGTTTCCTAAAACTCGGAGGTCTGCATTTCCTACACCAACATCCTGACAGGGTTTTTCGGAAGCCTCAAGATTTGATTTTGTGGAGATTTTGTCATGCTCAATTTTCATTCTGCTTTGCAGGTTGAGTATTATTTGCCACTATAAATCAAAGCAAAGCGTGAGACCTGCATTTTGATTTATTCATGTGTGGATTGCGAAAACTTGTGGTCAATCGATCAGTTTAATCATATCATCCATCACTTCTTTTATATTGTCATAATTGCCGTTTTTCTCATCCCATCGATTATTTAGGATGATGACATAGTTAATTCCACCTGGCTGCTGGACGACAAGGGATAATGTCCCATCCAGACTACCGAAGAATGCAAAGGTGCCGCAAGATCCGGGTCCGGTGGACGGTTTGCCGTTAATGCAATAGGCATCGAGAAACTTCCCCAAGGCGGTTGCAGATGTCACCAGTCCCCCATGCGCATCCATTCCTTCGATAGACCAGCCTCCATCTGGCCAGCAAACTTGAGAACCTGGATTGAAGACGTCTTCGCCTTTCCCTGTGCATGTGTAATAGGGCTCGTTTGGTAAATGACTTTCGGGGGCAGTGGCACCCTGATAAACATCTGTGACACCAAGAGGCGCAAATAAATCCTCCTGAATATACTGGATGTAAGTTTTACCGGTCACTTTTTCAATGATCTGCCCCAGAAGTGAATAGCCGAAATTGGAGTATGCCTCCTTGGTGCCCGGCTTGAAGTCCAAGGGTTGACCAAGCATGTATTGGGCAATTTGGTATTTATCGGGTGGTGAATCAATCCCCAGGGCTTTTGCAATCTTAATGGAGGCAAACATGGGATCGAACGAGGCATCTCGATCCCACCCTCCCTTGTGATCAAGCAACTGGATAACAGTAATTTCCTTTAGACCGGGGTCAATTGTTGCGCCAGGCAGGGGTTCAATGTCCAGGAGACAATCAGAAGGGGACCCATCCAGACAAAACACCTTTTGAGTGGGAGATATCTTGTGTTCCTGCATCAGGTTGCGGATGGCAGCCATAGTAATGGGTTTGGTCACGCTGGCGATTCTCATCACGCCATCTGTGGTGAAGGGACGGGTATGTTCGGCATCGTACCAGCCATAGGCATGATTTAGGATTACAACACCATCCTTTACCACAACCATTTGCGCAGCGCCGATATTGCGCTTCTGGATGAAGTCCAGCAGGGTCTTGTCAAGGTTCTCAAATTCAGGGACATATTCCCCGCTTACAGGGATTGTTGAATTCAGATACCCTTCAGGAATGGACAGAGTTGCTGTCGGCATGGGTGTGGATGTCGGCGCAATTGGAGTGTTGGTAGGTGGAACTGCCGTAGGCGGCGCTGGCGCTGTATCGACCGTTTGCGGCGTGGGTTGCGAGGGTTGCCCTCCGCAGGCAGATAGGATCAGTACGAACAAAATGGTTAGAAGCCAAACTTTTTTCATATTTAAACCTCCTATTCAAATTAGAAAAACACAACAACGAGATTATATTACTTTGTGCGAAACTTCACTAGTAGGCGGGGAGTTTTTTACTACCCGCATTGCAGGGAGTCTCTGTTTCAAACCAACATTCTGACTGGATTTTTGAGGAGCCCAGCCAGTGCCTGCATAAATTGCGCGGCTTCGGCTCCGTCGCTGATGCCATGGTATCAGAGGTGATGAATTTTACGGAGCATTTTATGTTTGGGAATCATTTCACATCTGTGAATGCAAATCTTTTCGGCTTATAATATCGCTCAGTTCAAAATGACATTGTGAAGGTAATCGCAGGAGGTGCAAAGATGGCTAATGAAAAACAACGCTGCGCTTTTATCAGCTATTCACGTACAAACAAGGAATTTGCCACAAAACTCGCAAAGGGATTAAGGTCGGCTGGATACCCTATCTGGTTCGATCTGATGGATATACTCACCGGCTCGCGCTGGGACGATGAAGTAGAGAAGGCTTTGCGGGAATGTTCGATCTTTATGATCATCCTGACGCCTGCCTCCATTGCTTCCGAGAATGTAAAGGATGAAATCGGATATGCCATTGACCATGGCAAACGTATCTTGCCTATTCTATTGGAACAATGTGATGTGCCGTTGCGATTGCGCCGCTTTCAGTATGTGGACTTCACAACAAAGAGTTTTGAAGAGGGTTTTGAAAGTGCCAAGGATTTATTGAGGGATCTTGTTGAAGCGGCATTAGTGCCTATTATAGAGAAGATTCCTTCGGTTGATGCTCCAATTGAATCAAAACCAGAGCCTGTCAAGACGAAGCCTACGCCAGTGACGCCAGATAGGAAGGCAGAGCCTGTATCTTCCGTACCGGCTCAAAAGAAACCAGTTTCCAAGACATTGGCGATTGGTGTTGTTGTAGTTGTTGTGCTCATCATTGCAGGAATTGGGTTTAGCGCTATCTCCAAGATGAGAGGTAATGGTCTATCTGTTGCTAATCCAGTCAGCGCAAATGGATATGACATCGGCTTGACCATGACTGGTAATGATGGCATGATACTTCTCTATGTACCTGCAGGAGAATTTACGATGGGAGGTAATTCTTCTTCAGAAGAGAAACCCATTCACAAAGTAAATCTTGATGCCTTTTGGATAGACCAGACAGAAGTGACCAATAAAATGTACATAGCCTGTGTTTCCTCTGGGGCATGTGCCCCGCCAACATATACCTATTCTCAGAGTCGAAGCAATTATTATGGAAATACTCAATTTGACAACTACCCTGTCATTTATGTTACATGGGATGATGCAAATACTTATTGTGAATGGATAGGTAGAAGATTGCCTACCGAAGCGGAGTGGGAAAAAGCCGCACGCGGCGTTGATGAGCGTACCTATCCATGGGGAAATAAAGCGCCAAGTATTATCTATCTTAACTTCAATTCATTTGTTGGCGATACAACCGAAGTTGGTAATTATCTAGGAAGTAGCCCTTATGGTGCAGATGATATGGCGGGTAATGTTTGGGAGTGGGTAAATGATTGGTATATCAAAACTTATTATCAGAGTTCTCCATCATTCAATCCTTTGGGCCCAGATTCAGGTGAAGGTCGAGTGTTGCGTGGCGGTTCATGGAACGATGTCGATGATAAGGTTCGCTCTGCCTACCGTAGCGCAAATGCCCCTAATATTTCTAATTTTAACTATGGGTTTCGTTGTGCCCGCTCACTTCCCTAGTTGTGAAATTCTAGTTTCTGGGCTTCTGACTTCCTTAACCAAAGCCCTCCAAGTTTTTAGAAAACTTGGAGGGCTTGATTTTTTACACCAACATCCTCACTGGATTTTTCAGGAACCCTGCCAGCGTTTGCATGAACTGGGCAGCTTCAGCTCCATCGCTGATGCGGTGGTCTACCGAAATGGTGGCTTTCATGCGCCAGCCTGCTTTGACTTGACCGTTTTCGACAACGGGAATTTCTCTTGCGGAACTGATTGCCAAAATTCCAGCTTCGGGCGGATTGATGATGGCGATGAAGTCTTCCACATCGTACATGCCCAAATTGGATGTGGAGAAGGTGGAGCCATCCACGTCCTCGGGCTTGACCTTGCCTTCGCGGGCGCGTGCCGCCATAGCTTTGACTTCGCCTGAGATTTGGCGCAATGATTTTTGATCGGTGTCTTTGACAACCACGGTCATCAGCCCGCCGGGGACAGTGACTGCCACGCCGACGTTGACCTGCCCAAACTGGATGATCTCATTGCCTTTGATGGTCGCATTCAAATTGGGGAATTGACGCAGCGACAACGCCACGCCTTTGAGAATAAAGTCGTTGACAGAGACTTTTTCAGCATCGGGCAAATAGGCATTGACCTGTTTGCGCATGTCTATCAATGCATCCATTTTGAATTCGTGGGTCACATAGAAGTGCGGGATGGTTGTCTTGGACTCAACCAATCTGCGCCCGATGGCTTGGCGGAGTTTGGTGGTAGCTATAGCCTTGTCATCGTGACTGATAACTGGTAATTGGTAATTGGGCTGCACCGACTGGTTATTGGTCACTGCTGACTGATTACTGGACAGTGCTGCTTCAATATCCTTGCGGACAATTCTTCCACCGGGACCGGTGCCTTTCACGTTGGACAAATCCACTTTTTGATCGCGCGCGATTTTCTTTGCGAGGGGGGAGGCTTTGACTGAGATCGGGGTGGAATCAGCGGAAGCTACTGCCTGGGGAACAGTATCAACTATCGGCGCGGATTGAGCCGCAGGCTTTTCATCCACTTTCTTTTCACTGATTACTGACGACTGATTACTGACTACCTCCCCCGCCTCTCCCACAACCGCAATCGGCGCATTTACGGGAACCATCGTGCCCTGGTCGACTATCAGTTGCAAAACAACGCCGCTCGCAGATGATTCAACCTCGACGGTGGCTTTGTCGGTTTCGATTTCAGCTAGGACATCGCCTTTGTTGATGGTCTCGCCGACTTGTCTCACCCAACGGACGAGCAAACCCTCAGCCATGTCAAAGCCGAGTTTGGGCATGGAAATTGTTT
>CAYLOW010000114.1:0-9095 GCA_964385315.1 uncultured Anaerolinea sp.
AAGAAGCGCATGAAGATGGTCGGCAATGTGGAGATCCCGCAGGATGCCTTCATGGCGGTCTTGAAACTGGACGAGGATTAGTTTCCATCCCCGAAGGATGCGAAAGTACACAAAGGGGCATTTTTTCATACTCCTTTGTGTACCTTTATGGTGAAATACAAATAAAATGAAAGATCTAAAACGTTTACTTCCCGGCGCCCTGGTCAGCATTGCCCTGATTGCTGCCATCCTCTATTTTGTTGATCTTAAAACCATGTGGAATGCGATCCGCGGCGCAAATTATCGCATTCTTGCCGGTTCGGCGGTTTTATCCTTTCTATGGCTGTTCATACGCGCAAAGGTCTGGCAGACATTGTTGCGCAACAAGCCAAAGTATATGGATGTGTTTTACTCAGCAGGCGAAGGATATTTACTCAATAATTTTTTACCCTTCCGTCTTGGCGAACTTGGACGCGCCTTTCTTCTCAGCCGAAAATCGGGGATGGCCTTCAGCGAAATATTACCCACCATCATCATTGAACGTGTTGTGGACCTGGCTTACTCCGCCGCGATCCTGCTGGCAGCATTGCCGTATGTGGCAAATTCCCAGGATTCCCAAAAGATCGGTTATATCGTGGCAGGAGTGGTCGTTGTCGGTCTCGTGTTGATGTATGTGCTGGCCCTCAATAATAAATGGGCATTGAACACCTTCCATAAGCTCAGTGTGCGCTGGCCCATCCTGCATAAATATGGCGGCAGTTTCCTTGAGTCATTCCTGGATGGTTTGGGGGTGCTCACAAACGGCTGGCTCTTTATCCGCTTTTTGTTTTGGATGAGCCTTAATTGGTTTGTTGCTCTTATATCTTATTACACGATCACCCTGGCTTTCTTCCCGCAAGCCAGGCCTGTCTGGACCCTGTTCATTTTGGGCGCGGCCGCGTTTGGCGGCGCGATCCCTGCCTTGCCGGGCGGAGTCGGGACTTTCGATGGCGCCATTAGCGCCGCCTTATACCTCTTTACAAATGACCAATCCACGTCATTGGCGGTGGCATTAACTGCCCGCTTGTATAATTATCTTAACAGCGTCGTCGTTGGCGGTATTGGATTGATGCGTGAGGGACAGACCCTTTCAGGCGTCTATCAACAACTAATGGCGCTCAGAAAAAAGGAAGAATAATAATACCGTACCCTCATTACGAGGGTGACATAGCGGAGACACAATGAAGAAAAATTATCTGGTCACCGGCGGCGCCGGCTTTATCGGTTCAAATTATGTCCATAGACTGCTGAAACGCGGCGAACAGGTGACTATTTATGACAATTTCTCGCGCGTGGGTGCCCCCCGTAATCTTTACTGGTTGAAGCAGGAATTCGGGCAGAGCGCCTTCGAGGTGATCACTGGGGATATACGTGATGCCGCCAGGATCACTGAAGCAGCCCGGGTCGCAGATGTGATCGTACACTTGGCAGGTCAGGTCGCGGTGACCACCTCCGTTATTAATCCCAGAGATGATTTTGAATCAAATGCGTTGGGTACGTTCAATGTACTTGAAGCTGCGCGCGCATCGGGCAGGAATCCCATTCTTATTTATGCATCCACCAATAAAGTATATGGCGGCATGGACGATGTGGAATTGTTCGAAGAGCCGACCCGCTGGCGCTACAAGGACCTGGTGCTGGGCTGCCCCGAATCACAGCCGTTGGATTTCCATTCGCCCTATGGCTGCAGCAAGGGCACTGGCGACCAATACGTGCGCGATTATCACCGCATTTATGATCTGCAAACGGTTGTCTTCCGTCAATCGTGCATCTACGGTACCAGACAATTCGGCATTGAAGATCAAGGCTGGGTGGCGTGGTTTATCATCGCGGCAGTGATGGGCAAGCCGATCACCATTTACGGTGACGGTAAACAGGTGCGCGATATTCTCTTCGTGGATGATCTGCTCAATGCCTACGATCTGGCGGTCGAGAAAATCGATGTGGCGCGCGGGCAGGTCTACAACCTGGGCGGCGGCCCCGGGAATGTAATGTCCATTTGGGCTGAGTTCCAGCCCAAACTGGAGAAGCTGCTTGGCAGATCCATTGAAGTGGCGCGCGGCGACTGGCGTCCCGGCGATCAGCGTGTGTTTTACGCTGATATTCACAAGGCCAAAGACGAACTGGGTTGGGCACCGGCGATCAATGTTGAAGCGGGTGTCAAAAAAATATTCAAATGGGTGACAGAAAATAAGAACCTGTTTTAGAGGCATTTCCATACACAAAATTCAGGGCATGGAAACAACCCATGAAGCAGTATTATTCAAAACAGGCGTTTGGATCACTATTTTTGATGTATGTCTTCCCGCTTCACCTGTGGACTTTGCTGCTGGCATTTCGAGATATCTCCTGGGTTGCAGAACGCACCAATTTTGGGGATGCGATCGGTGTGGTATCTTATGGAATGGTATTCGCTTTTCTTGAAAGCCTTTTGATTTTCGTGCTTTCACTTTGGGCCATGACATCCCAGCTATACGGACTGCAAGCCTGGAACAACCCGAATACGATCACAACACTTGCAGCCGACTCTACACATCCCCCGAGATCCACCTTGAAACAAACCACAGGCATGCTGCAAACTCACCATTACCCGGGCTATTATGATGAAGCAGGCGCGGATGGGAAACTCGTTCAATTATTCGATATTAAATCGGACCCAAAGAGTAGATGATCTTTCCAGCATTGAAAAGGATATTGTCTAAAAGCTGCTAATGGAGTTGAAGAAAAAATACGCCGAGGTTAACGAACCTGATTTATAAAGTACCTGCGTTATAATCGCCCCCGTTCCATGAAAATCCTAACCGTACTTACCTACTATCGTCCGCATACCAGCGGGCTTACCATTTATGCCGAACGCCTGGCGCGCGCCTTCGTCAAGCGTGGTCATCAAGTGACCGTGATGACCACCCAGTACGACCCGTCCCTTCCGCGCGAAGAGCTGATGGATGGCGTGCGCGTGATCCGCATTCCCATTGCCGCACGGGTCAGCAAGGGTGTGATCGCACCGGCCTTTGGCTGGATGGCAACCAAGCTCGTCTGGGAGCATGATGTCGTTCAATTACACCTGCCGCAGTTTGACGCGCCCGGCGTTGCCATGCGTGCCCGCCTGTTTGGCAAGCCTGCCGTGCTGACCTACCACTGTGATGTACAGCTTCCGGTTGGAATGTTTAATCGTCTGGTCAATTTTGTACTGGACTTCCAGAACAACATGGCCGGGCGGCTCGCACATCACATCGTAACCTATACCCAAGATTACGCCGACAACTCGCTATTCCTCTCGCACTACAAATCAAAACTGACCCCGATCCTGCCGCCCGTGGACTTGCCTCTGCCCACGCCCCAGGCAGTATCCGCCTTTGCCGGCGCGCACCACACCAAAGAGCGCAAGCCTGTCATCGGCATGGCAGCGCGTCTCGCCAGTGAAAAGGGTGTGGAAGTTTTACTGGATGCGCTTCCCATTATTTTGAAGAAATATCCAAACGCCCAGGTATTATTTGCCGGGACCTATCAAAACGTGATGGGCGAGCAGGCTTACTCTGATCGCCTGATGCCGCGCATCCGCGCTTATGAAATACAGGGTCACTGGACCTTCCTCGGCAACCTCGACCCTGACCAGATGGCGGCGTTCTATCCCAACCTCGATGTGCTGACTGTCCCTTCCCTCAACTCGACCGAAGCCTTTGGGCTGGTCCAGATCGAAGCGATGATGAACGGCGTGCCATGTGTGCCGTCTGCATTACCTGGTGTACGAAGACCCGTCCAAATGCATGCCATGGGTCTCGTCTCGCGAATCGGAGATCCTGTTTCCCTCGCAGAATCGATTTTAGGTGTGCTGGATGATCCGCAAAAAGTTCAAGGCGATCTTGATGCGATCAAGAAATCCTACGACCCCGACTCGATCGCGCAGGAATATGAAAAACTATTTCAAAGGCTAATGAAACGATGAACGATCGTAAATCTATAATTGAAGACCAAAATTCAAAAGACTTCCTTTTCCTGCATCTAAGCGGGCTTCCTTACTTCCGCGCATTTTTGCGCGCCGTGGAAAGTGCCTATTATCAGGAGCTTGACCTGCCCTCCCCGACCCTGGACGTGGGCTGCGGCGACGGAAATTTCGCCGCATTGACGTTCGACCACAACATTGATGTGGGGCTCGATCCCTGGCATGGGCCCATTCACGAGGCAAAGGCATATAAAAAATACAACCTATTGATTGAATCTGATGGCGGCACCATGCCGTTTTCGGATGGGTATTTTTCATCCGCATTTTCAAATTCGGTGCTGGAACACATCCCGCATGTTGATCTGGTTATAAAAGAGACCAGCCGCGTGCTTAAGCCAGGCGCGCCTTTTGTTTTTTGTGTACCAAATCACTACTTCCTCTCCACCCTGTCAATCGGACGCGCCCTGGATAAGATCGGGCTGCGTTTTCTGGGGAATTTGTATCGCGCATTTTTCAATAAAATATCCCGTCATCATCATTGTGATGATCCATTGGTCTGGCAGGCGAGGCTCGAAGCCAATGGGTTCACCCTGGTGCGCTGGTGGCATTATTTCTCGCCGCAGGCCCTGTCTGCGCTGGAGTGGGGTCACTACCTTGGCCTGCCAAGCCTGCTTTGCAATTTCCTATTCAAGCGCTGGATACTTTCACCCACCCGTTGGAATTTATATTTCACCGAACGTTCTCTGCGCAAATATGTCTGGAAACCCGGCCATCCACAAGGCGCATACACTTTTTATGTGGCGCAGAAAAAATAATGTGCAGCAGCCTTAATCCGATACAGGGTTATGAGGGAAAATACCTGACGGTCCAAAGATGGGGCACATTTTCAATTTGGTCTTGAATTCTGCGGATATCCGCGACTGCGCCAAATAATTCTTTAAATGCTTTTGCGATCTGCCCCATACTTTCGGCTGACCCCGACAGCGGGGTTGACGTTTGTTAATTTACCATTGATTGACCGCTTGGAGCCAAAGGTTATATAATCACGAACTCAACCAAAGGAGGTACCCCATGTCTCACAAAGTCAAACTGATCCTCAACCCCATGGCAGATTTGGGGCGCGCTTGGAAAACCGCCAATGACCTTCGCCCCATCGCGCAGGAATTCAAGGGCGACCTTTCCTGGAGCGGTACTGTCTACCCCACCCATGCCATTGAACTTGCAAAACAAGCCGCGGAGGAAGGTTGTGATATTGTGGTCGCCATGGGCGGGGATGGCACTGCCCATGAAGTGATGAACGGGCTTATGCAAGTCCCCGCAGAAAAGCGCCCGGCCCTGGGCATCGTTCCCATTGGCTCAGGCAACGACTTTGCCTATGCCATGGGCATCACAAACAAGGCCTCACAGGCACTTGCCAATGCCCTCAATGCGGAAAACATACAAACAGTGGATGTCGGCCTAATCACTGATGAGAACGGACGCACGGAATATTTCGACAATACCCTTGGCATCGGATTCGACGCAGTGGTCACCATCCGTTCTCACAAACTGCCCATCGTCAAAGGGTTCCTCATGTATCTCACAGCGGTCTTCCAGACCATACTTTTGAATCACAATTCCGCCAAAATGCAGCTGGAAACGGAGGATCAAAAATGGGCCGAAGAGGTGATCATGCTTACCTTATGCAACGGTCCGCGCGAGGGCGGCGGCTTCATGCTCTCTCCCAATTCCAAAAATGACGACGGCAAAATGGAATTCCTGACCGTCACCAAGCTTTCACGCTTCACTATGTTCCGCCTCGTTCCTGAATTTCTCAAGGGTACGCACATGCGCTTCAAACAAGTTCACATGGGCGAGTTCAAAAAGATGATACTCTCCTCTGATCTGCCGCTTTACATCCACGCCGACGGCGAAGTCTACACCAGCTTTGGAAGCAACCTTCGCAAAATAAGTTTCGAAGTCTTGCCGCAGGCACTCAGGGTGATAAAAGGCCAGAAATAGGATCACACAACACCTTCAATCCATTCTTCACACGCAGCATTTATCATTAGCCGCCCATGCCCGACCTTTATCACACCTTTCTTAAATACGACCTTGGACATCTCCGAATTGTGGCAGGGTTATGGGGTTTGGAGCTGGAATCAAATGACGCAGATGCCGCCGCCGAGGAACTGGCATCCGCCCTGCTCGACCCTGAACCGGTTCACGAAACAATGGAGATCCTCCAGCCCGAACCGCTGGCCGCGCTAAAATCCCTGTCGGCGGCGAACGGCAGATGGGAATGGAGCTCCTTCGCCCGTAAGTTTGGGGAACTTCGTGAAATGGGGGCGGGCAAACGTGATCGTGAACGTCCACACCTTAAACCCATATCAGCCGCAGAGACTCTTTTTTACTACGGATTTCTCGCCAAAACATTTTTCGACTCGGAAAAAGGCGCGCAGGAATTCGCCTACATCCCCGAAGACTTGCTGGAATTACTGGAACTTGAAGGCTTTAAAGACACAAGGGAGGAACCGTTGGGGCGCCCCGCAACTCCCCTGGAAAAATCCTTTGAGATCCCCGCATCCGACCGCATCCTGGACGACGCGACAACTTTCCTGGCAGCATTACGTTTGGGCAAAACAGACTGGCAGCACCGCGCCAGCGTCTCAGCGCAAGTATCCGAAGCCCAGCTTACCGCGCTTTTAACAACAACAGGGTTATTAAATAAAAATACCCCCCAGGCTGAAAAAATAAAATCCTTTCTTGAAGCCCCCCGTGACGACGCGCTGAAGCTTCTCGTCGAAGCATGGAAATCCTCGCAAACTTTTGATGAACTGCGCCTGATCCCCAGTCTGGTCTGCGAAGGAGAATGGAAAAACCAGCCGCAGATCACGCGTGAATTTCTGATGAATATCCTGAACTCCATTCCCGTTAACAAATGGTGGAGCATCCCCGCCTTTATCCGGGCGATCAAGGAAAAATATCCGGATTTTCAACGTCCGGCAGGTGACTATGACTCCTGGTTCATCAAGCGCGAAGCCGATGGACAATACCTGCGCGGCTTTGCCTATTGGGACCAGGTGGATGGCACGCTGATCAGACAGTTTATCCACACCCTGCACTGGCTCGGCATGGTGGATCTAGCTTCTCCGGAAGAAGGAAAGGAAGCCACAGCGTTTAGGAATGGATCCAAAGCCGAAAGTGCCTCCCCGGGCATTTCGAAGAGTCAGGAACCGGGCATTCGACCTTCGGCCTTCGAAGGAAAAATCATCATCACCTCCAATGGAAAAATTACCATCTCCAGATCTTTTTCACGTGCCGTGCGGTATCAAATCTCACGTTTCTGTGAATGGGAAGAACAAAAAACGGACGAATATCAATATCAGGTAACAGCACGCTCTCTGACACATGCCAAAGAACAGGGACTTCAAGCGGGGCAATTACTGAGCTTGCTGGTTAAACACACCAATGGCGCCGTGCCGCCAGCCCTGGTGAAGGCGCTTAAGCAATGGGAGATACATGGCACCGAAGCCCGGGTAAAGGGCCTGCTTGTGTTAAGGGTCACGAAGCCTGAGATCGTGGAGGAATTGCGAAAATCGAAGGCGGGAAAATTCCTGGGAGAGATCCTCAGCCCGACAATTGTCACGATCAAAAGCGGGGCGGAAGCCAAAGTGCTCGCCGCGCTTGCCGAATTGGGGCTGCTGGCTGAAATTGAAACATGACATTAGTTTGATATAATCACTTCATAATCCACAAGTTTTAATGGAGCGAAGGATGCAATCAGAAAAGCAATCAAATTCGCTAATAAAAAGAATCCTGCAATCAATTATAGAAGCCGCTTTAATCCCGTTTCTTGCGATTTTGACTGCGGTGATCATTGGCGGCATCATCATTTTGGTCGTGGGCGGAGACCCAATTCGTGCCTACACAGGGCTGATCCAGGGGTCGATGGGATCAACAAAGGCCTGGAGCGAAACGGCTGTCTGGGCAACCCCGTATATTTTTGCGGGGCTGGCTGTGGCGCTGGCATTCAAAGGCGGTTTGTTCAATATCGGCGCTGAGGGCCAGTTGGCTGTCGGCGCTGTTTTTTCTGCCTTGATCGGTTATGCCCTGCCCGAATGGCTTGGTTTTGCCCTGCCCGTTTACATTCACCTGCCGTTAGCCATTATCGTGGGTATGATAGCCGGCGGATTATGGGCAAGCATTGTGGGGTTTCTCAAGGCGTACACCGGCGGACACGAAGTCATTAACACCATCATGATGAACTACATCGCGCTGAATACAACATCGTTTTTGTTGAATGGTGTGATGAAGGATAAAAGTCCCACCAATGTGATTGCACGCACACCCTTGATAGCAGAAAGTGCGCGTATGCCGGCAATTTTTGACGGGCTTCGCATTCATTGGGGTTTTTTACTTGCCTTATTGGTTGCAGTTTTCATCTGGTGGTTATTAAATAAAACCACACTCGGTTTTGAGATCCGCACCGTGGGCTTGAACCCGGATGCGGCCAAATACGCGGGGATCAATGTGAAACGAACCATCATCATTACCATGATGCTTTCTGGCATGCTGGCAGGGCTGGCAGGTTCTATTGAAGTTACCGGCTTGAATTATCGCCATGAATTGGGCTTTTCCATTGGCTATGGGTTGGACGCCATTGCAATTGCCCTGCTCGGAAAATCCCACCCGCTGGGGGTTGTGCTGGCCGCTTTTCTTTTCGCCGCCATGCGCAACGGCGCAACCCGTATGCAATTCCTGACACAATTACCAGTGGATCTGATCTCGATGCTGCAGGCGTTGATCCTGCTTTTTGTCGCGGCAGATGCGATCATACGTTATATCTATCGCATCAAAGCCAAAGGCGAGCGCGTGGTACTCACCCGCGGCTGGGGAGGCTAGGAAAACTATGGACTGGAAACGATTTAGTTTCATCGGCTTGATCATTGTTGTTCTTTTCGGCCTGGTTGTCATGGTCGGGCAGGTAAAACAACCGCCTTTGTTGATCATCACGAGCATGCTGGCCACCACCATTGCCGTGGCAACCCCACTTACCCTGGGCGCACTCTCGGGTGTATTTTGTGAACGATCAGGCGTCGTCAACATCGGCATCGAAGGCATGATGCTCTCAGCAGCGTTCTTTGGCTGGCTG
>CAYLOW010000114.1:9105-11911 GCA_964385315.1 uncultured Anaerolinea sp.
TCTTTTTATAGTTAAGATAACGTTTGGGTCGGTTTTAGAGAAATCTAAAGAAATAGGCATATTGAAAGCTATCGGATGGCAGGATAGGGGCGTAATAAGCCTTATGATTATTGAAAATAGCGTAATTGGTTTTTTTGGCTGGCTGAGCGGCATCTATATGTACAATCTCTACGGGTTTCCGCCCGCGCTTAGCATAGCACTCGGTGTCCTCGTTGCCATTCTCACCGGGGCAGTCATGTCCATGATCCTCGCCGTGCTTTCGATTACCTTCAAGGTTGACCAGATCATCGGCGGGACGGTCATTAACATTCTGGCTGTCGGGTTAACAGGATTCTTAAACCGCCAGTTGTTCTTTGGAAAAGGCAGTGTCTTTGGCGGCACGGTACCTGCATCCCCCGGCGTTCTGCCCACCATTCATGTTCCCATCACCGAAATATTTGACAGCATCTGCGGTGCCTCGGCTACCTGCCTGCAAAGCGTGCAAGCCATCAACCGGGTATTTGACCAGAAACCGATCGCCATCAGCGCCATTTTGCTCGTGTTTGTCGCTCACTATGTTCTGTTCAACACCCGCTGGGGTCTGCGAACACGCGCCGTGGGCGAACATCCCAAAGCCGCGGATACGGTCGGCATCAATGTCATCAAAATGCGTTATGCCAATGTCATCATCGGCGGAATGTTCGCCGGGCTGGCGGGCGCGTATTTCACCATCGAATCTGTCCCGTCCTTTGAGCCGCTACTGACCAATGGGCGTGGATTTATATCCCTCGCGGCCATGATCTTCGGCAACTGGACACCCATTGGGGCGTGGGCTGCCGCGCTGGTCTTCGGCGCTTCACAGGCGCTGCTGATCAACATGCAGATCTTCCGCGATGTCATTCCCCCGCAATGGTCCTTCCTCCAGGAATCCTATATTGTAGGCCTTACACCTTACATCCTCACCATGTTCATCCTGACAGGCGTCATCGGCAAGACCACTCCGCCTGCCGCGGATGGCGTTCCGTACGAGAAGTAGGAGACAGCCATGACTGAAAAAACTACAACTCCGAAAATCATTCTCGAGGTCAAAGGCGTCAGCAAACAATTCCCCGGCGTGCTGGCCAGTGACAATGTCAATTTTGATCTACGGGAAGGTGAGATCCATGCCCTGCTGGGGGAAAACGGCGCAGGCAAAAGCACGTTGATGAATCTTATTTACGGGCTGCATCATCCGGATAAAGGCGAGATCATCGTCAACGGAAAGACCGCCGCGATCCAATCTCCAAATGACTCCATTGCACTCGGCATAGGCATGGTGCATCAACACTTCATGCTGATCCCCGTCTTTACCGTTGCAGAAAATGTCATGCTCGGCGATGAAACTGTCAAAGGTACCTCACTCGACCGCGACACTGTCGCGGCTAGAATCAATGAAATCTCCAAACAATATGGACTTGATATCGATCCGAACGCACTCGTTGGCGATCTGCCTGTGGGGCTGCAGCAGCGTGTTGAGATCGTAAAAACCCTTTACCGTCATGCCAAGATCGTGATCCTTGATGAGCCGACCGCGGTACTCACCCCGCAGGAGGCGGAAGACCTCTTCCGCATCATGCATGATTTGACTGCGCGCGGAGTCTCAATCATCTTCATCACCCACAAACTTAAGGAAGTCCTCGCAGTGGCAGACCGCATTACGGTCATGCGCACAGGACGGGTTATCAATACTGTGATTCCGGCTGGGACGGATTCCGCCCAACTGGCAAATATGATGGTCGGACGCCAGGTCATTCTCACGGTTGACAAACAGGATCGCGAGGCGGAGGAGGAAATCCTCAAAGTGAAGGGCTTATCCGCCCGCGACCAACGCGACCTGGAAACCGTCCACAATGTTTCCTTTTCAGTGCGCGGCGGCGAAGTGCTTGGTATAGCAGGCGTGCAGGGCAATGGGCAGACCGAACTCTCCGAAGCGCTGACAGGTTTACGCCACCCCACCAGCGGCAAAGTTACAATTGCCGGAAAAGACTTAACAGGCAAACCGCCGCGCGCGATCACCGAAGCGGGACTAGCACATATTCCCGAAGACCGCCAGCGGCATGGCCTGGTGTTGAGTTACAGCATCATCGATAACATGGCGCTTTGCGATTATTACCATCCGCCTTTCAGCCAGCACGGAGTCATCCAGCCAAAAGCGCTGGACGAAAATGCCCACAGGCTGATCGAAGCGTTCGACGTGCGCACGCCGTCAGCATTTGTCAACGCGGGAAAGCTCTCAGGCGGCAATCAGCAAAAAGTGATCGTAGCACGCGAACTCAGTCGCCCCGTGAAACTGGTCATTGCCAACCAACCCACCCGCGGACTGGATGTTGGATCGATCGAATACATCCACAGCGAGATCATCAAAATGCGTGATCGCGGCGTGGCGGTTCTGCTAATCTCTGCCGAATTGGATGAGATCATGGCGCTCTCGGACCGCATCGCGGTCATGTACCGCGGACAGATCGTGGCAGTCGTAGAGACAAAGAAAACCACCCGCGAACAACTTGGACTGTGGATGGCGGGCGCCCACGTGGAAACCGTGTAAACGCAAAACCCCATCATTGACCCACCCGAACAGGAGTCTTATCAACTCCTGTTTTGATTCCCCGCCTGCCCTCTTCCGGGGAACTTTTGAAAGAATGATTCGTTTTATTAAAGGTAACACAGGACCGGGTTCCATATATTTTCACGTCACAACCTCAATGAAAAAACATGGAGTCTTTGCGTTATTAAGATTTAAGAAAACCCTGATTATCTACAAAACAGGGTTGGAGAGGCGGAACGCAAC
>CAYLOW010000115.1:0-11841 GCA_964385315.1 uncultured Anaerolinea sp.
ACCGGCCGCCACTCAGGCCCCCACAAAACGAACCCCACAGCCCCCTTCGCCCGCTGAATCGCCACCACATCCTCAACGTTGTTGTAATAAATCACCGGCCAACGTTCCACTCCTGGATAATCAACATGATAGTTTTGGCCAATATTTCCAAGCGTATCAGCATATACATCCCTTATCTCATGTCTATTTTTGAAATACTTTAGAGGCCATTCCCACGGTTTAATCTCTGGCCGTGCAAACATGTGATCGGCGCAATAAAAAGCCGCATCAGGATTGTCCTCGAAATATTGACGAGCCAAATCCCGAAACCGGGTCTTTTCCTGAATCTCCGGAAGCTCATTCGGCGCCATGGACATCATCACTACATTAGTAGTTGGATCCGACTGATTGAACTCGCACATCGCCGTGTAAAACCGATCCGTAACCACAGGAGTCCCTTTGGGAAAATGACTATCCAACCACTGCCCGATCTGCTGGTACGGGATAGGAAATCCATTTGCCTTGAGCGCCATGACGTCCGCATCCAGCCATAACCCGAACAGGACAACCACAAACCCGCCCCATGCCACACGAACAACTGTTCTCCACCGTCTTGTAACCTCAATCAACCAAGGCGCCGCCAACCCTGCGGCCAGAATGACAAACCCAAACGGCCAGATGGCAGTGACGCGACGCAAGCCAAAGAACATGTTGGATTTCTGGATTGCAGTGATAGCTAGAAACAACCCAAGGATAAAGCCAATTAAAGACAAACCCCATCGTTTATCCCGTGCTGTCTTATATCCAAGTGCTGCACAGCCAACTCCAAAAACCATACCGGACACGACAGCACGTGTCGGTGTCCAGCCCCAGCCAAACTTGGCAAACTCCTGAGAAACAATGACATGGAGTGGTTTGACCCTATACAATTCGAACATTCTTCTCCAATACTCAGCCCCAGCATCATTGCCCGTTGAATACAGCAATGCCGGAACGCCCCACGAAAACAGTAATAAGGGAACGCCGACACCATAGGCGGCGATCAAATAAATGGCCTCGTATAGCAAAACCTGCCTACGCCTCCATTTAACAAGCGAACATGTCACATGCACAAGTCCACTGAGGCACGCCAACGGCCAGGCATTAGCCGATGCATAAATCATCGTCATAATGGCCGCCACATGTACAATATGAAAACTCCACCTTAAATGGCGGCCTTCTTTCATGCTGTCCATGGACTCCAGCAAGCACCAAAGCATAAGGAATGCTCCCAGCACGCATGGCTGGTAGAAATAAGCTGTACGGCTCATCTGGACATGCGCCGGACTAAACGCAACCACCGCCATCAGCAGCAGTCCAAACCACCTACCGCCCATTCGCCAACCAACCCACAACGCTGCCAGAATCGTCAATATCCCCCAGATCGCCGACGGCAAAATGACATTCCCCCGCGCAGGAGTAAGATGGAAAATATCAATAAACAACTTTGTCCATACAGCAGGCACCGCCATCTGGCTAGTGCGGCCAACCATCTGCTCCCACTTCATTAAAATATCAATCGGCGAAGCCCCTGACTTACAGACATCATGAATAATACCGTCACTATGCAAACTGGTGTCGTTCAAGCCAACGAGGCGGAAAAAACTTCCCGCAGCAAAAAGAACAAGGACCAGCGCCAAAAACAACCAGCGCTGCGATAGAAGTCTAACCGCTTGATTCACAACCTCATCCTTGCTTTATAAAATAACTCGTCTCATCCTCAATGTCAGCCAACCCAGCAAACACGACCTCGTAGAATCTTCACCGCCCGTTGTTAAAAATTAACACGTTCTTTCTCGATCACAAGAGGTCTATTCTGAACGTAACTAAAGACCGCCCCCACATATTCACCAACAACACCCAGGAAAAAAAGTTGCACCGATCCAATAAAAAAGATGCCAATCAGTATTGGCGCCGTTCCCACAATAAAACTATTCCAGAATAACAACTTTGCGACGAGATAAACAACACCCGTGATCAACGACATACCTGAAGCGAAAAAGCCAAGGAGTGTCGCCAACCGCAATGGAATTTTCGTATAGTTAGTAAAACCAAGCATGGCCATATCAAATAGACTGAAAAAATCATTCTTTGTCTGGCCATATAGCCGCTCGGGCTGTTTATAGGCTACACGAGCTATATCGTGCCCAACGTCTGCAATAAGGCCCCGAAAATATGGATAGGGTTCCCTTAATTTCCTCAGAATATCCATCACGGAGCGATCATACAGGCCAAATCCTGTAAACTGTTCCAACATTTCCACTGAAGCCAGTCTCTTGATCGCCTTATAATAAACACCTCGCAACCAATACATTAACGGGTTTTCATCACTGGCGGTCTTCACGCCAACAACGATTTTGAAGCCCTCTTCCCATTTCTTGACAAAATCAATAATCAGTCCTGGAGGATCCTGGAAATCAGCAACAAGACTGATCACTGCGTCCCCACCACCCTGTAAAAGGCCATAATAGGGGGAGCGAATATGACCAAAATTTCGAGCATTAACAATAATCTTGATCCGCTTGTCATCTCTCGCCATCTGCTTCAGTCTTTCCACTGTCCGATCTTTGGATGCGTTATCGATGAATATATGTTCATACTGGTATGTTGGTAACGCCGACATCACAACCCTTACACAACGAACAAGCTCAGCCACACTATCTTCTTCGTTGTAGCAAGGCGTAACTATACTTATGGTTTTCACAAATAATCCTTCCTCTAGCTTGCCGCATATTTGCACCCAGTCAGTCGGAAGCTGGGGAAAAACATTTCAGGGATACTGTGAAATCATTCTGTAGAAACATCACGGCAATAACATCAACCCGTTTCATTCGGACGTTAATACACAATTCCGAAACGACTCTGCAATCTGATTCTGGAACACCAGAATGGAGAATTTGGATTTACTCAGTCCAACCCGCGTGGTTTTTCACTTTACGCCTGCCTAATTTTTCATTGCACGGCCCAAAAGGCGCTGCAATAATCCCAGTCTGTTAAGGACTCGATAAACTGCAAGGCCATTGTCAGTATGAAAAAAACGGTCAGAAACCCTAAATCACCATTGAAGCAATCCGCTACCGATATCGCGCCCAGCAAAGAACAGCTCATGGCGAGGGATAACATACTGCACGTCGGCGTGTGTATTATCATCGCGCTTTATCTGGTGATCGGATTTATTGCCGCCAGTGACTACGGGATGACTATGCATGGCGAAAACTGTATGGGCCTTGGGCATAAGTACATGCACTACTATTTCAGCGGCGAACTTGACTTCAGCAATATCGATAGCCCATGTATTCCTGGCATTGACCCTCATTTGCTCTATGCCGGGGAAGTAAACAAACATCCTGAGTACTTTTACCCTTTTGATGCTTTTTTATCAACAATCACCTGCTGGATATTTTATCAAAAGATACACATTCTGGATCACGTCACGGCCCACGCTATAAGCATAACCTTTTTGACAGCCTTTTTTCTTTATTTCCTATACCGGTTTGTCGCGCGTCACTGGACAACATCTATTGGCCTGCTCTCTGTGGTAATCCTCATCTCGTGTCCAAGGTTTTTTGGAGAAACCATGTACAATTTTCGAGCGGACGTGGCACTCTTGATTCTTTTCTCTTTCACGGTCATGTCTCTCTCCGAGTGGTTGCATACGGCGAAAGCAAAATACATCTACTTTACAGCCATCGCATTCGCCTGTGGGGCCGGAACTAAACCCGATATTATTTTTGCCTTTCCTATTGTGATGATCTGGTTCCTGCCATCATTCTTTCGGGCGGTCAAAAAAAGAATATGGATGAGCCGCACAACGCTTCTCCATCTTTGCCTAGCAGGACTACTCGCACTCTTAATCCTGATCGCCTTATACCCCATCTTCCACCCTTTCCAAGGCCATCAGTTAGATTACCTCATGAAAATGTATCACACCATGCGCGCTGGCGCATTTCACCCCATGGTCACATGGAATCTTTACGCGCCAATTCATATTCTCTACACAACGCCCGAGATCGTCCTGTTTTTTTTCGGATGCGGAGTGGCATTTGCTTTCGCGCAACGGCATACTTACCGTTTTAACTCACTGCTTTTCATCTGGGTGCTGTTCCCCATATTGCGTCATTGCTTACCCCACATGAACCACTATGATGGACTCCGCCATTTTTTGTTTTTCTATGTACCTTTTGGCATTCTGGCTGCTATCGGTGTCCATGCTACCGCACATGTAGTTGGAAATATGGTTAAAATACCAAGCCGCAGGATTATGACGGGTTTAGCCACCATCATTCTCGTATACAACGGATATGCCCTAGTTACGACACATCCCTACCAGACAACCTACTTTAACGCTCTAATCGGCGGCCTGAAAGGCGCCCAGTCGCAAAACTTTCCATTCGCATGTGACTACATGGCAGTCTGTCATCGGGAAGTCGGGAAATGGCTGAATGTGAATGCCAAACCAAATGCTCACTTTTTTACAGGCTTCGGTCAGAGCAAATTCAGGCATCACATCTCCCGCCCTGACCTTCACGAAATTCCTACGATATCCAGAATAGAGGATATTGCGCCGAACAGTTATCTTATCGAAGTGCCTCGCGATTGGTGGGGTGGCGTCAGTTACCAATATCCAGCGCGGCGCCTATTCATACAGTCACACTACCCGAAGGCCTACGAAATCAAACGACAAGGTGGGGAAATCGCCACTATTTACTACAATCCTTAAGGCCATCCATTGCCATCATTGTTTGTCTTTCCGCAGACAGAATGCCCACCATGTACATAGGCATGCAGGCAAATACTGGGACTGTTTAAAATCATTCCGCGCCCATTTCGCCGGCTGTTTGCGCTCCGAAAATAGAATTTCCCATACGGGCCATAACCAGAACAACTGGTGCCATCTTTCTATTCTATATCCGGCGAGAGAGAACATGCTCAAGAGACCCTTGCGCCTGAAGAAATGGACATGCGGCGTCCCTGGATCACATGTTGTTGCATCACGAGACCCCAATACCTTCTTGACAACCTGAACAACTCGAACACCCCACGCAAACCGCTTGATAAAGTAACTTGGCCTGCACACGAGCTCAAGCAAACAGCCCCCGTTTGGCACAGTGACAACCAGGCACGCATCTTGTCGCGAAGAATTCGCAAGGTAGTTTAACAATGCATTGCATTCCACTACATGTTCCAGCACCTCAGTCATGACCAGCGCGTCGTACTCTTTAAGGTCCATGTTCTCCACAGGCACGCATTCAAAATGACAGTGCGAAAAAGGATTACGAGCCCGTGCAGCCTGAATGGACGGCGCATGGACATCAATAGCCGTGACCCGATATCCTGATGCAGCCAACGCAATTGCAACATTCCCGCTCCCACAGCCAATTTCCAAAATATGCGCACCCTTGCCAAGCCCAGCACTCTGCAATAGTTCAAGAATGGCCGCTAAACGGTTGCGGCATGACGGCCGCCGCAGATAATCCGCATCCTGCCCACAACCCGCCAAGTCTTCACTGGCATAGGGCAGTTCCGCCCATCCATTCCGGTTTTGATCTTTCATCTCGCTCAATTCCTCAGTAAACAAATTATACTTGGCAAATGCAGTCCAATCACAGCATGCGACAGCCTGCTAGACAAACACCAATCTTCAGGAAAGCAGCCGGTTGTAAAGCACCACAAGTTCATGCGATACTTCCTCAAAGGAAAATCTCTGCCGCACATACGCATTTCCTTTTGCGCCCAGATCACGGCATAATTCCTCATTCCCAAGGAGATCGTTTATTGCCATCGAAAGCGCAACATCATCCTCCCGCTTCACCAGCAAGCCTCCACCGGATTCGCGAATCAACGCAGATGGCGCGGGGTTGTCCGCGCTAATAACGGGCTTGGCCGCCGCCCAAGCCTCGATCAAAACCGCACCAAATGTTTCAGCCGTCTCATCGCTCGTCGGCAACACAAGGAGATCGCAGGCATTATAATATTTATTTAACTCTTCCTGATCTCGCCTCCCCGCAAAACAAACCTTCCCGGTCAATCCCAGCGACTCCGTTAACGCCAGTAAAGCAGATTCAGCCACTTTCTCGCCATTCCCCACAAGAATACATTTGGCATCAACCGATTGCATGGCGCGAATCAAAAACTCTATACCCTTTCGATAATCCAGACGCCCAACGTACAAAACCATTTTTTTATTAGAGCCGACCTCTTGATATTTGAATGCTTTTGCCTCCGATTCCGGCAGTATCCGAAATACCGGCGCCAGGCACATTGGCATGATCGTCATCTTGTTCCGATATTTGAACAAGTACCTCGACTTGGCGGCATAAGACTCACTGATCACAATGATGTGATCACTAATTTTCAGCTTAAAATCGTAAATCAAACCATATACCACCATGCATAACCGGAAAAGAATACCCTGCTTATACCAATCAAAAGGATCACTGTAACAGTGCGTAATGATTTTCTTCTTGAGGATATACTTGGCGAATACAGCACATGGGGTGGTTAGGAATAAGTTGGGTTCGTTCAAGTGGATAATATCTGGATTTTCCCTTGCCAGAGCCCTCAACGGTGGCAAAAAAATCGGCGTGGAATACTTGGCCACATCAAGCCACACTGCCAATTTGAAAATTTTTACTCCATTTTGAATAACTACTTCGGAGCGGGCATGCGATTCGTGGTAATCGGTGTTATTCGAAGTAAAAACAACCACCGCCACACCTCGATTGATCAAAGCGCGCGACATCCAATCAACCCAAAATTCACGCCCGCCAAGTCGTGGTGGCCAGTATGGTGTTACCATGGCAATTTTCATGGAATGCTAAGAGAGGTTGCCTTGTTGCGAAGTATCACTAACGATTAAACTTTGCCGGATAGATTTTTCCATTAAACCCTGGGTTTGCATCCTTCTGCGGAACACGCTCTCCCTCACACGCAAACAAATCCAACTCAGCATTCTTAAATTGCCTGACGAGCCGCAAAGGCCGCGGATAGGAACCTGGCCGATCCCTGTGCTTCAAAAGAAGGTAATCTGTGTTTTCATCAAAAAGCCCCTTATCCCCAGGCAACTCAAGATGATAGATCGTGACTCCATTGAAAATCCTAACAAATCCTATGCCAGCCTTGGTCTGCTCGCTCTCAGTGAGACCAAGAATCTTCTCAAGATAGTACCATATCGTGTAATTACATCCAGAATCAGACCCAATAATCAAGTGGCGCCCTTCTTTCGCCCTAACCTCGCCCACCCAATGCACAAACTCTTGCATTTGGCTAGCGGTTGGCTCATTGGTTCGATTGAGATTCAAATTTGCCACACCACTCACAATGAAAAGAGTTAAAAACACCACCATCGCGCCACGCCATACCCGTTTGACTGTCGCACTAAACATAACCAGTTGGCATATTCCAAGAACTAAAAAGCCCGTCGCGGCCCGCTCAATGACGTATTTAACGTTGAACAGAAGGTGTAGAACCCCAGATATTGCAACAGAAAGCAGGAGCATTGCCGAAATCGCGCCAGTCACCTTGATAAGAGGATCATTTGCTTCCGGATTTTTTCGCCACACCCGAGCCAGAGAAACGAACATCGCCGTCAACAAGAGAGCAGTTATCCCATACGCTAAGTAGATAAAATACGGTTTTTCATCATAGTACTTGAAGTACAAAATTCCCCTGACTAACGATTTTACCGTGTCCGCAACAAACCCTTCGACACCGCCAAAGTACAATTCCCCCTGCTGCGTCATCAATATCACGCGTGGCAAGTTGAAAACACCAACAAGCAAAGCATTGTAAATGACACTCTGACCGGCAATCAGTGTGCGCCACAATCTGTTCATCAACGTGCCGTCAGTTTCAGACTCAAAAACGCGCCACAACAACACGACACACATAGCGCCGAAGCAATATAGCAATGCCAGATTACACAACACCGCCAGGCATCCACACCACAATGTCAGGTTAAAATGTTTCCTGTACCCCGCCGCACCGGGAGGTATAATATGAACATTCACAACATGCCATATGCTTAGCATCTGGAATCCAAGCGCAAGGCCATATCCACGGGCTAGTCCAAAATAATCCAGCAGGAACGCACTGGAGCAAAGCGCAACAAACCCCAGAATAGAGAGGTATCGCACCTTGATCAGCGAGGTGATGCGAAATGCACCGTACAAATAAGCCAGTAACCCCACAAGGGACGGCAGGCGGATGGCCACAACCTCCGCTTCAGGGAACAACCTTAGAGAAAATATCGAGAGCAGGCTCTGGAAAAAATGATCTTGCGCTGACGCGTACTTAAATGCAATCAAGTCCGCAACATTTCCACGAAACATGTTTACCAGACCACCCCATTCATCACTCGTCACGTCTAGCACGAATATCCGGTATACCACATACAGCAACACAGCACTCGCGACAGCACACTGAATAACAGGCGGGACGCTACGCGCGCATAACTCACCGCCCATATCACTGCCGCTTACCGCACTGGAAGATGGAGCCAGCCTATGATCTTTGCGTTTACTCACCAGTTTCCCCTCGTTGCATATAAATCATTTCCTTTTTTTGGATTCAACGGAACCATGGCGAATCCCTGCCTGCCAGCAAGTCACAGATAGCGATTCAAATAAGCCTGATAGTAGCCAACCGTTTCCTTAATCCCCTCACTAAGCATTGTGCGGGGCCGCCATCCGGTAAACCGGCATATCTTGTCAATGCCTGCCACATAATCTCCCGTTTCGACATTGATGTAGTCCGCCGGCCAGGGTACGCACTCCGCCTTGCCCTTCCCGACTGTCGACACAATACCGTCTACCATCTCCCGGAAAGTTGAGCCTATTCCGCTCCCCACATTAAACACTTCGCCCACGCACGCTGGAGTAACGGCTGCACTGATGAACGCCTCAGCCAGATCGTCAACGTAGATGTAATCACGAATCTGGCTGCCGTCACCAAACACCTTGATTGTCTTGTTCTCCATGGCAAGCCGGATAAACCAGTTAATCATGGAGTACTTGGAGTGCTTCATCTGGGAGCGTGGTCCATAAGGATTGGCAATGCGAAACATGATGCACCGAATGCCGTGAATCTGGTGATAAAACAAATACATGTTCTCAGCGGCAGTCTTATTCATGGCATAGGGAGTCCGAGGCCGCAACGGATGATCTTCAGCCACCGGAATCCTCTCAATCCGGCCGAACTGAAGCCGCGAACCGGCGTGCATGACTACCGCCTGCGGGTTAAAACGCCGGACGGACTCCAACACATTCAGATGCCCGATATAGTTGATGTCCGCGTCGAGAAACGGGTCGTTCAAACTGTCGTTATGACTCACCTGCCCCGCCAGATTGAAAATGATATCCTGATCCTTGACGAGCCACTTTACAGCCTCCTTGTCACGGATGTCGGCAATGTTGACCCTGACATCATCCTTCACTGGATCAATATTGAAGACATTGGCTCCGTAAGGCTCAATACAGGCATCCAGAAGGGTGACTTTGGCCCCAGCCTGAACCAACTTGATGGCAATGGTACTGCCAATCATCCCCAGGCCGCCGGTGATCAGCACCCGCTTTCCCCGTGCCGCTTCAATCGGTGCCATCGTTACTCCCCTCTCCAAAACCGACGGAACGCTTGATGACGTACGTCGGCCGCTTCTTTACTTCATCATAAATCCGCATCAGATACTGTCCGAGGATCCCCACGGAAATCAATTGAACCCCGGAAAGCAGGAGAACCGCCACCAAAAGGGAAACCCAGCCAGGAACGTTCGTCATGCTGCCCGTCAGTTTGACAAAGACAACATAGACCGCCATGAGAAAACTGGTAAAAGCCACGATCGTTCCGGCGATGGACACATACTGCAGCGGCTTGTAGGAGAACGAAAAGATGGCCGTCGAGGCGAGCGCAAAGTATTTCCGGAAACTATAACCGGACTCGCCCACTGACCGCTCGCCCCGGTCATATTCTACCCCCGTCTGCCTGAACCCAACCCATGACCGCATGCCGCGCAAATAACGGTTGTTCTCAGGCATCGCATTAAGCACCTCGACTACGCGGCGGCGCATGATACAAAAATCACCAGCATCCGCCGGCATATTTAAGTCCGTCATGTGCCCCAGGACACGATAGAACGCGTAATACAGGAAACGATGCAAGAGGGAACGTTTGCGGCGACGCCGGATCCCATATACCACGTCGTAACCCTCGGCGAGACGGGCCAGAAGCCGTAGCAACACCTCGGGCGGATCCTCAAGATCGTCATCCATAATCCCGACTAGATCACCTGTGGCATGCTCCAAGCCTGCGGTAACCGCCGCCTGATGCCCAAAATTACGGGAAAATTCCAACACCTTAATCCTGGGATCTCTTAGCGCGTGCTCACGAATCACACAAAATGACTGATCCCGACATCCATCCACCACGGCAACAACCTCGCAAGAAAGATCAACCGAATCCAGCACATCTATCAAACGCTTATACAGCTCCGGGAATATCAGCTCCGAATTATAGATCGGTATAACCATCGAGAGACCGACCCGCGCTACAGCCTCTCTCTTTAAGTCTTTTGGTGTGGTGCCCATTTCAGTCAACATTAAACAACGTTCTTACCAATTCCAATTTATCGGTAATGACACCGAAAGGCGACCAGTGAAAACAAAATCCGAGTCTTAGCCGCCGTCAAAATCTAACCATTCCATATCCTTGCCTGCTGTAGTGGAGCAGGCACGTAAACTCCGAAGAACCTATATTGTCATGCTAAGAGTTCCGCGTGAGCTTCGCGAAAGATAATCTTGTCACATTCCCCTCCCTGTCTCCATCAAAATAATTTAATATCGTCTTCTTAACCGACGTGCAACCCAGTCTAATTTGCGACCAGAATCGGCATTGTTGCATGACAGCCACGAACAAACCGACATTAGTTCTTCCTCTTTGCAATAACAACCAGCGACAATCCAATCCACGGCAGAAGCGGATCAATCAATCTGAACAGCGGCACTAGAGCATTGAATAGTTTAATCTGACTCTTTCCCAATCGCTTCCGACGAAGTATCTTCCCATTCAGCCACCATCCGATAACCCCAGGTTTATTCAGACTGTAAACAGTTTCAACATCAAACCCAGCAGTCGAGAGCAACACCTCTACATCCCTTTTTGTGTAACGCCGAAAATGCCCAAGCTCCCGATCTAAACTCCCATAAAGCCATGCCCCTGCAGGCACCACTAGCACCAGCCGCCCACTTGGCTTTAGCACGGCACGCATGTTCCGCAGCGCTATCTGTTCGTTCTGAATATGCTCTAGCACATTTGAGCAAAGAATCGAATCAGCCGCCACCACACTGTCAGGCGCAGGGCACGTAACATCCCATTGTTGAATTTCCACGTTGCTCTGGCCCATAAACGCATTGCGAAGCAAATGAATATATTCTAGATCAGGCTCTGTCGCCACAACATGCTCTTTATGCAGCAAAGCTCTTAGATTATTCCCAATCCCAGCCCCAACCTCCAAAATGGTTCCCGATAACTGTGCATCCAATCGGTTCATCAACCATTGAGTGAACCGTGTTGCCACCTCCATTTCCCGCAGGATGACTTCACCATGCCGCTCCTCGTAAAGGTCATCCACCATCTTAAATTTCAACATGACCCACAGGGCGACAAGAACATCCTCAAATCCAATCTTCTTTCCCTCCGCATAGGTACGCCCGGAATAACTGATCGGCACTTCGTAAACCACCAGTTTGCGTTTTGCCACCTTGGCCGTAATCTCTGGCTCAATGCCAAAGCCATTCGACCGGATCGGCATCGTCTTCAGAATGTTCATCC
>CAYLOW010000116.1:0-11650 GCA_964385315.1 uncultured Anaerolinea sp.
GCGTAATGGCTTTGTTCTTCAGCAGCAGCAAAAACACCAGCCCCTGTACCGCCGGCTACCTGATACACGATGTCAGCCTTCTGCTCGAACATGGAAAGGGTTAATTCCTTGCCCTTGGTGGGGTCACCGAAGGATTCAGAGTAAGCCTTGAGCACTTCAACACTCGGATCAATGTAGTGAGCTCCTTCTTCGTAACCAACCAGGAACTTATCAATACCGGCGGATTGGGTTCCGCCAATGGCACCGATCACCTTGTCGGCATTTACTTTTGGATTATCGGCCATCGTGGTGACCATGGCAGCCAAAGCACCAGCCAGGAAGGATCCTTCCTGTTCTTTGAAAAGTGCGGTCACAACATTGGGCTGATCCACACCGATGTTAACGATCCCGAATAATGTGTCCGGATAATCGGGAGCTACGCGCGCCAATGGGTCAAAGTGTGAGTATTCAAGGGTGATCACCAGATCGTATCCGCTCTTTGCGGCAGTGCGTAAAAGCTGTTCGCCTTCACCGACCGGATCGGCTGATTCGATCGCCTTTCCTTCAATTCCAAAATCCTTGATGGCGCGCTCAAAACCTGAGTACGCCAGATCATTGTAGGATTTATCACCCAGGCCGCCCTGGGCAATGATCAAGGCAACTTTCTTCGGAGCAGCAGCCGGAGCTTCTGTTACCACAGGGGCGGCAGCCGGTGCTTCTGTTACAGCGGGGGCGGCGGCAGGGGCTTCTGTTGCAACTGGAGCAGGAGCGCCGCATGCTGCGAGCATCGCGATGATGGCCAAAGTTGAAATCAATACAAAAAGCTTTTTCATTTTTTTCTTCTCCTGAATATATTTGGGTCAAATCGATTTCACTAGATCAAAAACCTGTCTGTAATTGGCTGTCAGATCACCTCCTTTAACTTTGTCACCGTTTCAGGGAAATACGATAACGATAAAAATCAGATCGGTATGTGGCATGAACCAGTTCGATCGGCACTCCACCCGAGGCATGGGAAACACGTGTAACACGCAGTAAAGGCACTTTGAGGGGAACATCGAGCAGCTCGCTCATTTCTTCGTTGGCAGATGCGGCTTCAATGACATCCTGGGCGCCATCAAATACAACACCCTGTGCCTGCAATAATTCATAAAGCGATCCTGCTTTCTCCAACTCATCCCTGGAAATGGCCACCCCGCGCAAGTAGGTTTCATGAATTCCCACCGGATGTCCATCCAGAAGACGGACGCGCTTGATATAAAGAACCAATTCACCTGCCGGGATCTGCAGCAATTCGGCGGCATCTGCGGGAGCTGCCACTTGTTTGAACTGTAAGATGGAACTCCCGGGCTTTAATCCACGCGCCTGCATATCTTCAGAAAAACCGACCATGCGGGTCAATTGATGATCAAGACGTGGAGAAGCCACAAAGGTCCCCCGCCCGCGTTCACGGTACGCGAAACCATCCTTGACCAGCTGCCCCATGGCCTGGCGGACTGTCATCGGGGAAACCTCCAGGGTCTTGGAAAGTTCATTTTCGGAGGGGAGAAGATCGTATGGTCGCAGCACCCCTGATGTGATTTGCTCTCGAAAAGCATCCTCGATCTGGCGATAGATGGGAATTGGGCTTTTTTTGTCTATGCTGGTAATCATATTTTCAAAGGAAGGCAGTAAGGAAAAATGGGGTAAATCAAGAAAACTCTACTCAACTAGTTCTCTATAGTACTATTCCAGTATATATACGATTCGCTTCTATGTCAATATGGAGAATCTGGAAGGGTGTGGACTAAAGTTTCGGGGGATCTTTGCGTTGGTAAAGAGCTTTGCCAAGCTTGAAATTTCTCCAAGGATTGGATTTTGGCTTTTTAGGATCCAAAGCAGCATCCAGTAAATGGTCTCCTGAATACAATTTTTCCTGGATGATGAGGCGTATCGCTTCATCATCCAGGAGGATGTGTTTACAGAATATACTCATTCTCTTCCTTCAAAAATGGAGGTGGAAAGCACAAAGACAAACTTCCTTAAACCACACAGACCAGTGTTAACTCTGGTCTGTTTTTCTATCGGGTTATATTTTTTATACTGTTATTTCAAATGCTTGTCTAAAAATGAGATCACCAGCTGCAGGTTCTCTGCTGTCTCGAACTGCGAACCGCCATGTGCCGCGCCTTCAAGGTAACGTATGTTACCTTTTCCGCACCGATGGCAGCGCTAAGTGCGTCTGCGAAATTCTTGTTTTGAATGGGCGCTTTGTAGTCGGCTAAAGTCAAATTTATGAGTGGGCTACTTCCACGGCAGGGCGACAGTAAAACGACTCCCCTTTCCCAGGATGCTCTGCACAGTCACGTTTCCGCCAAGCATGTCTGTCAGCCCTTTGACCAATGCCAGGCCTAAACCCATGCCCTCATATTGACGCGCAAGGCTGGCATCCAGCTGGATAAATGGTCTGAATAAACGCGGAAAGTTCTCCTCAGCGATGCCGATGCCGGTATCCCAGACGGTTATATCCACCAGTCCTGCCTCTTTCCTGCCGGCGATTTCGATTCCAAACTCGCCGCCTACGGGAGTGAACTTGCAGGCATTATCAAGCAACAGCAGCAGAAGTTTGTGAAGGTACATTTCATCGGTTTGAATCATGATTCCGGTAGGGTTGATGGTACTGCGCCCATGCTGCTGTTTTGTCTCTGCCACGGGCGCGATCTGTGCTAGCACCTTTTTGCTAACTTCGGTCAACGCACATGGACGGCTCTCCAAGCGAAGAGAATCGCTCTGCAGTTGGGTATACTCTAATATGTTACTGACCATACCCAAAAGCCGGTGACCGCTCTTTTCAATGGTGGCGATATATTTCAATTGTTTTTCATTCAATGAACTGGCCGCTGTCATTTTCAGCAGTTCTGACATGCCCAAGATTCCGGTGAGCGGAGTACGCAGTTCATGACTCATGGCCGCCATAAATTCATCCTTTGTGCGCAGGGCCTTTTCGAGTGTCGCATTGGTCTCGGCCAGTTGAGCCTCCGCTTGTTTGCGTGAAGTAATATCCATCAGGGTCACAATGGCGAACAGTTCCCTGTCGATGAGCAAGGGAATGATATTGACGATCACTGTACATATTTCGCCTGATCTTTTGAGTAGCTGCATCTCCAGGGATTCCAAAGCTTCATGTTTCAAAAGTTTTGCGATGAGCTGACCGCGGTCTGCCTCAAGATCCAAGCCGATCTCATACGGCGTCAGCCCAAACGATTCCTGAAGATTAAAACTAAACATTTGTTCGCTGGCTTCGTTCATATTTTGAACTGTGCCTTCCGGTAATTTGATCAAGATTGTGGGTACCGCCGATTTTTGGAACAGGGTATTGAACTTCTGTTCGCTTTCTCGCAGTACAACTTCCAGATGTTTTCGTTCGGTAATATCGTAATTCACTCCGACCAAACGGATGGGAATGCCCTGGTCATCCCAATAGACCTGGCCGTTGGTTTGTAACCAGTGGGTTGAGCCGTCAGGCCACAAGACGCGGATCTCGGTGTGATAGTCTACCTCACCGCGCAAAGCGCGTTGAACGAGCACATCATTACGCTGCCGATCGTCCGGGTGGAGACCTTGCAGCAAGGCTTCATAGGCTCCGCTGAACGCTTCCGGCTTGACGCCGTAAAGCTCGTACATCGCGCTATCCCAAAACAGTTCATCTTTTTGAATATCCCAATCCCAGATGCCCATCCTGGCGGCCGCGGTCGCCAGATCCAGGCGTTCATTGCTGCGCTTCAGGTTTTGTGTCCGCTCCTGCACCCGCAACTCCAATTCATCATGGGCGGTTTGCAGTGCGTCTTCAGCTTGTTTGCGTTCGCTGATGTCGTGCATTAGCCCAAAAGCGTAATACAAGGAGCCATCTGGCTTGCGAATGGTATCGGCTCTTTCCCACAGCGGGAACAATTTTCCATTTGCGTTAAACGCATTTAGTTCGCCTTCCCAGCTATCGCCGCGGGCCAGGGCAGGGGCTACGGTCTGATCTAACGCCTCGATTGATTCCTGCGGGTAAAAATTGCGGTAAGGGGTATTACGAGCCTGTTCCAACGTTCGCCCAAAAAGTTTTTCATGAGACGGGTTGATGTAAACCAGATTCCCATCCGAGTCACTGATGGCAACCGACTCACTGGAGGTTTGAATGATGGTTTTGAATAACCTCAGTTCTTCCACCGCCTGTTTACGCTCAGTGATGTCTTTACCAAATATCACCAGACAATCCTGCCCGGATATTTTCACGATTTGGCAATTAATCTGGAGCCAGCCGGCCTGGCCGCTATGATTGCGGAACTTAGATTCAAAGTCGGTTACCCATCCTTGACTGCGAAGGCTGCTCATCAACTGTTCCCGCTGCCCTGGATCTGCTGCAATATTCAATTCCCGCCCGGTGTGACCGATGACTTTTTCACGCGTAAGCGCGAAGATGGTGCAAAAAGCTTCGTTAACATCAAGGTAAACGTCATCATCCAAACGCGCAATACTGATGGCGTCGTGACTCGAATGGAAAATGCTGGCGAAGCGCTCCTCACTTTCGCGCAGAGTATCTTCTGTAAATTTCTGTTTTGTTATGTCATGCACAGTGGCAATAACCACCCGCTTTCCGCCAAAGTGGCCTCGTCCCAAATCCACGTCCACATCGCGGATCTCACCGTTTGCCAGACGGTGCTGCGAGGTCATGCAGTTGATTTCACCCTTCGAAATCTTCTGCATGCGCTTCCGGGCTTCCTCTTCCGGGATTGCCGCCAGGTCAAGGATTTTCTTTTTGGTGAAATCGGCGTGGGAATACCCGTAGAAACTGCACGCTGCCGCGTTTGCCTCAAGAATGGCCGCCGTTTGCGGGTCAATGATCAATATCGGCGACCCTATACAGTCAAACAGATTGTTATAAAAATCCTCCGAATCTGGTAAACCTTTATCTATCAAAGTGGTCATAGTTTGACTCACAAAAACATCACCATGCGTTTGCGATACGCATCTTTATACGTTTGGAATGTTTAATCTATCTTATAAAATCTTATGAAAATTAATTCTGTAACTTTTATTTGTATATCAATATTTCCCCGTTTCATACCATTGTACTTTAATATCGAAAAAAAAAATGGGAAGTTCATCCTGCTTTTTCTGCTGATAATCCTGTTGCAGTTTGGCTGCCTTTTCCCAGGTTTAAGCCAGTAGGTGATCAGGAACTTTTGCGAAATTCAATCCCTTTCGCTTAGGCGTAAGGATGCATTCCCTTTTTTCCAAAGTGGTTTAAGCATCCCCGAAGGCAAATGGGCTTAAATCACACAGACCAGAGTTAACTCTGGTCTGTGTTTTATCATGCTTTTTATGCTGTTATTTCAAATGCTTGTCCAAAAATGAGATCACCAGCTGCAGGTTCTCTGCTGTCTCGAACTGCGAACCGCCATGCGCCGCGCCTTCAAGGGAAACATATGTTACCTTGTCTGCACCGATGGCAGCGCTGAGTGCGTCTGCGAAATTCTTGTTTTGAATGGGCGGGATATTGCAGTCGGCTGTGCCGTTTTCTATGAAGAAAGGCGCGTCGCTGGCATCAATATAATTCATCGGGTTGGCGGTTGCCGCCAGGTCGGGGGCCGTTTGAATTTCTGCACCCAGGAGTTTTGATTCGGGGGAGCTCGCGGCGTTATGATTTTGCGCGCAGCTCGTCCCGGCGAATTGCTCATCCATTTTCAAGAAGTCGATCGGACCGAACCAATCGACCACTGCCTGCACGCAGCTGGATTGATCCGCGTTGCCGAGGTCGCCTTCGAGTTCTTTCACACCGCAGGTCGTGCCCAGCAGTGAAACAAGATTCCCCCCCGCAGACGCGCCCCACGCGCCGATATGTTCCGCGTCGAGATTGTATTTTTCCGCGTTTGCGCGTAAATAGCGGACTGAAGCCTTTGCATCATAAATTTGCGCGGGATAGATCGCTTCCGCGCTCAGCCGATAGTTGATACTGGCCACCGCGTATCCCGCTGCGAGGAGTTGATCGACACCGGTTAAGCCCGCGCCATCGGCTTTATCGCCAAACATAAAACCGCCACCGTGTACCATGATCACAACCGGGTAAGGTCCTGTACCGCTGGTGGGAATATACAGGTCAAGTTTCTGGGCTTCCGAACCCGCTGCGTAAGGGAGATCTTTATAGCTTGGGTCAACCGATGCGAACTTTGCCGTTCCACCCGGCATGACAGACGAGATGGCGCTGCACCCCGCAGCGCTGATAAGAACCAGCACTGCCAAAACAACAAACATAAGGGATTTGATTTTAGACATTTGATGCTCCTGAAAATGATTTTGAATTTCTCTCATTTTCAGGTAAGGTTGTCAGGAAATTCTGAAGATGACCTGTGCATTTTCCGTGGATTTTTTCAGCCTGTCTTGAGACTTTCTTCAGAATGATATGCTATCATTTCGCAAATAATGAAGTGAGGAAGCATGTCTCAAAGGATATTGGTGGTTGATGACGATAGATCCATCGTAAAGGTATTGGCCGGGTATTTGGAACAATCCGGCTATCAGGTGATCACTGCATATGATGGTGAGGCCGCGCTGCACGTGCTCCGTCGCGAACGTCCAGATCTGATCCTGCTTGACTTGATGATGCCCAACCGCGACGGCTGGGAGGTGACCCAGATCGTCCGCGCAGACAAGTCGCTGGCGGCTACGCCCATTATCATGATCACCGCGCGAATGGACGACACCGACAAAATCGTGGGCCTGGAGCTTGGCGCGGATGATTACATCCCAAAGCCGTTCAACCCGCGCGAGGTCGTGGCTCGGGTCAAGGCATTGTTGCGCCGCGTGAAACTAGACCAATCGCCTGAGGCCGCGCCGCACGTGTTGGTCCACGGCGGTTTGAAACTCGATTTGGATCAACGCACATTGACAGTTAATTCCCAGCCTGTTGAATTAACGCGTGCTGAATTTAATCTGCTCGAAGCCTTTTTATCCAACCCCGGATTTACCCTCACCCGCGATGACCTGCTGGAAAAATCAATGGGCTATGCCTACGAAGGCCTCGGACGCGCGCTCGATACACATATCCGTAATTTGCGGCGCAAGATCGAACCCGACCCGGATAACCCGGCCTATATTCAAACCGTGTATGGCGTGGGGTACAGACTCACTGGAGACAAACCATGAAGCGTTTATGGGTGCGTTTAAGTTTGATGATCAGCGGCGTGCTGTTCCTGATGTTCCTCATGCAGTTCCTGGTGATCACATTCGAACGCGCAGGGATGAAGGAGGATTTGGACGGTCCGCCTGATGCGCCGCCTGCGGAAATTCAACAGCGTCTGGTGGAATTTATGCTGTTTTCGATCGTCGTCGGACTCGGCGGCGGGGTCGTGATCGCCCGTGTGGTCAGCGCCCCGGTTACTGAATTGGTCAAAGCCGCCGATAAGATCGGCAAGGGCGATTTGACCACTCGTGTTCCTCTGCATGGCTCGCAGGAGATGATTGACCTGGCCAATACCTTCAACGCAATGGCAGCAGATTTACAACATGCCGAGACGATGCGCAACAATCTCATGGCAGATGTGGCGCATGAATTGCGCACTCCGCTCACGGTTTTGGAAGGCAACCTGCGCGCCTCCCTGGATAAGGTGTTTGTGTTGGATGAATCAGAGGTCGCGAATCTATACAATCAAACACGGCATCTCACCCGGCTGGTAAATGATTTACGTGAACTTGCGCTGGCAGAGTCGCATCAACTGCATTTGGAGAAATGCCCAACCGACCTGAATTCCCTACTCCAGGATGCAGTTCAGGCGTTGGATATTCTCACAGTCGAGAAGGATATCCACCTCGTGCTTGAATGCGCGCCGTTGCCTGAAATCTCTGTGGATGAAACCCGAATCCGACAGGTGCTGTTCAATCTGCTTTCGAACGCATTGCGTCATACACGATCAGGCGGTGGGATTTATGTTTTGGGTAAAGTGAAAAATAATGAAGTCGTCTTATCTGTCAAAGATGACGGCGAAGGGCTGACGCCTGATCAACTCAATGCGGTTTTCGACCGGTTCTACCGCGCAGATAAATCTCGCAGCCGCGAAACCGGCGGGACCGGGTTGGGTTTGGCAATCGTCAAGGCTATTATAGAAGCGCATGGCGGACGGGTTATAGCGTCGAGTGAGGGCTTGGGGAAAGGGTGCCAGTTTTCCATTTACCTGCCGGTCGAATAAGTAATTCATTCTCCATTAAGAGAATGGATTGGGATTCAAAAAGAACCGGCCTGAAAAGACGGTTCTTTTTATTTCTCACTTCCGATCCTGATCGGTAAACGGCTTTCACATGCGCGGCTTGCTTTCCAGGAGAGAGACAGTTACTCCTCAACCTCGATCCGATTCACTTGGATCTGTGAACCGTTGTAGTCCGGCACATTGCTCAACAGGGTGCCATAAAGATGAACGATCCTGCCGCTGTCGCGCAGCGCCTCGATCTGGGATTTTACCGACGGGTTCATTGAGTCGATGCCAAAATTGATCACCTGCCCCAGGTCCTGCCGCTCAAAATAATCATCATACTGCGCGCCGCTGTCCGTACTTTTGATGACGCCCCGCCAGTCAGCGATCTCCTCAGCGGTGCCGGGAGGTACCATACCGCTGCTTGCTTCTGTGGCTGCCTCAACGGGCACGGAAAGGGTTGGGCTTTTTGGGGCATCGGGACCGCACTCACCCCGGAAATATGCCCACTCGTCACAGGTGCTGCCATCGGGGAGAATACATACACCCGATTGACTGCCATCGGCGGCAGCGCGAATTTCGAGTTTGTTCCCATTCTGCTCGCAATATACTGAGGCGGGATTGGCCATGGACGCTTGCGGGTTGTCTGTCGGGGCAGCAATGGGAGCCGGCTGGGCTTTTTGTACCGCGCAGGCTGTCAGCGCCATGACTATGATTGCGAACGATATGATCTTTTTCATGATTCCTTCTTTCCGGCGACTTGGTTTTATGCAATTCGTGCATTTATGAAAATACATTAAATGCTGATGGATGGTTGAATTTTTTATCTTCAAATCCAATGACGTACTGAACAGAGAATTTGTTCCGGCGAACAGCGGTTCATTAATCCATGGGGTTCAGATCATGTTGATGACTAGCTTGCCCCTGGGATGTTCCTTCTCAAAATACCGGAAAGCCTCAGCGGTCTTGCTTAAAGGGTAACATCCATCGATCACCGGGGTCACCTTTCCGACTTCAAGCAGATCTTTCAGAAGGATCAGATCCTCCTGGCTTTGACCCAACGATGCGACATAAATTTTTTGGGTCCCGGTTTTTGAAATCCTCTTCCCGGTAGTCGCCGCCTGGAAAAGCTGCGCCATCGAGCCGCCGGCAACCACATAAGTTCCTTCCGCGTTTAATACGCGCAGATAATCTGATAGCGGATGATATCCGTTCACAGCCAGGATCAGGTCATAGCGCTGCCCGCTTCGGGTGAAATCCTCCCGCGTGTAATCAATGACATGGTCCGCCCCGATCGAGCGGACCATCTCCATATTCCTTGAGCTGCACACCGCGGTCACTTCCGCCCCGAATGTTTTGGCGATCTGCACGGCAAATGTCCCAACCCCGCCGGAAGCGCCGTTGATCAAAACCTTTTGCCCTGCTTGAATGTTTCCATTATTCCGTAATGCCTGCAGGGCCGTCATCGCTGCAAGAGGGACAGAAGCGGCCTGCTCGAAAGTCAGGTTGACCGGTTTCAACGCGATCGCATTTTCATTGGTGCAGACATACTCGGCAAAAGTACCCCGGCCGGTTGCAACGGGCAGCCACCCAAAGACCTCATCGTCCGGCTTAAACAAACTGACGTTCCTGCCAACCGCCTCCACCCGACCGGCCGCATCAGCCCCGAGTATCTTGTTTTTGGGCTGCAATAAGCCTCCCGGCACCAGGCGGATAAAGAACGGGGTTGCGCGCATGAAGCGCCAGTCACGGGAATTTATGGATGCCGCGTGAATCCTGATCAGAACTTCATCATCGGCTGGGGCAGGTTTTGGGACCTCCTGCAGTTGAAGCACATCCGGAGAACCATATTTCGTGCAGATAATTGCCTTCATATTTTCACACTCCTGTTACGACTATTGTATAGGGAACCGATCACTATTCCAAGAGCGGGAATTCTGATGATATTAAACAGACCGCCAACGAGGAAGGTTTGCAAAGCATTAGTTGTTGGATTTAGAAATTTTGCGGGGACCTCGATCAGCAGGGTGACAATGACCAGGACGATGAAGCTTAGGAACACGGATTTTAGAATGGGATTCTGCGTTGGCAGCTTCTCAAAGAAACGAAGCAGGTAATAACTGACGAAGACACCGATGATCAGACCGCCCAGCAGCGCCTCAAGCAGCATTGGGAAATAGGCAATTGAAAGCGCGGGTCTATATTCCGCGGCGATGGGAGTCATGGAAATTGCAAAGTTAGCCGCCCAGAATCCCAGCCCTCCAGCTACAGCCAATATTGCCGTTTCTTTTGATTGAGTCACCTTTTTCTGCTCCATTTTATTTTTACTCCTTAGCACCATTTATCAGAAGCCACAAAGTAAGTCCAAATTCTGCAATAAATCCAAGCGGGAAACTGATGTTGGTTATTGCTGTGTAACCCGGGGTATAAAGGAAATACAGAAGAGAAGTTGTCGTCCAGGTAAAACAATGGACCATCAAAATGACACCCAAAAATTTGGGGAGAAAGCCCGACTTGAAAACCAAATAGCCAAGCGGAAAGAGCCAGACGCCAAAAAATATTTGGGAAGCCCAATACCCATATTTTTGCAAATAGACAAATACCATTGCCAGGGCTTGTAGTTGATCGGCTTGGAATACTTTCAAGGGTTCAGCGCCACTGGAGAGCAACAACGCGGCAAAATAATTAAGGTCAACAGCAAACCGTACGGCGACTCCGCCCAGGTTCAATAACATGAAGAGCAAAGCGAGATTCTTATTCACCGGTTTCAATAACGCGTATAAAGCCCAGGCTGTGAAAAAGAAAAGCACACCGGCAATCAGATCGCCCACGATACCGATCCGAAACAGCCATCCATGAGCCACAATATTATTGAGTGTTGCTGCGGCATCCCCCATTACAATCAGTTGGGAGCGACCAAACACATCTGCCGATATCTCGACTACAAAATAAAAAAGGTACAAGAGCCCTGCGATTCTTGCGGCCTTATTGACGGTGTTCATTTTTTATCTCCTTTGAAAAGAGAATAACCAGACAGACCAATGCCTGCCAGGTATAAAACGCTCTGAAGTACATTGACTTGCCAGCGTCCATGCCCAATGTATGAGGAAGCGAGAAATGCCATCACTTCGATAAAACCGATCACGAAAACCAGCGTCCAGAAAGCCGATTTTTGACCGGCAAGCAGGTTTTTGCGGATGAGCGGCCATGTCAGCACCGAGACCATCAGCGAGCAGGAGTTGTACAGGATCGTGAAACAGTTGAGCGCCGCGATGGTCCTGGCACCAAGCCCCGCAATTTCAGCTTCTGAAAATGGAGCCACTTGCAGAATTGGGGAGTTCTGTTTGAGGACGATGACATAGCACAATATGATAAAGGCAAGAATGAAGTTGATGCCGCACCATATTGAAAGGACTGTCGAGCCTTTTTTTAACATTTTTTCTCCTTGTGATGGGTAGTCA
>CAYLOW010000117.1:0-11373 GCA_964385315.1 uncultured Anaerolinea sp.
TGCTGGATCTTATAAAAGAGACAGTCACTTTTGCAAAAGTGACTGTCTCTTTTATTTATTTATAAACCAACTTCCTTGTTGAACTCGATAATTAACTCGTCAATTTCATTGGCTTGTTTTTGAACATCTGTCCAGTAGGTTTGTTGATACCATTGATCCTGGATCTCCGCGTAGGTCTTGCCTTGCTGTTCGACCCAGGTGTAATACTTCAGATTGTGGACGCGGCGGCGTTCGGCATAGGTCAGCTCAAGCATATTGTCGGTGGACTGGCCATGCAGGTAGCGGGCAAAATCTCCTGCTGCTTCCTTTTCACTGTATTCGCCAAATTCCTGATGCATTTCGTGCAGGCGTGAGCGATAGAGTTCCATCGAGTCGGTCAGCATAGTGATCATTACGTCATTTTCGTCCATCTCGTAATACTTGGCAACTTTAATGCAGGAAAGCACATTGCCTATGCCTGAGAAGCCAAGCAGGTCGAGGTTGGAAATAGTCGATTCAGGAACGCCTTTCTCTGCGAGATAGGCGCGTCCATTCTCTTCATTGAAAAGGCGAGATATGTTGACCACTGCATTATCGTCAATTGCAGTCACAAAGTCAGTGTTCTTGGTATTATGGACCCAGGGTACGTGCTTGTCACCGATGCCTTCGATGCGATGCGCACCAAAACCGTTTTCCAAAAGGGTTGGGCATTGCAGGGCTTCGCTGGCAATGATCTTGCTTTCGGGGAATATTTGCTTGAGATAATCTCCGCTGGCGATGGTGCCGCCTGAGCCTGTTGCGGAGGCAATGGCGCGGAAACGGTCATTGGGCCCCATGACCTGCTTCAACGCTTCTTCCATGGCGTGGCCAGTCACTTCATAGTGCCAGAGGTAATTGCCAAATTCTTCGAATTGATTGAAGATCATCAGGTCCTGGCCGGAATTTTTTAATTCCCAGCACTTATCAAATATTTCTTTTACGTTGGATTCAGTGCCGGGAGTTTTGATTGTTTCACCGGCTACTTTTTCAAGCCATTCGAATCTTTCCTTGGACATGCCTTCGGGTAAAATGGCAATTGACTCACATCCGAGCAATGCCGAATCGTAAGCGCCGCCACGACAGTAATTTCCGGTGGAAGGCCACACGGCTTTTTGGGTGGTTGGATCAAATTGACCTGTGACCAAACGTGGAACCAGACATGAGAAAGCGGCTCCGACCTTGTGCGCGCCCGTTGGGAACCATTTACCTACAACAGCAATGATGCGAGCTTTAACACCTGTCAGAGAAGAAGGAAGTTCAATGAAGTTTACTCCGCCATATGTCCCGCCTGAGACAGTGGGTTGATTCTTCCAACTAATGCGAAAGAGGTTGCGGGGGTGGATGTCCCAGAGTCCAATGCTCTTTAACTCCTCCTTGATCTTGGCAGGAATTTTGGATGGGTCTTTCATTTGGGCATAAGTGGGGATGATGATGTTGCGTTCTTTGGCACGTTGAATGGCGCGGGCGCGGCGATCTTTGTGAATTGTGAGGTCAATTGTGGTCATTGGTTTCTCCTGATTATTAATTGTCAGACAACTTTATTATAGCGCAAATATGAAAAATTACAAATAATCCCGCAGGTTGATGCACCAACCTGCGGGATTGTCAATTAAAGTTGGATGATTATCCAATTCCCAGTATCTTGCTTACAACAGAGAGCAAAATTCCTCCAGCAATAACAGAGCCCAATTGGCCTGCAGTATTTGCTCCCATGGCATGCATGAGAATGAAGTTATTGGGATCTTCATCATTGGCAGTTTTTGCTGCCAGGCGTCCTGCCATTGGAAATGCGGAGATGCCTGCCGCCCCGATGAGCGGGTTGATCTTGCCGCCGCTTAAAAATGACATTAATTTACCAAATAGCAATCCCGCCACGGTGTCTAATACAAAGGCAAACAAACCGAGAAGCATGATTTTGCCAGTATCCCAATTAAGAAAGGAACTGGCCAGCATGGTGGAACCAATTGCCAAACCAAGGAATAATGTGGCGATATTGATGATCTCATTTTCCGCTGCTTTGCTCAAGCGATCCACCACCCCGGACATCTTAAGCAAATTTCCAAGCATTAGCATGGAGATTAATGGCGTGGCTTCAGGTACGAGAAGACCGACGACCACGGTCAAAACAATGGGGAAGAAAATCAATGTCTTTTTTGAAATGGGCTTGGGCGAATACTCCATTCGAATCAAGCGCTCTTTTTTAGTCGTCAGTAACCTCATCAGTGGAGGTTGAATGATGGGAATCAAACTCATGTATGAATATGCGGCGACTGCGATCGGGGCGAGCAATTCGGGAGCAAGTTTGGATGCAACGAAGATCGAGGTTGGCCCATCGATGGCGCCGATGACGCCAATGGAGGCGGCTTGATTTAAAGGAAAGCCCAATGCAATTGCCACCATCAAAGTACCGAAGATGCCAAATTGTCCTGCTGCGCCGAGTAAAACCATGCGCGGCTGGGCGAGCAGAGGTGAGAAGTCGATCATCGCTCCGACACCGACAAATATCAGGAGGGGAAATAATTCAGTCTTGATCCCTGCATCGTATAAAACCTTTGTCATACCTTCAACGGCGGTCATGCCTGCGAGTGGAATATTTGCGAGTAAACAGCCAAAGCCAATGGGCAGCAAAAGCACCGGTTCAATTTCCTTGAAGACAGCAAGGTAGATCAAGATCAGGGCGGCAATAATCATGACGCCGTTGCCCAGGGTGAAGTGGGTAAAGCCTTTAATTAACTCAGGTAGTAAAGAAGTCAAATCCATAATTGTCCCTTACGCCTCACGTATTACGTAATTCGTAATAATCACATCCACGCTGTTTCGCTCAAATCTGTAAACTTGATCAATGCCTGTTTGTGCGCTACGCTTTGGCCGGTTTCCACAAATACTTCTCCGATAGTGCCGCTAAACAGCGATCGAATGCTGTTCTTCATCTTCATTGCTTCGATGACCAGCACCACCTGCCCAGCTTCCACTTTATCGCCCACTTTGACAAAAACGTTAACGATTGTGCCGGGCAGAGGAGCGGTTAATGTATTATCGCTGGCAGACGCATTTGAAGATGAATGTACTGCCGAGGGATGAGTCGGACTAAAAGGCTTTTTTTCTACCTTTGTTTTTATCTCCTTCAATTCCCCGCTCTCAGGCATGACCTCAAACCGTTCCCCGTCTACGGTGGCAATAACGGGACGGACGTTGATGTTTTCGATTTCGACTTCATATGTCTGGTTGTTGACTGTGATTTTATATTTCATAAGTTCTCCGAAGTCTTGATAGGTTTTTCGAGTCCTGCAGTTAAGTCAGGCTAGGATAAAACCCATAAAGTCTGGTATCAGTATTAGCGTCTTCTGATGCTTCCCTTTTGTTCGTGCTGACTTGTCCGCATGCCCAATTGCCATGCAGAGACCAACGCGGTGGGTGGCAGGGATAATGGCCGGGCGGTGGATTGTCCCTGGTCGGCAAGGGCGAGAGCCACGGCAAGCGCAGCAGCTTGGGCTTTGAGCCCTGCCACGGGAACTGCATCAAGATTGGCTCCGTCGGGCGCTTCACTGGCTGCGGGAGTTTTATCTGCCGTAAAAGTGGTCAGTAGGATCATCATCAGCCAGAGCAAAACAATTGCACCAAAGACAAGTCCCATACCGAGAGCGGTGATTTCAAGGGAAAGGGTTAGGTCGGTCATAGTTCATCCATTTTTATCATTGCTGGGAGGGGCAGACGGCACTTGCGCCGCTTGACAATCCCTGTTCCTTTGGGGATTGCTTTTAGTTAGCACCCTCGTCAATGATATGTTAGACAGGAATATTCCCATGCTTGCGAGCAGGCGCAGGAGCGTATTTATCGCGCAGGGCAGAGAGGGATGCAATGATCTTTGGGCGAGATTCGCGCGGTTCGATGATATCGTCCACATAACCAGTTGAGGCAGCGTAGTATGGGTTATTGAATTTTTCGCGGTACTCGGTGGCGAGCTTTTTGCGCTCAGCGGAGGGGTCAGCCGCGGTTTCTATCTGTTTCTTGTATAGGATGTTTGCCGCGCCTTCTGCGCCTAGTACGGCGATCTCAGCCGAGGGCCAGGCATAGGTGATATCGGTGCCAAGGTACTTGCTGGACATGACAACGTAAGCGCCGCCATACGCTTTGCGAGTGATGACGCATATCTTCGGCACTGTGGCTTCGGAATAGGCGTATAAAAGTTTCGCACCATGACGAATGATGCCGCCGTGTTCCTGCGCGATGCCAGGCAGGAAGCCTGGAGAATCCACAAATGTGACTAGTGGAATGTTGAAGCAGTCGCACATGCGGACAAACCGGGTCATTTTGTCTGCAGCGTCGATGTCGATGACGCCTGCCATGATGGAGGGTTCCTGGCCTACTATTCCCACACTATGCCCGCCAATTCGCGCCAGACCGATGATGGCATTGCGTGCCCAGTCAGGCTGTATCTCGAGGAAGGAGTCCGCATCCACTATCTTTTCAATGACATCGTGCATGATGTAGGGTTCGTTAGCTTCGAGGGGAATAATGTTGTTGAGTGATTCATCCATGCGTCCCAGGTCGTCATTCGGCTGGACAAAGGGCGGATTTTCGATGTTGTTTGAAGGAAGGTATGAAAGGAAATGCCGCGCCATTTCAAGTGCAGCCTGTTCGCTTGACACGCTCAGGTGTGCCACACCGCTGACAGAGTTGTGCACAGCCGCGCCGCCCAGGGATTCTGCGTCGATTACTTCGCCTGTCACAGCTTTAATCACATCAGGGCCTGTTAGGAACATGAATGAGGATTTTTCGACCATGATGACCAGATCCGTCAGGGCTGGGGAGTAAGCTGCGCCGCCTGCACAGGGTCCGAGCATAATGCTGATTTGCGGTACCACACCGGAGTATTGGGCATTGCGTCTAAAAATTTCGGCATAGCCGCCCATTGAACGCACTCCTTCCTGAATGCGCGCACCGCCGGAATCGATCAGTGATATGAAAGGGACGCCATTGCGAACTGCCAAATCCATCACACGACAGATCTTGTGTGATTGCATCTCGCTTAATGTTCCGCCGTAGATTGTGAAATCTTGTGAGTATAAATAAACTGTCCGCCCGTTTACCTGTCCGTATCCTGTAATGACGCCGTCGCCGTAGAAGCGTTCCTTCAACAAATTTAGTTCATCGCCCTGGTGTGTAATAAAGGGTTCAAGCTCGTTGAAAGTGCCGGGGTCGAGGAATACCTCAACTCGTTCTCGCGCGGTCATCTTGCCTTTGGCTTTTTGTTTTTTTATCCTTTCCTCACCACCGCCTTCAAGTGCCTTGGCGCGGACTTTTCGTAGTTCCAAAATTCTGGGATCTTCCTGAGTCATATTAAATCCTCTGTTGTCTTGTGGGGTAACCTTGTTTTGAAAAAGGTGATTAATTTCACAATCAAAGTATATCACTTCATAATTTGGCAAGTAGTGACGGATGACACGCAAATTAGGGGAAGAAGTACGTCATTCGTATGTCATGTGATACGTGTGACATACATCAAAAAAACAGGAGGTCACTTGCAGAAAGGCGACCTCCTGTTTTGGCGTTACCCTTTCAGTAACACAATCTCTTTTTGCGGTTTGCCCAAATATTCGGCACCGTTTCGGGTGATAACTACATCTTCTTCGAGGCCGATATAGCCATGACCGTTCACAGCGAGGCCGGGCTCGATGGTGAATATTTGTCCAATTTCCAACTTTTGATTCGGCGAGTCGCCATATTTTTCCCAAAGTGGTCCGAGCAATGCACCGCCATCGTGGGCGACACGTCCCAGTTGATGACCGAGTGCATAGGGATATTCGGGGTGGCCGGCATTGGTGACGATTTTTCGTGAAATGATGTCGATCGAATTACCTGTCACGCCCGCCTTCATCGCTTCACGTGATTTTTCGATCGCAGTGCGAATGATCTCAAATCCACGCTGGACTTTGGAAGGGGCTGTGGTTTCACCTTCACGCAGGACGTAACACACGCGTTGGATATCGGAGCAATAGTCTTCGTACTTCACCCCAAAGTCAAAGTGCAGGATATGCCCACGTTCGATTTTTATTTCTGTGGGTCCGTTGTGTCCAACGGGAGAGTCCGGTCCGCTGTTAACGGCTGGACAATTCTCGGCTGACCACGCCAGTTCAACGTTGTATTTGTACGCGAGATTCTGCATATACTTGCCTATTTCAATCTCGGTCATGCCAACTTTGATATGGCTGAAGGTTTTGTTGAATATCTCCTCAGTGATTTGTACTGCCTTTTGTACCCGTTCCTGTTCGGTGGGGGTCTTTCGCCCACGCAGCGCAGAAATGACAGGTTCGGCGCTGACGAGGTGGTCGGCATACTGCGTATTTGCGAGATATTCCTTGAGGTATGCATACATGGAGTGAGTCAAGCCGTCTGCGTGGACATTATTTCTGGATGTGTTAACCGCGATTCGCGCCGGGTCGAGGCGGATAACCGTTTCTTTGAGTATCGCGCTGACGGCCGTATCGTATCCTAGAATTTCATCGAAGACACCTAGCCGTGCGATGGCTTCTTTTTCAAGATTGCCAATAATCGCGATCCTTTTGCCGTATTGAGTGAGGATCAACGCTGATTGCCAGGTCAGGTCATTTGCACCGATCAGAAAATCCAGCGCAGGATCGCGCACACCGGATGTTTCACGCACAAAAGTCAGCCATATGTCAATGTTCTGCTCTTTGAGAATTTCAATGGCTTGTTGAACTTTTTCCTGAATAAGGGACATGGGACTCCTTGATTTTGTTTGCTGATCGGTAAAGGACGAAGGTTGGAAGAAGATTAATGATAGACCATATTGCCTGCGTCCGTGGGTGGAGGATGGTGCGTACGCGGGTCTTTTACCAAAAATATCAGTATGCCGAGCATTGCTATCGCAAGGATGAATGAAATTGTGAATGTTGGGGTAAACCCTGCTGTGTCAACGACCCAACCCCCAATCAGCGGGGCGATGATGGTGGCCGGGGCAGTAAGTGTCTGTGACAGGCCAATGTAAATGGGACGTTCGGCTTCACTGCCGAAATCAACTGTCATCGACATGCTGTTCGTCCAGATGGCAACATTGGCAATACCTGTCAAGATAAAGATGGGAAAGAACCATACAATGGAAGAGGCACTCCATGCGAGCAACGCGCTCAGGAACGCGGCAGCCGCTCCGATGATGAGCATGTACCGGTGCCCAACCCGGTCACCGATCCAGCCCATGCCGATGTTGGCAATGGTTTGTGAGATGGTCAGGGTGGCGACCAGGTAACCTGCCGTGATGGCGTCCATGTTGAATTCTCGCAAGGCATAGATGATGTAGAACGAGAATCCCATTGTGGCAAATTGTGAAAGGATGCGTGCCAAAAGGAACCAATTGAAATTTATATCACGGCTTAAGATTTTTTTTGCCGCCACCCAAAAGTGAGTCTTTTTTTCAGGGATGATCTTCTCGGTATCTTCCGGTTCACGTGTCTTTGCAAGGGCAAACCAGGACAGGATGAAGAAAATAACCGCGATAAGGAAACAGCTTGCGAAATTCCAGGGGGCATCCAGATAATCAATCAAGTATCCCGCTCCGATGGCAGATATACTTATGAATAGATTTGCCAGCCCGCCCTGCATTCCAAAAAATGTGCCGCGCGATTCAGGCGGGATGATCTTCGAGATCATCGAAGTCCAGGCGTTGGCTGTGAATCCTCCGCCCAGTCCCTGCCAGATCAGAAGCAGGAAGGTGAGGATAAGCCCAACTTTTAATCCGATAAAAGGCAGAACTAATGCAACGATGGCAAACCCAAAAAATGGGGCGCGCTCGTGAATGGTAGTCATTAAGACGGTGCGCTTATACCTTCGTAAGCGGGAAACATGGCTGGCAGTAAATAATTGTGGTAACAACCAGCCTGTCGAGTGAATAGCCGGCACCAAGCCGATTAGCGTTGCGGAAGTGGTCATCGAGGCAACGAAAAGTGGGAGTACAGCGCTGAATGAGGCAAAGCCCAATGCCAGGCCAAATAGACCGCCATCAAAAAGATTGACGGTTATGTTGAATTTTAAGTTTTGTCGAATGTCTTTCTCAAGAGTGGTAAGGGGAAGCATGGACTGATTGTACCTGATGGGGATTCGCCGGCTTGTTCTGTCATTGACAAATAGCTATAGTGATGTAAAATAAAAACGAACGTTCGTTCATTTAAATGGAGCTAAGTATGACAACAGAAACGCAAACAAAGGGTGAAACGACCCGCCTGGCCATTGAAGATGCTGCAGTCGAGTTGTTCATGGACCATGGCTATCATGCCACATCCATGCGCCAGATTGCGGAACACGCGGGACTTGCCCTAGGTGGAATCTATAATCACTTTGCCAGCAAAGATGAGCTCTTTGAAGCGATCATTGTTGATAAGCATCCATACAAGCGAGTCCTGCCTGCCATTCTCATGGCTGAGGGGGAGAGCGCGGAAGAATTCCTGCGAAGCGCGGCACTTATTATCTTTAATGAACTTGATCAGCGGCCCGACTATATGAAGTTGATGTTCATAGAGATAGTTGAATTTAATGGCGCACATGGTGCCAGGATGATTCAGGAAGTTTTTCCAAAAATTTTCCCTATTTTTGAAAAATTGGTCGCCTCAAGAAAGTCTTTGCGGGTTTCCAACCCTGCCTTGCTTATCCGTTCATTTTTTGGCATGATCCTGTCCTTTTATATTACGGGCGTGGTGATTAATAATTCAACTATAGCCAAATTCCTGCCCATAAAAAGCGCCGATGCTTATGTGGATATATTCTTGCACGGCATTATAAATTCTGAAAGTTAGGAAAACTTATGTTTAATTCCCGTATTTCCTCCATCATTCGCAAAGAGTTCTTGCAACTCATTCGTGACCCGCGCACACTTGCTCTCGCAGTGGTCATTCCCGTCCTGGAATTATTCCTGTTGGGATATGCCGCCACATCTGATGTGCGCAATATTGCTATGGCTGTTTGGGATCAAAGTAAATCGCCTGAATCACGCGACCTTTTGGAAGCCTTCCGCACTGCTGATTATTTCACCATGGATTACTTTGTCGGTTCGCAGGAGGAATATCAAAAACTGATCGAATCAGGAGATGCTCGTGTCGCACTGGTCATCCCTGCCGATTATTCCCGCCGGATTATTGACGGGAATGCGCAAGTCTTAATGGTTTTGGATGGCTCTGATGCCAGTATTGGCTCAACCGCTTTATCTACTGCGCGCCTCGTCGGTCAATCATATGCGACAAAAATCCTTAGCGAGCAAGCCGCCCTCAGTGGACGCGCCGCCCCAAGTGCGCCAGTTGAAGTCCGCACGCAGGTTTGGTATAACCCTGATCTTAACTCTGCCTACTTCATGATTCCTGGGGTGATCGGCATGATCCTCTCTTTTATCACCACCATTCTCACTGCCACAGCCATTGTGCGCGAACGTGAGCGTGGAACCATTGAGCAATTGATCGTAACACCCATTCGCCCCTGGGAACTGTTGCTGGGGAAATTACTACCTTACGTCATTCTTGCATTTGTTGAAACCTTTGAGATCATTATTCTGGGACGTTACTGGTTTGGCGTGCCGGTACGCGGCAGCCTTACATTGATCATCTTTACATCAGGCTTGTTTCTCATGTCCAGCCTGGGTGTTGGTTTGTTCGCTTCCACAATTGCCAATACACAGCAGGAAGCCATGATGACTGTCATGATGTATAACCTGCCGAGCATTTTTCTGTCTGGATTTTTCTTTCCAATTGCAGCCATGCCAAAATTTTTGCAGTGGGTTTCCGCCGCAATTCCTCTTCGTTATTATCTGGTTGTCATTCGCGCACTCTTGTTAAAGGGGGTTGGCCTTGAAGCCATTCAACGTGAAACATGGGCGCTTGCCATCTTTGGTATCGTCATTATGACCGCCGCTGCGGTCCGTTTTCGCAAGAGACTTGATTAATAAAAACTATATTTGCCCGGAGTGTGAAGCCGCATTTGTTGTGGTGTAATCGAAAGGCAGCTCAATTAGGAGACTCCCATGAATCATAAACTTCCCCGACCCGCTATTGTAGTTATTATACTTGCTGTCATTGTAGCGCTGTATTTTGGACTCGCAAACCTTAATAGTGATGGCAATGGAGATCTAACCGCTTCTGGTACCATTGAAGGTACCATTGTAAATATCTCGCCCGAACTTGCAGGCAAAGTTATGGCTGTTGACGTTGAAGAGGGTTCGCTGGTGAAGGCAAATGCCCCGCTTTTTCATCTGGACCCAAGTCTGTTGGCAGCCCAGCGGGCGGTTGCCGCAGCCCAGATGGATTCTGCTAACGCCTCTCTCGCTTCTGCCCAGATAAAATACGACCAGACCCTCCAGGCGGCGCTTTCAACGCAGGAGTTATCGCGTGCAAAAGATTGGCGATTATCTGCGCCTGATGAATTCGATCAACCCTCATGGTATTTTGAACAAACAGAACAGATTACTGCCGCACAGATCGAAGTGGATAATGCAAGGACGGAACTGGATGAAGTACACACCAATCTCGAAAAAGTCATAACTGATCTTAACAATATAGAATATGTCAACGCCGAAAAGAAACTCACCGAAGCGCGTGCCGCATTCCTGGTTGCAGAGACAGTGAAAGTACAGTCAGAGTATGCCGCCCAGGGTGGCGGACTCCGGGACGCTGCATATGATTATTACAATATCAAATTGGATGAACTCAATGCCGCCCAGAAAGACTTCAACGCATTGACCGATACGAAAGCAGAAGATACTGTCCAATACGCGCGCGGACAAGTTGTGGTTGCCCAGCAGCGCTACGATGCCGCATATACCCGCCTGCTGTCTTTACAAACTGGCGCGCAATCTCCTGTTGTGATCTCAGCGCAAGCTGCCCTTACCCAATCGCAGACGGCTGTGGAGCAGGCTCAAGCCAATTTTGATTCCATTAATACACAGATCGCCAAATTGGATGTATTTGCCGTCATGGATGGAGTCATCCTAACGCGTAATATTGAACCTGGTGAATTCGTTCAACCTGGCGCGATTGCTCTTACGATGGCAGATATTACCAACTTAACCATTACTGTGTATATCCCCGAAAACCGCTACGGAAAAATCGGACTCGGTCAAACTGCCGAAGTCCGTGTAGACTCATTTCCCGGTTTGACCTTCACTGCCGCAGTTATCCATATGGCAGACCAGGCTGAATTTACCCCGCGCAACGTCCAAACTGTTGAAGGGCGAAGTTCTACTTTTTATGCCATCAAATTAAAAGTGAATGATCCTGATGGAAAGTTGAAGATCGGTATGCCTGCGGATGTGGTTTTTAAGTAAAAATAATCCATTGGCGATTAATAAAATCAGATACT
>CAYLOW010000118.1:0-11359 GCA_964385315.1 uncultured Anaerolinea sp.
TTTTTATTCTTGAAACTGGCAACCAGAGACAGGAATAATATCCCCGCGTAAAAAGAATAATAGTTCGAACCTGTAATTGGGATAATACCAAGACAAAGACCAGCCAAAAATCCCTTTTGCCGTTCACCCCTTTTCTTTTCCAGCAAAAAATATAAACCGAGCAGTACCCAGCCCCATGACATAATTTTTTCTGTTTGTCCCGCAGTAAAAGCGGGCAAGGCGGGAGAAGCCAGGATAATAGCAGCGGAAATCCTCTCGATCTCTGTTATAAGAAACAGGGATGAAAGTTTTCGCGCGGCAAGCAGAGTAAAAAGCAGGTGTCCGAGATACACAATACGAGTCCCCCATTCCAGCGGAGTCATAAGGTAGACAAAAGTGGCGGGGGCGTAAAGAAAACTCCAGAGAGGATTTGCCCACTGGTCACGTCCGCCATACCAAAGGTCTGTGTAAAGCGGCAGTGTGTGATTGTTGAGAATGGAATCACGATAGTGAATGATCGGGAGAAGATTTGACCATGCATCATTCCCAACCCAAAATGGGGCTTGCAAAGCGGGGAAACAATACACAAATCCAAAGAGGATTAAAAACATCACCCCAAATCGTGGCTGATCAAGGTCTGCCAAAAACTGGGTAAAACGTTGTTTCGCCATCTAATTCCCAAACCATTTATTTTTCATAGCGATTTCGTTATACCACCGCATCCACCATAATTGCCAGAAAGATGAAGGCCAGGTACATGCTTGACCAGCGGTACATTGTCCATGCCACCTTGTTGCCCCCAACTGTAAAGACACGCCATGCGGCATAGAGTAGAAATCCGCCCAAGACCAAAGCTGAAATCAGATAAAACGTCCCAGCCAGGTTGAATAACGGTAAAAGCAGTGTAACCACGATCAATTCAATTGTATAAACTAATATATGCCTGCGGGTCTTTTCTTCGCCTTGCACAACCGGCATCATCGGAACACCCGCCCTGGCGTAGTCCTTCATGCGGACGATTGCTAGTGCCCAAAAATGCGGGGGCGTCCAAAAAAACACAATGGCAAAGAGAAGCCAGGGAGCAAGGCCCAGGTGGCCTGTCGCGGCTGCCCACCCCACCATGGGTGGAATCGCCCCAGCCCCACCACCAATAACAATATTTTGCACGGTGGCTTTCTTTAGCATCACGCTATAAAAAATCACATAATAAAAAATTCCTGCCAGCGAAAGCAGAGCCGACAAAAAGTTAACAAACCCCGCCATCACGTAATAACTAATCAACGAAAGAGCCAGCCCGTAGGACAGACCTTCAGCCGCGGTCAAACGTCCATCTGCCAATGGACGTTTTGCGGTACGCTGCATATTCTTATCGAGTTCGCGGTCAATATATTGATTTAATGCGCTCGAGCCGGCAGCCGCCAAGGTTCCGCCAAGTAAGGTATAAAAGGTGAGTGAAGCCGATGGAAATGCCCTGCTCCCTGCCACCAAACCACTATACGTTGTGACCAACAACAAAAGCACGATGATCGGTTTTGATAAAACAAAAAAATCTTTTGCACGCTGCTTGAAATCTGGTTTTACGACTTCGATTTTGTCCTGGGCGAGCACACCTGACGTAAAAACCAAAACGCCCAGGGAGATCCATAAGGCAATCGCGCTCATGGTATGCAAAATAACCAGGTGCATTGGGTAATTCCGAGTCACGAGGATCGAACCGATCAATGCCTGGCCAAAAAATAAAACACCTGTAACCGTGGTCAGCGGCAGGAGTGTATTTTGTTCACGTTGTTCGCGCCAGGCTTTTCGCAGCAATAGGATCATCAAGACCGAAGCAATCACAACCGAAAGCATATGGATGAGTTTTAAATAGCCCAGTGAAGAAGTAGGCACGCATAAAAGCCAGCCCTCACAAAACGCCCATGCACCTGTCACAGCAACAGACCGTCCTAACGCGGTCACAACGAATATGGAAGCAAACATCGCGAGTGTCAATCGTGCAAAAGAGGATTTGAGAGAATATTTCATTACTGTTTCCTCAGGTAAAAGGGGTAACCAAAAAATAAAATCGCTGCAAACGAAAACCATTGCAGCGCGTACCCAAAATGCGGGCCTTCAGTCAATTCCACTAAAGGCTGAAAGGCGATGGGCGGGGTGGAATCTCCTGCCAATTCATCAGGCTGCACAAACACAGGCAAAATGGGGTATGGATTTTGCAAAGAAATGCGATTCACGTCGAGATTATTCCAGATGTCGAGGTGATCCGCAGCCGGATCTGCAACCCCGCCAAAAGCTGGTTTCTCCTGCCCAAGCCTGATCTGCCCCGTAACTGTAATCCGCCCCATCTCGTCATACTTGCGCCAGTCTTTGGGATTGGAATTTTCATCAGCCGGGATAAAACCCCGATCAACAAGAACAGCCTTCCCGTTTGAAAATTTCAAGGGCGTAACAAGATGATACCCATATTCGGTTCCGTTATATTGATTCCGCAGTGCCACCTGATTCTCGAAATCGTATTCACCCGTAACTGCCACCGCCCTCCATTCCATCGTGGAAATATCCGCAGGCAGGGATTGATTCAAATCCAACATTTTTTCGGCGCGCATAGACTCGACCTGTGCATTAAACGCGCGTCGCTGTTCAAGACGATCCAACTGCCAGATGCCCATGCGGATACAAAAAACGCTCCCGGCAAGAACAAGCAGGGTAGCCAAAATCCATGAGCGGGTAAACATTTTTTTCAAGAAAAATATCCTTTCCAATCTGACAGTTTTTATTCAGAGTTATGCTGGTCAATTAGACCTAAGAAGGAATCTTCCTAGCCTTCTTAGCTGGGATAACAAGAGCATATAATGCGATCATAACCCCTAAGGGAATGCCTGAAAAGAAAATCCCATACAAACGCGTGCTAAACGTGAGCGGTTCATACACGTCCAAACCAAAGGATTGACCGGGCTGGAATGAGCAACTATAGGCGTAAGAAGCTGCAGCATCCAAAGGCAGACTCGCCGAAGAACCAGCGGGAATCCACAATGGCCCAAGTTCATGATCTTTTGTATCTTCATTCTTTACCAGCAGTGTGTCACCGATGACAAAGGTCATGGAGGCAGGAATGCTTGGGGGGGCTTCTCCACGGGCAACTTTTTCAGCGGTCCCTTTGGGGATCACGATCTCAATCAACTTCGGTGCGCGCGCAGTTTCACGCAAGAAAAAGAAGGTGACTTCATTGAGTGCTACGCCGAACAGGAGACCGACCAACAGGGATATAAGAACTCTGGTAATAATAGTTTTAAATGGGGGCATGAGTAAACTACTTCAATAATATTCCAATGTCACTGACAATATCCTCAACGGGGGTCTGGAATCCGTAGGAAAGCCGTAGATTACCATCCTTGTCAATCAAATAGGTACGTGCAGTATGGTTGACGATGTAACCAAAGGCGGACTCTGAATCGACAACTTCGCGGAAAACTCCGTAATTATCCCAAATAACCTGCAGATCGGCAGCAGCTCCGCTCAAACCGATAAAACCCTTGTTGAAATGTTCCACATATTCCTGGATTTTTTCAGGCGTATCCCGCTCAGGATCCACTGAAACAAATATAACCTGAACCTGCCTGGATTTATCTCCAAGTTTACCCATCACCTGGTTCAACTCGGCCAGCGTTGTTGGGCAAACATCGGGACAAGAAGTGTACCCGAAAAAAAGCAAAACTATTTGTCCTTTTTGATCGCTCAGGTGAAATACATCCCCATTTGATCTTGTCAATTCGATTTCAGCAGCCTTTGGATAAGGCTCTCCGTAACTTGTTCCCCGAAAACTGTCCGGTCTAGCAACCACCCAAATCAGCGCCGCCATCCCAACCACAACCAGGGATAAAAGACCCGCCCATAAAGTTTTCCTGACCATTTTTAACTCCAAAGAACTTACAGGTCACGTTTGAAGCGTGACCTGCATTTTACCATTTCAATATTCATCTTTCTCCCGAAATACATAGGAGTATGAGTAAACCCAAAAGTTTATGCTTCCATTTGCAGTTGTGGTTCAACTCATTATCACCTTTAGCCCGGAAAAGTTAAATTTTTATGTTTTTATAACAACTTCCCAATCAAATACAAGGCCGGGTAGAAGAAAATCCATACAAGATCTATGAAGTGCCAGTAGACAGCAGCGGCTTCCACGCCCCAATGTTTCTCAGCAGAGTAGACATCCTTGCGGACATTGTTCATAATCACAAGCATAAAAAGCAAGCCGGTGAAGACGTGGAAAGCGTGCATGCCCGTCATCATATAGAAGACTGCGCCAGCCACATTACTGGCAGGAGTGAGCCCTTCAGCCGCAGCGAGGGGCCACTCCACAGCCACCACACCAAACAAAAATCCAATCCCCAAGACAAAGGTTATCAGGGTATTGATCAAATAACCTTTTTTGTCGCCATGTGCCATGGCAGTCTCACCACGATTCATGAAGAAGGATGAGAGCAGCAGCACAGCGGTCACACCCAGCCCGAGGAATTGATTCAAAGGCGGGCGGGAGAGCCCCAGTAAATTAACGCGGGCGGTCATCAAACCGGCAAAAACAAATGAATCTGAAAGAAGGAAGAGCCAAAGCCCAATGCGGTTTGTACCTGTTTTGTATGTGTAAGATTGCTGATCTTCACCACTGTCTTCATTCAATTTGTAAATGTGCATGTAATAGTACATGACCAAAGCGGCTTTAACGACCGCAACAACAACAAGAATGGTGATCGCATTGAAAGTGACGGCGACGAAATACTCCAGCAGGGTAAGCGTGGCAAGGTAAACAAAGATCAGCACGCCCTGTACGAAGGCAGAAGATTTATCCTGTGTATGTGACATTTTGCGTCCTCCCCTTTATTTTTGCCCGCGTTTGGCAGGCTTGATGAATTCAACATATTTCGAACCAGGCAGACCGTAATCATACGGCTCCCCGACAACCTCGAAGGGCTGATCGTAATTGTGTGCAGGCATGGGCGATGCGACCTGCCATTCAGGTGAGCGGGAGTTCCATATGTTGCCTTCCGCCTTCTCGCCATTCTTGATGCTATTGAAAAGGTTGTAGATGAAGATCAATACAGATATGGCAATGAGAAATCCACAAATGGTCAGCACAAGGTGTGTCATATCAAAGTTAAGCGCGGGATCGTAATCTACAATGCGGCGGCGCATTCCCAGCAAGCCAATGCGCATCATTCCAAAGGTTAAAATGAAGAATGAGGGAGTCATTAACCAGAAATGAAGTTTACCAAGAGTCTCGTTCATACGACGTCCTGTAGCCTTGGGGAACCAAAAATATAAGGCAGCAAAGAACGGGAATACAAATCCGCCAAAGATGGTATCGTGGAAATGGCCCACGATGAAATATGTGTCATGTAAGTGCAAGTCCGTTGAAACAGTGGCATTAGGCGGACCAGAAAGACCGCCGAGCAGGAACACAACCAAACCGCCCAACACAAACAGCATGGGAGTCGGTGCCCAAATTTTCCCCTTCCAGAGTGTGGCAACCCACGAGAAGAATTTCACCCCTGTGGGGATTGCCACCAAAAGGGTGCTATACATAAATGGCACACGCAGATATTCGTTCATGCCAGAAGTAAACATATGGTGAGCCCAGACTAAAAATCCCACAAGCGCAATCGCCATTGAAGACATGGCGATCCAGCGATAACCGAATAACGGCTTGCGGGCAAAGACAGGCAGGAGTTCAGAGATGATCCCCAAGCCAGGCAGAATGAAGACATAAACTGCGGGATGAGAATAGAACCAAAAGAGATGCTGGAATAGGACAGGGTTTCCTCCTTTGGCCGGGTCAAAAAATCCCATACCGAGCAAACGCTGGAACATCACCAGTTGGAAGGCAAGACCGATCATCTGGGTGGCAGTCAGTGCGATAATGGATGTGGCAATCGCGGACCAAACAAAGATCGGCATCCGAAAGGCGGTCATACCCTTAGCACGCATCCGCAGCACGGTAACGATCGTGTTAAGAGCACCAAGGATCGATGACCATCCAGCAGTGAACACGCCAAGGAAGAACATCTGCATCCCAACAGGGGCACGCGCCGAAAGCGGAGGATAGCCCGTCCAACCCGTGTCGAATCCTCCAAGGATCAGACTCATCAACATCAAGACGGAGGCGGGAACGGAAATCCAAAATGAAAAAGCGTTAAGGCGCGGGAAAGCCATATCCTGTGCGCCAAGCAGAAGCGGCACGGCGAAATTCATCATCCCGGCAATACCGAGCAAAATCGAGATAATCATAATCATGCCATGAAGTGACATGAAAGAGTTGTAGAGCTGCGGACCATTTTGCCCGAATAACTTAACGTCATTGGTTAGGAATTGCAGTTGTGATGCGGCAAGTTCTGTACGGAAAATCAATGCGAACAAGCCACCCACACTGATCAGAAACAATGCAGTGATTGTGTACTGAATACCAATAACCTTGTGGTCAAGTGAAATATTGAGGTATTTCTCCCAGCCTTTATGACTCTCTTCGTGATGCTCGGGAGTATCAATGCCGCGAGCCCATTTAAACCAGTCATCAACGGCGCCGCTTCCAGCAAGAAAGAAAAGCACACCCATAAATCCACCCAGAACCCATGCGGGCTCGGTGAACAAAAAGGGACCTGACCAAGGCAACCCCATCGCCACGCGAATAATGGATATAAAAATCGCGCCAAGCAGCGTGCCGGTAATTTGTGAGATCAAGCCTTTGGAAACAGCATTGAGTCCGGATATGCCCAAAAAGAAGGCGGTAAAACCAACCAGAAGGGAAAATAAACTCGCAGTCGGGGAAACCCAATCGAGTGAACCTTGCACAACCAGTTCAATAACCAGACCAAGACCGTAGCCAACCAAGCCGCCCAATGTCAAACCAAGGAAGCCTTTAGTCAATGGACTGAATCCAGAAGCCCCCCATGACATACTAGATGCACCCACCACAACTGCAAGCAGAATGGGAACAAGGTGGATATAGGTCAGTGTGCCGCTTACGGCATAGACCAGTCCCACGCCAACGGCATAGGACACTACCAGACCAACGGCAAAAGACAACCAGCCGCGAGCGGGCGATGAATTTTTCATAATTTCTTTCCTCCGCCAGTTATTTCAAAGTCTTAAAATAGGCAATGATGTTCGCAATTTCTGCGTCAGTCAACGTATAAGGAGGCATTACAGTGGGAGCAAAACCTTCCACTTCAGCAGCCTTCGGGTTAAGAATGGACTCAGTTATATAAGCATCGTCCGCGATAACAGTCCTTCCATCATCCAATTTGACTTCTGAACCGTACAAATTTAACCAGGTGGGACCTGTCATCTTCGAACCGTCAATCGAGTGACAACCGATACAACCATTTTTTACAGTCAATCTCTGCCCCTGCCCTTCGGGGGTCTTGGCTGCTTCGGCTGCAATCTTTCCCTGCTCTGAAATCCATGCAGTGTAGTCGGTTTGAGAATCAACAATAACGGGGCTTTGCATGTAGGCGTGGGAAGAACCACACAATTCAGCGCAGCGGACTTTGTAATCGCCGATCAATGTCGGGGTGATCCGGTACTCGGTCACACGCCCTGGAACCACATCCTGTTTAACCCGGAATTCGGGAACCCAAAATGAGTGGATCACATCCGCTGATTCCATTTTCAGTACGACCTGTTTATTTACGGGAATATGCAATTCGTTACTGACAATGCCGTAATCAGGATATTCAAACGTCCAGGCAAACTGCCTTGCTTTCACCTGGATAGTCAACGCATTAGGATCAACTCGACGGGTTTCACCAAGCGAATACGCACCCATATAGGCAAATGCCAGCACGATCAAAAGCGGTACAACGGTCCATGCAATTTCCAGCACGGTGTTACCTTCGATATGTTCACCATCACCCGTTTCCCCCTTCTTACGCCGGAAAACAATCAGGCTGTAAACCATCGGTACAACGATCAGTGAAAACAAAAAGGAAATGGCAATTAATTGCCAGTTCCAGAGCCAGTCAATCGAAACCGCCTGTGCGCTAGCCTCCACCGGCATCAACCCCGCAGCATTCAGTCCGCTATAAGTGAGAACAGCCATGATGATGACCATAATTCCCACAATCAAAAAATGTCCCATACGTCTCTCCTGATCAAATTTCATACGAGGGAATGACCCAAGATTCCATCAAATAACCGACAAAATTTGTGTAATTTGTCATTATTCAACAGCGCGCCTAATATACCAAAATTTAGTCCATTTGTCACTATTTTAGGAGGACTTATTACATGTTTTTTTATCCCCAAAACCATCATACTAAGCCTCGAAAGGGTTTATATCCTTTCGAGGCTCTAATCATTTTATTTCAATGTGCGAATAAAAGTCACTACCTGCCAAATCTGTTCATCAGTCAAAACACCTTTCCATCCAACCATGGACGTGCCCAACTTTCCCATAGAAACACGCCAAAATAAATAATCATCGCCAACGGTTGCCGCAAGGGCAGTTAAATTCGTTGGTTTGGGCTCAAGCATAAGACCCGCCGGGCCATCGCCATGCCCAAGATCGCCATGACATGCAACACAATTATTTTTGAATATTTCAGCCCCAGGTGAGGCCGCCTCCGCCCCAAGCGGATTGGTTTTCCCAGCAAATTCAGCGGGCAAGGTGCCTACAACGGCAGGTTCAGCCCTGCCCCCACAAGCAGTCAGAATCAATACAGAGAAGATCCAAAACAATAAATGGAATTTCATCTTTGATTTACCTACCCTGCCATTTAATAATTTATGTAGCTCAAACATGATACCCTCCGGTCAATCGTGAATATGCGTGACTAATATTTTAAAATATAGCACATGTTAATTGAAAATAAACCACTACTCCATCCAAACTGTCCGATCTTCAAAAGATGGGCGTGAATCATATACCACATCGGAATCAGGGTAGCCGATATAAAGGAAGGCTGCGATATGCTGGTCCGCTGCAAAGCCTAAAAATTCCTTTACTTTTAGATCACACACCCATGCCCCGGTTCGCCAGATCGCGGCCAAGCCAAGTGCATGCGCCGCCAGTAAGATATTCTGGCAGGCGGCAGAAACGGCTGCATAGTTTTCTAATTCGGGAATTTTTGCTTCGGCGGGTTTATCGACGCCGACGGCGATAACCACGGGAGCACGGAGCGGCAAAGCCCGGGTCTTATCCAGGCTTTCGGGCTGCAGATCAGGCTGATGATCACGCAGCGAATCCCCCATCACATCACCAAGCTTCGTACGCCCTTGTCCCGTCAACACAACAAATCGCCAGGGGCGAACTTTAAAATGATTCGGCGCCTGACTGCCCGCATCCAACAGTTGTTCGATCACATTACGCGGAATAGGATCTGCTTTCACTTTTCCGACAGTGTGCCTGGACTTGATTGCTTGAATTGTTTCCATTTTTTCTCCTGCATCGAAAGATGCTTGCGGGTAAAATCGTCCTAATATGAAAATATTTTACTCCGATACCCACCGTAAACACCAACCGCCTTTTGAAGTCTTCGACGGCGGCAAACGTGTTCCATATCTCGAAAACACGGACCGCATGGATCGTATTTTAGCCGTGCTCGAAAAAACGGATTGGGCTGAGCTGGCCCTTCCTGCCGATTTTGGATTGGAACCGATATATGGCGTGCATGACCGGGAATACATCGCTTTCCTCGCCTCATGCTGGAACGAATGGCTGGCAGCCGACCCTGAGGTTGCGGCGGCACCCGAAGAGCATGCCTTCCTGCCTGCCACTTTTGCACTGCGACGCAAGCCGCGAGTGCCATCCACCCTGCTGGGAAAGGCGGGATATTACCTCATGGATTTGTCCGCGTGCATTGTGGAAGGGACTTTCGAAGCGGCTTTGAGTTCCGCCAACTGCGCCTTGAGCGCTGCAGAATTAATTTCTTCATCCACAGTCAACAATCCATCATCTGCTTTTGCCCTTTGCCGACCCCCAGGTCACCACGCCGGCAAAGACTACGCAGGTGGATATTGTTTTATTAACAACGCATCCGTTGCGGCTAACTGGCTTTCATCAAAAGGAAAAGCTGCCCTTCTCGATATTGATTACCATGCAGGCAATGGCACCCAGGATATTTTCTATGAACGCGATAACGTGCTGACCATCTCACTTCACGGCGACCCTGATTTCGAATACCCGCATTACGCCGGTTATGCTGATGAAACCGGAGCAGGTGATGGATTGGGCTTCCACAGAAATTTTCCCCTTCCAAAAGGCACCGGTAATGAGGGATATTTATCAGCCTTAAATGAAGCCTTGAATTTGACAAAAAACTACAAGCCAAATTACCTGGTAATCTCTGCGGGCATGGATACTTTTGACGGTGACCCGCTCGGCACTTTCAAAGTAACACGCGCAGGGTACGCAGAAATTGGAAAACGAATTGCGGCACTCGGCCTGCCAACCGCGATCATCATGGAGGGCGGCTATGCTAACGATGCACTTGGTACGAACATTGTCACTCTCCTGGAAAATTTCAAATGAAAAGGCATTCCGTTGCAACACTGGTTTTCATTTTATCCATTTTGGCTTGCAGCAGTCTACCTTTACAGACAATCATTCCAACACCCCTCCCCAACACTCACACTGTCACAACCACTTTTACGCCTGAAGTCACTTTCACTCCACCCATCACGTTGACCGCAACCCTCACCGCCACACCCACCATCACGCTCACGCCAACCATTACTTCCACATCAACTTTTTCTTTTCCGGCTGTAACAGTAAATAAACAAGCGCACTGCCGCTACGGACCTTCGATTGCATTTTTACACGCGGCCGATCTATATCCTGGAGACACAGGGTCAGTCAATGGCAGGTTTGAATACAGCGGATGGCTCCATGTAAAATTTGACAAACTAAAATATTATTGCTGGGTTGCGCCTTCAGTCGTGGACGTGACCGGTGATATCAATACCATAAACTACACCGAGCCAGACCTGCAATCCGTCGGTTACAGCAACTACCCCCCGCCTCAAAACATTAGTGTTGTTCGAAATGGTGATGAAGTGACGATCCGTTGGGATCAAGTTAATATGACGGCAGACCATGATCGCGGTTACTTGATCGTTGCCTTTATCTGTCAAAATGGAAATTACCTCTGGTGGACCGATTCATTTCCCGACAAATATACAACGAGTTACACTGTCGAGGATGAGGCGGGCTGCCCTGTGCCATCGGAAGGCGTGCTTTATACTGTTGAAAAACACGGTTTCTCAAAACCTGCACAAATACCTTGGCCTAACCCGTAAAATATACAGTATCAATTACACCCGCATTATTATTTAACACTCATGGTTCGGTCATTTTTGAGATAGGTTTCGAGAAATTATTAGCCAGTTGGGT
>CAYLOW010000119.1:0-11341 GCA_964385315.1 uncultured Anaerolinea sp.
TCCGTTCCGATTGGGGCGCTCAGACTTATGCCGTTTTAGCCACTGTCCTGAACACGGCAAAACGCAACGGCGAGAACGCCTTTCAAAAATTGGTGCAGTTGATGGGCACGCCCATCTTGCCTTTCCTGCTTCAACCAGATTTCGCGTGAGCAGTTACGAAATATCAAGGCATAGGTGTTTGGCAAAATAGAGAACAAGCGCACCCAACTCCACATCATTACCTTACCGGTCAGGCGGGCCGGGTCAACAAGAGACATATCCACCGGTGCGAAGGTAATGGCAACTGATGCAGCCAAAATATAAAAGATGAAGAACCGCGCGGTAATATCAGCAAATTTCTTTTTTAACAAAAGATATACCGTGCCCTGCGCAAGTGGAAATGCACCCAATAAGGCTCCACTGATATACCAGGCTTTCATATTCCACAAGCTCCAGCCAACAAGCGTATTAATGGACTCAGTCAATGTACCGATCCCAAAAAATAGCGCACCAATGGTCCACCACATGAGGTATTTTGCCTCAGTCCTTCTCTGCCAATGTTTGAAAAGAACAGCCATAAATGAGAAGGAAATAATTGTGGTAAATATCGGGATATAGTGCGTAATATTTTGCATGAATAATTCCATTTTTTCACTGTGTCTGATGGCAGCGATTGATTCCAGGGCTGCCGGACGGTGATTAAGATAAAAAATAAACGCCAACCGTTCAACGGCTGGCGTTCAATGTTTGAAACGTTTGGAGAAGGCTTACCAGAATATCATCGGTAAAGACGTACATTTTACCGAACGTCTCAGCCGTTTGGCCCGACGGCACATTCGCTTCCTGATACACCTTTATCACTGAGGCGATCAGGGTATTTCTAAAAAAGAGAAATGCACGCACGGCGTCTACATAACTCAAACTGTAACGATGAGCGCGTGAGGCATATTCATAGCCGATGGCATAGGCTTCACTCTCTGCGTCCACACCATTGGTCGCCACATAGGTCATCAAGCCGTGAAATAAAGACCTCGCGCTCATGCGGTATTGCATGCGGGCATCCTCATCCATTTTTTGATACCATGCCTCGGCCTGCAATCTCCCTTCTGAAATTTGCATGCGGACATTTTTTGTCACTTCCTGCATCATGCGTTCAGGCTCGATTTCATGCGGTTTTTGCCTGGATTCTGCCCAGAGAGAGAGCTCATTGTGCTTATAGCGGCGGTGTCCGCCCTGTGTTTTGTGCACAGGCAGAATGCCCTTATCGGACCACAATCTCACTGTCCCGGGATGGACCCCCAACACTTTTGCCGCATCGCTGAGGGAAAGCCATTTATCTGTCATACCTACTCCATCGCCAAAGCCACTTTTTCAATATACGCGGGCTGTTTGACATCGTTTTGGAATTTATTGACATCAATACGATACAACATAAACGAAGCACCGGCAAGCATCAAAGCTTCAATAAAAAATACGGCCAAATAACCGCTCAAGGCATTACCCGTGAATCCACTCACCACGTCGCGCAGGATCCCAGCCAGGAGGGTGCCCACCAAACGCGAGAGCGCGTTGGAAAATCCCCATGCACCAATATACAAGCCTACCATACCCGGCATGGTGAGATCGAACATCAGGGATAAATTCGCAACCGTGGAGATGCCTGTGCCAAAACCAAGCAGGGTGACACCTGTATAGAAGACGCCTGTGGATTGGACAAATCCGCTGGCAACAATTACTCCGAAACCGGCAAGCGCACCCAGGTTTCCAAGCTGTGCAATTGTCTTTTTCGCCACACGCCCTTCAAGTAAACCGGCGATAAGTATTGCGATCAAAACGAATGTGCCCCAAATGGATGTGATGCGCGTGGTTTGGGTCACTGTGAGGCCAAATGCCTCCGCGCCAAATGGTTCGAGCAAAACATCCTGTCCCAGGATCGCGGCAAGCAGCAGGAGCAGGTAAATGAAGAAAATCCGTGCAATCTTATTTTGGGTAATGGCAAATGTCATTTGTTTTACAGAATATGATTCGGACATGGCTGCAGATGAAGAAGTGTTCAAGCGCGGCTCAAGTTTGATGAGACCGATCAAGCCAAGGGTGAGGGCAGCGGCGGCTATATACCCAAAAGCGCGGGTCAAAGATTCGGGTGTATAGGGATCCACCATGCGGCTGAGACCAATGGCTGTGGCAATAATGGAAACGATCATCATGAACCACATGGTAGCAATCGTTTTGCCGCGCCCGCTTTCACCGGAGATTTCAGAGGCTAGCGAAAGGTAGGATACGCTCGAAAGGTTGTATCCCATACCCCACGCACCAAAGGCAAAAACTCCTGCTAGAATACCAAGCAGAAGGTTCCCTGCCATAAGGAAGGCAACGTAAGGTGAAATGATCAACCCTGCCACACAAAGCAGCAATCCCGCAAGGATATACGGTGTTCGACGCAGTCCAAATATGGGATGGCGGTCTGAGTAGGAACCAATTGCAACCTGTATGGGTGCAAACAAATACGGGAGGGAGGCGAGAATGGCTACAAGGGTTGCTGAAAGCGAAAGCTCCTTGATCATGACACGGTTAAGTGTGCTGTTGATCGGCACAAGAGTCATTGCGACGGCAACGTGAATTAATCCGAGTTGAAGGCGTTTGAGAAACATGGTTTTCATCCAGTCTGTTTTTTAAATAAAGTAAGGGCGTTAGTCAACACCCTTACTTTTGATGAATATATTGTACTGTTTGAACAAATAAATACAATGTAGATTTACATAGAATTTCACTAGAGGTAGATAAGGGTAGTGGATGAATCCCAAAAACCTGTTTATCAATTTACGAGATCAAATTTCTCCACACTGTCAAACCAGAGATTCAACTTGGAATTGATCGAGCCATTCGGGGGGAGGATAAAATGAATAAAACCGGTCTTCACATGTTGGGTTATGCCCGTGGGGATATTTAAAATTCATACTCCTGCAAAAACTTTTCGCGGTTTGCTGAGCGGGCAGTTTTTCCGCTGGAGGTCTTTACGATCCATCTCGCGTCAACGAGATGGGCATGGCGCAGGGCTACTGCAGAATTTTGGGTGATATGGCGGCGCAGGGCATCGGCAATTTTCTGTCGTTCGTCGGGGTCGTCGGTGTCCACTTCGGCAACGATCACAACTTCCTCTGTACCAGCCTGCGCATCTTCGATGCCAAAAGCAACAGCGCGACCTGCATGGATTCCAGGCACTTCGTAGGCCAGTGCCTCCAGGTCCTGCGGGTAAACATTTTTGCCGCCGACAATGATCATGTCCTTTTTTCGTCCGGCGACAAAGACTTCACCGTTCAATGAGTAACCGTAGTCACCGGTAAAGTACCAGCCGCCGCGCAGGGCTTTCTCGGTGGCATCGGGGCGGTGATAATAACCGGTCAACATGCAGTCACTTTGCAATGTGATCTCGCCGATCACCCTATCGGGCAGGATATCTCCGGTTTCGGACAGGATCCTGACTTGGGTATTGCGAAGAGTGCGCCCCGATGACATCATCCGCAGGACCGGCTTTCCATCCACAGGCGAACGGGCAATGCGCTCGTTGATATAGGTCTCGCGGTCAATATCATCCGTAACCGGTTCTGTCCCGAGCGGAGTTTGGGTGACGCCGAAGACATTCTCAGCCATCGCATAACTGCACTGAAGCACATTATCACGCAAGCCATAATTTTTGAAGCGGCTATAAAATGTCTGATGACTTTCCCATTTAACGGGTTCGGAGCAGTTGGTGATAACACGCCACGAGGAAAGGTCAATACCTTCGAGATCACGCTCGCGAATTTTTTGGGCGCAGAAATTGTAGGAAAAATTGGGCAGCCAGGAAAGCGTCCCTTTGTAACGACTGACGGCTTGAAACAATTTGTGGGGCGCTCGCACCCAATCAAACGGGGAAAGCAGCACGAGTGTAATGCCTGAAAGGATCGGCATGAGAAACCCGGCGATCAATCCCATATCATGATAAAGCGGAAGCCAGGAAACAAGAACATCGTCAGCCGTGAGGTCAAGTGCGCGTGTATAAGCCTCAAGTTGATTCAAAACAGCCTGGTGTGAAAGAGCAACGCCTTTCTGCAAGCCTGTTGTCCCCGACGAATGTTGAAGCAGGACAATTTCTTCCGGCATGCGCTCCAATCCGCTCATTTGGTTAAAATCAGGTTCTAATGGTTCTTCCAATTGGCTGGTCAGCAATATCTCGCGCACAGAATCTCCGGGTTTCAAAGCCGATCGAACATCCGCTTCAAATTCAGGATACGTGACAATTGCCGCAGGCTGGGTGACAGAAATCAACGCAGACAGGTCAATGCGATAACGTTCCGGGGAAAGTTTCTCGGTCAGGAATGGCATGATCGAGGGAATCGCGCCATGGAGAATTGCCCCCCAGAACGCATAGATCAAGTCCGTGCCGTGCTGCAAAATAAGCACAACCACCTCGCCCGGTAGAACCGCGGCGCGGGAATACAATTTTGCATAACGCGCCGATCCTGTCGCCAGATCTTTATAGGAAAGGGCAATATCGTCCCGCCCGGCATGTTGGAGGATAATGGATGTTTTTTGTGGGTTGTCTTGATAATTTGTGCGGATGATATGAGCGAGTGTGGGCATATTTTTTTATGATCCTTATTCGGGCGCAAAGCCTGCAAGGTGATTTTCCAGCATTTCCAAATTTCTTTCCAGTATTTCAATGATGACTATATCGGGTTTAATTTGCTGCAAAGATTCCGTAGTCAGGGTTTTGCGAATGGCGTTATTGTATACGAAGTGGGATTTTGCAAAATTCATACTCAGGTAATCGTTCAGGTAATATTCGCCAAAAGAATCATGAAACATAAGCAGCGTTGGCAGACTATCGTCCGGGGTTGATGAAAATTGATGGTATCCGAGATAATTGTCTGAATATAATGTTTGAACAAAGGATTCCTTTGGCACATAAAAGAAACTTCGTTCTTTTATGAAGTTTGCATGCATCATGACCGTGAGATCCTGTACCACTGGGTCTGTGGTCACCAATCTCAAATCCTCAGCTTTATATGGCTTGAGCTCAGGGTGCGAACTTCCAAGGGAATTAATGATCGCAGTATATGCGACCAAAGCGCCATAGCCATTCCAATGAGTATTCGTTTTGTAATAAACATCCTGATCCTGACGCGCAGCCGATAATGCAGGCCTGAGATCCAATATTACCGGCAGATTATTATCGTTCAGCTCAGCGATCAGTGCGTCAAGCCGTGATTCCACCGGTATGGATTTGATCTGTCCGGGCACTTTATCCGGATAAATCGTGGCTTTGCTGGGGGCAGCCACCAGCAGCAAAGTGATCCCCTGTGATTCCAAATATTTATTAAGATTAATTAACTCTTTTACAATGACCGTTTTATTTTTAAATTGTCTTGCATTCTGATAATAATCAAACTCCCTTTCAGTTATATGCCCCATCCATCCATCCTGCTCCAGCAGGACCTGGGGGAAAACCCTGTCACCTATTTTCATTCTTAAGAAAATGGCATTTTCAATAAGAAAATCTTTTTTGTAGAGGTTATCTTCAAAATCCCTTATTCCCGATACGTCAATGCTGCGTGCCAAGGAATAAATAAAAAAACAAAGCAAGAAGAGAACAAAAAGTTGGGTATAGCGATAACGCAGGGATATCGTATTCAGCATGATTTAATTCCAGGTTTAAAATCTAGCGTAAATATTCGGCAAAAAACTATTGCTCAGCGATATTGCGAGACCCAAAATAAACAGCAGTATTATGGCTGCGTCTTCAAAAACTTGAAACAGGAAAAAAGAATTTTCCTGACGTTTTTCAAAACCGGCGCGGATCTGCTTCCAAATGGATGATACAGGCAATGAAAAAATAATGCCTGCTGATAATGACAAAACAAAGGACGGTTCAATAAATGGCATGGGTGTGGATATGCTGAAGGGAAGCAGCGTTAACCCCGAAGTGTCACCAGCCAGGCGGTGAAAAAACTCGAACGCAAAGGCCAGATTGTTTGAACGAAAAAATACCCACCCCACTGTGATGATCGTCAGGGCATATAGATGGCGTATTGGCCGCCAGGTTTGTTTTAGCCAGCGCCCAAAGCCCAGGCTTTCCATAACCATGGCAAATCCATGAAGCAGCCCCCAGATAATAAATGTAGGTTTAAATCCATGCCAGAGGCCGGTGAGAAAAAAAACGATCAAAATATTAATTTGCTGGCCAGCCCATATAAAACGCCGCCGCTCAAGCGGATAGAATACATATTCACGAAACCAGGTGGACAGGGTAATATGCCAGCGGCGCCAAAAATCAGTGATATTTTGCGCGATATATGGAAAGTTGAAGTTTTCAGGCAGACGGACGCCTATCATCATACCCAGCCCGATTGCCATATCGGTATAGCCGGAAAAATCAAAGAATATTTGCATTGTATAGGCGATCAATGCCAGCCATGCAAACTTTGGCTCAATATTCGCCGTGGGAAGATTAAATACAGCATTTGACATCAGAGCCAGTTGGTTTGCAATTAATGCGCGCTTTACAAAGCCTGTAAGCAAACGCCGAAAGCCTGCAGCAATATCATCAATGGAAGGGTTAAGTTGTTCCATGTCAAGCGCAAAGGGCTTGTAACGGGTTATGGGCCCGGAAACAAGTTTTGGGAAAAATAGCAGGTAGGTCGAAAATGCCACAAAGTTTTTTTCGACCGATGTAGTACCTTTCCAGACATCCACCAGATAAGAGATCATTTGAAAGGTTACATAAGACAGACCAATCGGCACTGCCAACCCGGCAACCGGTGTAATCCATCCCTGAGGCAGGTTCAGCCAGGTAAACCCGTCTTCACCATATGCCGTACTAAATTTAAAAAAGGAAAGTATTGCCAGATTTAATCCAATCCCACCCCAAAGCCAGATTGGAGAATGGCCGCCTTTTTCTTTTGTCCTGGCGATGGCAAGCCCCGCCAAATACCCGGATATTAGTATGCCGCCCAACCACAACAAAGCCATCTTTGATCCCCAGGCAAGGAAGATAATACTTGCCGCTAAAACGACAGGGAGTTTAAGGCGTTGCGCGCTGATCAGATATACCAATAAAAAAACAGGCAAAAATAGAAAAAGAAAAAGTATTGAAGAAAGATCCATAACCTATTGGCGGCTTTGAATAAGACGGGCAAGTTGTTCCAATGTGTCAAATGTGTCAGCGTTGAGCTCAGTATCCTCAATACGCACACCAAAATTATTTTCGACGAGCAGGCTAAGGTCCATCAGGCTAAACGAGTCGATCAAGCCGCTGGAGATCAAAGCTTCATCCGGGCGGATTATCCGTTTGGGCTGTCTGAGAATTTCAGTAGAAATTTTGGCAGCCAGCTTTTCAATCATTTCTTCCATGTTTCATCCTTTAGTATTTGATTCGCGAAATATTTGCGTCAAGCCCGAATTCTACTTCAATTTTACAATGCGGCTTTGGAAATCTGCCCTATGACAAGCTGTTCCCTCAGTGTATGATTGTCACGAACACTGTTGTATTTTAAAGAATCCCTAATCCTTCACCTCTGCGGGCAGGAACAACCGCTCAATAAAAAGCATCATTGAATCCGGAGACTTTTTTAAACCATGGCACTCAAACCCTGGAAAATTCTACAATCCAATTATCTCCGTCCGCGTTATCGTTTTGATCAATGCGAATTGCCCAACGGCAAAGTCTTTGAGGCAACAGCGCTTGAATTTCGCAGTTGGGCGGCTGTTTTGGCCCTCACGAAAGATCAGGAAGTGGTGCTGATCAGGCAATATCGGCACGGCGCGCAAGGTGTCTTTTGGGAGTTGCCTGGCGGAGTGGTGGATGATGGTGAAAATCCACTGGAGGGTGCGCGGCGCGAGCTCTCTGAAGAAACTGGATACACAACATCGAACCTGATCGAAGTCGGGAAGTTTTATCCCAACCCTGCGCTTCAAACAAATCTAATGTATGGCTATCTGGCTTACGATGCCCAAAAAACAGATGTTCAAAAGCTGGATGATGCCGAGGACATTGAAGTGTATCTCGTCCCATTTGATGAATTGATCGCCATGACCAAACGAGGTGAATTCCTCAATGGCTTGCAGGTCGCCGTATTATTTCACGCCCTTGTTTATATGAACCGTATTCATTAAATGGCACAAAAGATTCTGATCGGCCTCAAATTCCTGTTCCAGTTTGGACTTCGTCCATTGATATTGTATGCTTTGTACAAATTTGGTTTACTCACCGGACATTACAAGCGAGTAACACCCGTCAGTTCCCTAAATATTCCACCACCCAGATCCACCACACTATTCTCTCTCCCCTCGCGCGAACAACTTTTAAAGACTCTCGGCGAAGACGGCAAAGTATTATTACTTAAAGGGGCAGACGAGATCGTCAACGGAAAATTTGAAATGTTCGGGGCGCCACTTGTGGAGATCAAGCTTACAGGTGATTGGCAGTCTGCGCATTGGACGGATTTTGAAACCGGCAAAATTGACCTGAAGCCTTTGAACTCAGATATAAAATATATTTGGGAACCAGCCCGCTTCGGCTGGGCATTTGCTCTTGGGCGCGCATATCACCTGACGCAGGACGAACGTTACGCGGACGCCTTCTGGAAAAACTTTTCCTTGTTCACACAAAATAATCCTGCAAACCTCGGCCCGCACTGGATGAACGGACAGGAGGTTGCCATTCGGCTGATGAGTCTTGTCTGGTGTGCGCATGTTTTTTCAAGCACACAATCCGCAGCCCGCAACTCGCAACTACTGGCCTCCATTTCGCAGCACGCAGCGAGAATCCCGCCCACGCTCGTTTATGCGCGTTCACAAAACAATAATCATCTTATCACCGAAGCCGCCGCGCTTTACACGGCAGGCCTGTTGTTCGATAATTCCAACTGGCGCAAACTTGGTTGGAAGTGGCTCAACTGGTCGTTTCAAAACCAAATTAGCAGCTATGGCGAATACATCCAACACAGCACAAACTATCATCGTGTGATGCTGCAAACCGCCCTTTGGATTAACCTTATAAAACAGGACGCCTTCCCGGTCAAAACTTCACAGGCGCTTGGCCGCTCTGCGCACTGGCTTTTTTCTCTGCTGGACAACTCTTCGGGGCTCACTCCTAACCTGGGAGCCAACGATGGGGCTTTGGTTTTCCCTTTGAGTTGCTCGGCCTTTGAAGATTATCGTCCCACAGTGCAAGCAGCCGCCCGCGCCTTTCTTCGGACAGGGCTGCCTGCCGGTATTTGGGATGAGATGTCGCTCTGGCTTGGGCTCAAATCTGCTGCGCGCGTGGCTGATTCAAGCGCCTACCTTACCGAAAACCTGCGCGGACAAAATTCATGGGCATACCTGCGCGCCTCCCATTTCAAAAGCCGCCTCTCACACATGGATCAATTAAGTCTCGACCTCTGGTGGCGTGGATTGAACATCACCCAGGACGTGGGTACATTTTTATACAACGCCGCCCCACCCTGGGATAATTCGATGGTGACGACCCGTGTCCACAACACAATCACAGTGGATGGGCATGACCAAATGACACGCGCGGGGCGTTTCCTTGTACTGGATTGGGCAAATGCCCATTCAAACAACTTAATTGAAATTGATGAAACTATTCTGGGGCGTGTCCGGGCTCATCATCACGGTTATGGTCGTGTAAAACATGAGCGCACAGTGACAGTCTACCAGGATGAACACTGGGTTATTGAAGACAAACTGACATCACCCCGCCATGCTCTACACACCTACCGACTGCATTGGCTCCTACCAGACCTCGAATGGGAACTCAAAGAAAACGAATCAACGGTCAGCGTAACGCTCAAATCGCCCCACGGCTCACTTGGCGCCACCTTCTCCGTACATTCCGCATCCCGCCTTCCACATTCCAAATTTTCAATTGTCCGTGCTGGGGAATTGCTTTACGGGCAACGGGAAGCACTTTCCTATGAAGGCTGGGTCTCGCGTAATTATGGACAAAAATTACCCGCCTTATCCTTTGCCTTTGAAATCACCTCCGAATTTACCACCACATTCACTACCGAATTTTCCTTCCCAAAATAACTTTGCCTTATTTAACATTCGATATTCCCTAATTCAAATAACGGGCGTAAAATAACCTGGCCGTAAAGGCAAGGAAACGATGTACAACACAGACGAGAGCGACCCTGATTCTTCAGATAATAAACCGCCCAGTATAGGCGGACGAGACGTGTTTAATTCAAGTATCATCATCACGTAGGTGCGCGTACGCCTCTGCGTGATGTCATATCACGCAAGGAGGCATCCATGCTGAGTATTTACAAGACCACTGAGCAGGGGCTCGAAAATATCGAAATGATCGCCAATGGCGCCTGGGTCAATGTTGTTGATCCGATGCCGGAAGAGATCGAAAAGCTTATCAACTGGGGGATGGATATGGACTATATCAACTATTCCCTTGATCAGGATGAAATGGCACGCATGGAACGCGATGACGATTACACCTTCATCCTGTTACGCATCCCCATTTATCAACCCGATAGCGATATCCCATACAATACTGTTCCGCTTGGCATTATGATTTTGGGAAACAAGATCATTACCGTCTGCCGCTACGAAAGCGATATCTTCAAAGTCCTCGTGCATGGAAAATACCGTCTGCTTAAGACAGGCAAACGCTACCGCCTGGCACTTTACATCTTCCTTGAAACTTCATCAAGATATTTGAATTTACTGCGTGAGATTAACCGCGCCACTGAAGCGGTGGAGGATCAACTGCAAAAATCCACACGTAACCACGAAGTATTGGAGCTGCTCAAATATCAAAAATGCTTAACCTATTTTTCTACCGCGCTGCGATCCAATGAAGTGATGATGGAGCGTGTGCAAAAGACACAGCTCTTTAACTATTATGAAGAGGATCAGGACCTGCTCGAAGACGTTCTCACAGAAAATCAACAAGCCATTCAAATGACCAGCATCGCCACAGAAATTCTTTCGGGCATGATGGATGCATTTGCTTCGATCATCTCAAACAACCTCAATGGCGTCATGAAGGCCCTCGCCGCATTAACGATCATTCTAAATATGCCTGCTATTGTTGCTGCGTTTTACGGCATGAATGTCACCCTGCCTGGTTCAAATCATCCACTCGCGTTCCTGACCGTCATCGGCATATCGCTTGCGTTGACCGCTGTGGCAACTTTTATTTTCTACAAACGGGATTGGTTCTAAAATACGATATGAATTCAGTCTCATTGTAAATACCGCGCCAGGAGAATACCCGGAACCTTTACTCCTTATTCGCTTTTCGAGCTCCCAACCTCTGAAAAACAAAGCTTTCTAAAAATCACATGAAAATTTTCTTTTT
>CAYLOW010000120.1:0-5011 GCA_964385315.1 uncultured Anaerolinea sp.
CGAAAAGCCGGCGAAGCGACGGAGAACATAACCACCAAAAGGAATAGTGCCCAAATTAATAGATATTGGGGTTCGAAGATCCGGGGGAGCCGGGAGAATATTTTTTTCATCACATTTCTCCTTTTAGCTCATTCCGGCTGCTCAAGGCCGCTGGCGGGGGATATCAACCTGGCGTTACCGCGCCTGGCTTGTATGCGGGAGATAAGGATGGCGCCGATCAATGTCAAACCGACGATCAAGTCCATGACGTAGAAAGGTGCGTTCAACAGGGTAAATCCATTTTGCATGATCGATATCAAAAACGCGCCAAAGAAAGTGCCGATCACGGTTGGCTTTTTGAATACAGAAATGCCGACAAAGACCGCCACCCAGGCCGGCATCAGCAGGATCAGGCCGCCCTTGACGTTCCCGTTACCCTGGGCCGCGATCATGACCATATTGGTAAATGAGGCTAATAAGGATGATAAAACGAAAGCCGTGATTATATAGCTCTCAACTTTGACACCCGAGAAGGTTGCGGCCGTTTTGTTGCTTCCGGTGGCATAGAATCCCCGCCCAAACTTGGTTCGATGGAGCAGGATATAGCTTAAGACGTAGAAGCCAAAGAGGTAGATCACCGGGAACGGCAAACCAAAGAATTTACCATCACTGAAAGTGATGATCCCCGAAGTCAGGAAGTTCGTGTAAATATAGCTTCCATTGCTATATAGATAGGCCATACCCCACGCAACCGAACCAATGGCGATCGTCACGATCATATCGGGCAGCTTGAAAACACCCACTGCCATGCCGCTGATGAAACCAAAAAATAATCCACCGAGTAACCCGATGAGAATACTTGGCAGCGGAGGAAGTCCTTTGCCAATGAAGAAGCTCATGGTCATGCCTGCGAAGCAGCTTACAAAATGGAATGACATATCAGAATGACCGACCGCAACCACAAAGGTCAGTCCCAACGCAGCCAACGAGACGATCGAGAGGTGCTTCAGTGCCCGCGTTAAATTACTGACAGTCATGAAATTTTCGTTCAAGACCGAGAATACCGCCATTACCACGGCGATGACGAGAAAGAAGAGGACTACCGATATCGCGTCCTGATTGAAATTGAATTTCCTATTCGTTTCCAATTTTTCCTCCGGTTAGCCCGTAAAGCAGCATTTTGTCCAGCGGGACATCATTTACTGGCTTGTCCAGCACGATATGGCCTTTGTAGAGCACCATGGCCCGGTCACATAACCCGTAGATCTCTTCACAATCAGAGGAGACGACGATCACAGCGTGATCTTTGGAAAGATCACGGATGAGATGGTAAATGCCGGATTTGGCACCCACATCCACACCAACCGTGGGTTCTTCAAAAATATAGATCTTCGAATCAGTATACAAACCTTTTCCAATCACGACCTTTTGCTGGTTGCCGCCGCTGAGCAAAGAGACTTTTTGGCCCGGGCCGGGTGTCTTGATCTTTAGTGTATCGATGATGCCGCGGGTTTCCTTAAATTCCTTTTTGGCGCGGATCAGACCCAGACTGGCAGTGATCTTTTTCAGGTTGGAGAGGGTGGTGTTGAAAGCGATACTCTCGTCGGAAATTTGTCCTTCGTTACGGCGATCACCCGGAACCAGGAACAGGCCGCTTCGAACGGCGCCATCCACTGACCGGTAATCTGTTTGACGGCCATTGATAAAAATTGCTCCGGTGGAATAAGGAATCACTCCATAAAGAGCCTTGCAAAGTTCATCAAAACCTGAGCCGACCAGACCAAAAATGCCGATGATTTCGCCCTTTCGGGCGGTGAAATTTATATTGGAGAACTTGCCATTCAGGGTCAGGTCCTTGACCTGCAAAACTTCCTCCCCGACATGCTCTCCACGGCTTGGGAAAACCTGACTTAACTTTTCCCCGAGCATCAGTTCGGTTACTTTATTGCTATCGATGCCTTTATCTTTTACGCCAAAGGTGGCAACATTTTGCCCATTTCGCAGCACTGTGAACCGGTCAGCGATTTGGAATACTTCATCCAGGCGGTGTGTGATGTAGATGATCGATATTCCTTTTTTCTTTAGGATCTCAAGTTGTCCAAATAGCACCATGATCTCACTGCGTGTGAGAATGGATGTCGGCTCGTCCAGCACGAGGATGGATGTCTGTTCCTGTGAGAGCGCCCGTAATACGGCGATGGTTTCTTTTTCGACTGTCTCCAGTTCGATAACCGGCCGGTTTAGATCGATCTCGAACGGAAAACGCTCCAGAAGTTTTTGGGCTCGTTTGCGCAGGTCCCTGCGATTGATGACGGAGAAAACAGACTTTCCTTCTGTTTCTGCCCCCAGAAAAATGTTCTCGTACCCGGTAAAGGACGGAATCATCTGCGGGTCTTGATAAACAGTTGCGATTCCGAGTACCTTTGCATCCAGTGGACTTGTGATCTCCACTCTTTTGCCATGAACCAAAATTTCACCGGCATCCTTGGAATAGATGCCGGCTAATATTTTAACCAGGGTGGATTTCCCGGCACCGTTGATACCCAGCAAAGCGTGTACTTCCCCGGGCAGCAGGTTAAAATCAGCCCCAACCAATGCTCTTACGCCGGGAAATTCCTTCACGATGCCTTTCATCGATAGGGAGTATTCTTCCATAGCCTGAACCTCTTTCGCAAAAATTACTCTACCAGCCAATAGTAAAAATGAATCAACGTGCAATGATACCAAAAAATGACTTACGAAAAAGCAGAAGGGTGCTGCGGCCTACGACGGGATATTTCTTTCGCCGCCCACAATAACACCCTTCTGCATGGATATTTGGAACAGTTTATAGATCAGGTACCCAGCCGAGTTTGATTTCCATGCCAGGAATATCGTAATCGTATGATTTTAAGCCGGAGGAAACAGCATCCAACAAGGTCTTATCGGCTGCATAGACCGGGGCAACCATGAAGCGCGGAACCTTATCTCCCTTCAGATAATCCTGGGAATACAGTACTACCTTGTAGGACATCCAATAGATGCTCTGGGCCATGGAGAGTTTGAAGGGACCATCGGTCTGGATCTGTTCGAACGCGCGTTGACCACCGTCAATACCGGTGAAGATAATATTATTCTTACCGGCATCCTGGGCTGCCAGGGCACCTTCCATCGCAGCGCCATCCCAGGCACACCAAATGGCGGCTACATCAGAGTTGGCAGTGATCATATTTTCAATGGCCTGACGCGGGGTAACAGCGCCGGTCGAGTCATAAGGCCAATAAACAACTTCGATATCGGGGTAGTTGCTGAGAACATAGCGCGCGCCAAGCTCTCTTAAGTCCCAGGTCTCATTGTTGGGCAGACCGATCATGCCGACCTTGCCTTTGCCGCCGATCTTATCAGCAATGTAGCGCATGGTATAAACGCCCATACCGTAATTGTTGGAGACGATCGAGGTGATTTGTTTAACTCCAGCGATGTTGCAGTCCGCGGTAAAGACCGGGATGCCTGCATCAATGGCACGTTGTACCGCTTGGGTAATCGCCACCGGGTCGGAGCAGGTGACATACAATGCCTTTGGATTCAATTTAATGAAAGCGTCAATTTGTTCGGTTTGTAATTTGGGATCGTAATTCGCATTTGAGAATACGGCTTCCCAACCGAGCTCCTTGAAAGCAGCTTCGAAGCCTTGTGTAAAGCGTTGACCAGACTCATTTTCCTGCCAGCCAAGCGATACAGCCACTTTATCACTCTTGGGACCAGCAACCACTGGGGCGTCAGTTGCTTGTCCACCAGTATTGCCGGCAGCCGGAGGTGCATCTGTTGAACAGGCGGCTAGAACAAATATCGCGATCAACATAACGAAAAGCAGTTTCTTGAACATTTCTTCTCCTATTGAATAAATTGATTTGCCAACTGATCGATTGATTTGTCAAAGGTCAAACTCATAATTAGGGGATTTATCTATATTGATTAATTGAACCTCCTTATATAAATGGCTTGGGGAAACAAACGATTGAGTACGTATGTGCGTTTGTTCTAATGTACGTACATTCTAGCAAAACAATCCCTTTGATTCATGTGACATTTATCATACTTTCAGCAAATAATTGTCACTTTGGAGCCAGCCGATTTCGGAAATAACCACAAAAAATCGACCATCCCTATTCTCAAAGCTCGGTCACCGCTTTCAAATTTTGGGGATTATCAGGATCCAAACCGGACGCAATCGATCGATAGTAGGCGATCAATTGAATTAAAGGGAGGTATAAAACAGCTCGATCAAACTCATCCAGCCCGCTTAATAATTCCATGGTGTAATCCATAGCATTCAAATCCAAATCCCCCTTTGTTTCAAATATTGCGAGGGTATGCCCGCCGCGAGCTTTCATTTCACTTAATACTTTTATCTCTGCTCCAACCTGGCAGTCTGAAAGAAAGGCTGCGACAAGTGTGTTCCCGTTCACCGCGGTCATGGGTCCATGGCGGAATTCAAGTGGATGAAACGCCTCTCCCCAGCCCGCAGTGAACTCTTTGATCTTAAAAGCGGACTCAGATGCGAGGCCGTATAAGGGGCCGCCTCCCAGGAAGAAATAACGTTCGACCTGAAGTTCATGGGTAATTTTCTGTGCCAATGCCGAAAAAGCCGGCATGCGCGCTTTCAAGGTTTCAGGTAAAGTCTGTACTCTCATCACAAAAGATGTATCTTCCTTTAAATGCGCGGCTAAGAGTTGAGCGGCCAGGTACATGCCGGTAAATGAGCACGTCTCCACGATGGATTGCTCCTGAGCCGGAGAAACATCCAGCACGATATCCGCAAGACTTGCGAGAGTTGAGTCTGGACGGGTGGTTATGGCACATACGATTCCATCCGGACACTGTTTCCGAAAAGCTTTCACTGCCCATAGGGTTTCAGATGTCATCCCGGAACGGGAAAATGCCACCAATAATTTTGCCCGATCCATCATTAGTTCAGGGTAAAAGGCAAGTTCGGAGGCCGGGTAAGCATCAGCGTTAATTCCATGGCGGCGAAAAAAAATCGCGGCGCTTA
>CAYLOW010000120.1:5111-11339 GCA_964385315.1 uncultured Anaerolinea sp.
CCGGCAATTCTGTTCCTTTGATTAAATGCCATATCCTTGATGCCTACCGTGCTTGAATAATGGCATTCAAGCACGGTAGCGTCTAATCGTCTTTCCACTTGACTACACAAGCACTTCCTTGTAGAATCTCAAAATAGGTAAAATATTTACTCGCTAAAATATTTATATAATTAACAAACACACCGGAAGAATAAAAGGCTGCCCCATGAAAGAAGAAACATCCCTGGCGTTATCCCATGATCTGTTCCAGCTCATGAAACAGTTACCCCGTTTGAAATTTAAGACGAATTCCATGGACGGATTAACACCCGGCGAACAGGGTCTATTAATGATACTGGTCATCAATCTTGGCGATGCCAGGAAGTCTTTTAAAGTCTCGGAATTAAGCAGCCTGTTACACATCACTCCCGCGGGGGTAACCCACCTGATCAACCCGTTGGAAGAGGCTGGCTATGTGGAACGCCTGCCGCATGCGAAAGATCGGCGGATCGTCCTGGTCGGGCTCACCGAAAAAGGACTGCAGGCTGCCGAGGCGCTTATTTCAGAGTCCCGCGAAGGATTTATCGCCCTGGTTGACCATTTGGGAGAGGAAGACAGCCGGACATTCATTCGTTTGTTGTCCACTGCGATCGATTTTTTCGCGGTCCAGGCTGAACAGTAGGATATTTGCAGGGCAAGGGAACATGATCGATACGGAACAAAATATCATCATCCAAATGCAGGATGTCGTAAAAATATATGACACGGGGGATGTGCCCTTTGTGGCATTGAGCCATGTCAACATCGATATACGCCAGGGTGAATTTCTAGGCATCACCGGTAAATCAGGCGCGGGGAAAACCACCCTGCTGAACATGATCTCCGGTGTCAGTGAATTGACCTCGGGCAATATTCTGTTTCATTGGGCGGGGAGTGAATCATCATCACCCTCCGTACCCATCCAGACACTAAATGAAGACAGGCTGGCCCTATGGCGCGGCCAGAACCTGGGGATCATTTACCAATCCTTCGAGTTAATGCCCACCCTCAGTTTGGTGGAGAATGTCATGCTGCCGCCCGATTTTCTGGGTGCCTATCAGGCAGCGCCCAGCAAAAAACGCGCGCTCGAGTTATTGGACCTGGTGGGGATCGCCGATCACGCGTACAAAATTCCGGCGCATATTTCCGGCGGGCAAAAACAGCGCGTCGCCATCGCCCGGGCATTGGTCAATGATCCGCACTTGATCATCGCAGATGAACCAACCGGCAACCTCGACAGCGTGACCGCTGAAACCATCTTTCAAATTTTTGAGAAACTGGTTGCCCAGGGGAAGACCCTTGTCATGGTCACTCATGATGAGGGCTTTGCTACCCGGTTCTCCCGCCGCTTATTGATCGCCGATGGCGTGGTCAGCAGTCCAACGGAGGAAGGTGGCATCGCGGAGGCACCGATCGATCTTGACCGGGAGCGGGCTTCCCATCACGTATCAAAATCCCGTATTGCATTGAGTCCGTTGCCAAAGGAAGACAGCGGCGAAAACCTTGCCATTGTGTTACGAAATGTTGAGAAGATCTATGAAAACGCGGCGGGGAAATTCGTCGCGCTGAAATCCATCGATCTGCAGTTGAGCTATGGACAGTTCATCTCCATCGTGGGGAAATCAGGCTGCGGCAAATCGACCCTGCTGAACATGATCACCGGCATTGACCATCCCACTGCGGGGGAAGTGATCATCGCGAACGAACATATATATAAAATGAGCGAAAGCAAACGGGCTTTGTGGCGTGGAAGAAACATGGGCGTCGTGTTCCAGTTCTTCCAGCTGCTGCCCACGCTGACCCTGTTGGAAAACACCATGCTGCCGATGGATTACTGTGACCTCTATCCATTTTCCGAGCGCCCCGGCCGTGCCATGGATCTGCTCAAGATGGTGGGATTGGAAGATCAGGCATACAAACTTCCCACCGCCGTTTCCAGCGGGCAGCAGCAGAGTGCGGCGATCGCCCGCGCTCTCGCGACCGACCCTTCCATTATTCTGGCTGATGAGCCGACCGGCAACCTGGATTCACGCGCAGCAGATAATGTGCTTAACCTCTTTGAAAGCCTGGCGGAAAGCGGCAAGACGGTCCTGATCGTCACGCACGACCCCTCGATCACGCAGCGGACCGACCAGACCATCATCCTTTCGGATGGCGAGATTATTGACGAGACCGTGGCGCGTGCCCTGCCTTTCCTGACACATCCGCAAATGTTGGCGGCTACCAAACAGGCGCGCAGACAAAAAGTGGCCCCGGGTGCCCCCATTCTGATACAGGGCGAGCCGGTCGATCATTTCTTCATGGTCGTCTCTGGTGAAGTGGAGATCGTTGTAAAGAATGAAGAGACCAGGGAATTGAGGCTGGCGCGATTGGGGCAGGGGCAATTTTTCGGTGAAGTTGAATTAACCCAGGGCGGTCATTCGATCGCCAGTGTTCATGGCTCGAGCCATGGAGCAGAATTGGCGCTCCTGCCCCGGGAATTATTCTTTGAACTCATTGACGGCTCTGCATTAACCCGTCATGCCATGGACGAAATAGCGGCAACCCGCTTCGCTGAAAACAAAAGAAGGAAGAGCGACCAGTGAATAGGAACGCCAAACCCAATCTTTTAAGGCCGCGCTGGAGCAAGGTGTTCACGGACCTGTGGGGTGATAAAACCCGCACGGGGCTGGTGGTGGCTTCGATCGCCGCGGGCGTGTTCGCGGTTGGCATGATCATCAGCTCCTATGTCATCATGAGCGAGGATGTGAACCGCAGTTATGCGGCGGTTAACCCGCCCAATATAGAAGTGATGACCGACCCCTTTGACCAGGACCTGGTCGATGTCATCTCGAAAGTGCCGGGTGTGGATGAGGTGGAAGGCCGCTTTATTCTGGCTGCCCGGGCACGGCGCGGCACTGAAGATTGGAAGACCATGACGCTGGTTGGCTTGGATAACCTTGACGGCAATATCAACCTCCGTAAACCGATCGAGGGAGTTGGCGTTGCGGGGAAAGACCAGGCGCTCATCAGCCAGGATATCATGCACATTAGCGGTTATCACCCGGGCGATGTGATCGAGTTTGAACTGCCTGACGGTTCAATCCACTTTCTGACCATCGTTGGGCTGGTTGCCGACCAGACCACATCCAAAGCCGACCCCGGTGCGAACAACCTTGTTTTTGTGACCAAAAAAACCCTGGTGGCCTTTGGGTTGGATGGCAGCTATAACCAGCTCTATCTCACCGTGGCGGGCACTGGTGGTGACACCAAATTAATTACCAGCGTGGCAGACGCCGTTCAGGATCATGTGGAGGAAAGCAAGCGGACGGTATACCACGTGGAAAAACATATTTCCACCGCGCATCCCATGGCCGATATCATCCTGGCGATCGTGGGGATGCTCGGAGTGCTGGGCGGCTTGATCACCATTCTTAGCAGTTCTCTGATCATCAATACGCTTAATGCCTTGCTTGCCCAGCAGCTGCGCCAGATCGGTGTGATGAAACTGGTGGGCGCGCGCAGCCGGCAAATTTTGGGGATGTACCTGTTGTTGGTCATCTCGTATGGGGTGATTGCGCTGGTCATCGCCCTTCCGTTGGGCGCGCTCGCGGGCTATGGTCTGGCGTGGTTCATGGCGTTTTTAATGGGCGCGGTGCTTCAGGGTTTTCGCATCGTACCGGTTGCGATTCTCGCCCAAACCCTCATTGCCATATTGGTTCCTTTGGGCGCTGGCTTTTTCCCGGTCAACAGCGGCGCAAAGACCAGTGTGCAGGCGGCCATCAGCAACTACCGCCCAGGGAGTCAGTCTGCTGCCAATGCCCAAAAACGCTCCTCCCGTTGGACGAACTGGGTCTCGCGCCCGATCCTGCTCTCGTTTCGCAACACCTTCCGGAAACGCGGGAGGCTGCTCCTCACCATATTTACACTCACCATTGCCGGGGGCGTGTTCATGGCGGTATTCAATGTGCGCGACTCGGTGAGTCTCGTGATGGAAAACCTGCTGCAGCATTATATGGGTGATGTCACCATCAACTTTACCCAGCCCTATCGCGTTGATAAGATCCGGAAAACCCTGCTGGAAATTCCCGGCGTGAAAGGGGTGGAAGGCTGGTCTGCCGCTGGGGGCGAAGTATGGGACGGGAATGACAACCTCGTCTCGAATATTTCCATTGTCGCCCCGCCGCAGGATTCTCAATTGCTCAACCTGAAGCTGGTCGCGGGCCGCTGGCTTTTGCCGAACGAGAAACAAGCCATTGTGATTTCAGACAGCATTTACCTGAAGTTCCCTGACCTGAAACCAGGTGACCAGCTCATTATCAAACTTCCCGGCTACAGCGCAGAACGCTGGACCGTGGTGGGCGTCTTCCCATTTTTGGCCATGTTTGGCGACCCGATGGCCTATGCCAATTTTGAATTTATCGCCGCGAAAAATCACCTGCCCAACCGGGCAGCCTCATACCGCATCATTACCGATTTGCATGACTCTGCTTCCAACCAGAGACTCACCCTGAATATTGATAACTATCTCACGGAGAGGAATTTCACGATGGAAAGTGTGCAGTCCGGTTCTGAACTGCGGTTGAAAGCAACCCTGGCCATCAACACGCTGATCAGTTTCCTGCTGATTATGGCCATCCTGACCGCGTTTGTCGGCAGTATGGGGTTGACCGGCGCCATGAGCATCAATGTGCTGGAGCGCACCCGCGAGATCGGTGTGATGCGCACCATCGGCGCGGTGGACCGGGTCATTATGCAGTCGGTCATCATCGAGGGGCTGGTCATCAGCCTCATTACCTGGGTGCTGGCGATCGGGGTGTCATTTCCTATCGGTAACCTGCTGCTTACCATCATCAGTGAAACGCTGGGCACACCCATGGAACTGAGCTTCACCCCGCTGGGTATTTTTCTCTGGCTGGCCGTGGTCATCATTCTTTCCATTATCGCCAGCATCATCCCTGCGCGTAACGCAGCCAGACTGACGATCAACGAAGTTCTGGCATATGAATAAAGCCCTGTCGTAAAGGGTTAAAAAAACATCCCCGATTTGGGCACCATCCATAAAGGATAACAAGATGAAACCTATAAAATTCTTACCATTGATCCTGCTCATGCTCGCCCTGGGGGCTTGCAGTACGGCGCAGGCCACCCCTCAGGCCGCGCAGGTTCCGCCGGTTGCTGCGGACAATTCCGTGATGGCGGAAGGGAAGCTGGAACCGATCCATTTTACAGAACTGGCTTTGAACGGAAGCGGTCTGGTCAGCGAAGTTCTATTCAATGAAGGGGATGAGGTTGCTGCGGGTGATGTGATCGCGCGCCTCGACCCGAACGAGGGGCAAACGCTGGCAAGTGCACAGGCCAATGCCGCGCAGGAATTGACCGCCGCCTACCAGGAAGTGCGCGATGCCCAATATGATGTTGATAATTTCGATATTCCCAGCTACTTGAAAGGCATGACTTCCTCCGGGGCGGTCAAGGCCATGTTGGTCGAATTGGATAGGGCGCGCGCAGATTTCGACCCATATAAGGACCTGAGTGACCGCAGCCTCGAGGAGACAGAAGCCGAAAAGGACAGCGGGGTTGTCCGTGGCACAGCCAAAATTTACAAAAAAGCGCTGGATGATGCCTGGGCTCGTTATCGCAAGGCCATCCTCTGGCTTGAACTCGAATCCACCCTGCAAAGCGCCAACTCCCGTTTGATCCTTGCTCAAAAGAATTTTGATGCCCTGCAGGATCCGTCCTTTTCAGCAGACACAGCCGGCACACGTGCCGCGCTGGCAAACGTTGAAATTCGCGCGCCATTCCCGGGGGTGATCACTGACCTCAATCTCAAGGTTGGTGAATTCGCTGCCATGGGACAGCCTGTCATTACCGTGGCCGATAACTCGCAGTGGGTTGTCAAAACCACCGACCTGACCGAATTGGACGTGGTGAATATTAAAGAAAGCCAGCCTGTTACCATCGTTTTGGATGCGCTGCCCGCGGTTGAATTAAAAGGTAATGTGCTTTCGATCAGCCAGAATTACACAAAAAACCAGGGTGATATCGTCTACGAGGCGACTATTCTTTTGACCGATTCCAACCCCGCCATGCGCTGGGGTATGACAGCCGTGGTAAATTTTATAAAGTAGGTCAACTGCCTGCCCGTTTGCATTTTCTTTGTTTTGTTATTCCCGGCAGAGTACCGGTATGATATTTGAGTGGCAGCGGAAAATCTATTTGATAACCATA
>CAYLOW010000121.1:0-11309 GCA_964385315.1 uncultured Anaerolinea sp.
GACAGGAGAAAAATATGACAGAATACACCCAAGGTAAAACAACTGTATCGCCTGACGTCTTGATGAATATTGCGCGCCTTGCGGCATTGAGCGTTCCTGGTGTCAGCAGGCTGGCTCCCGTCTCTGGCGGTGTAAATCGCCTCTTCAAAAGAGGAACCGGCGATGGAGTCCGGATCGAAACAGAAGAGAATACGGTCTACGCAGATTTGCACCTTGTCCTGCAACAGGATGTGAACATCCGCGAAGTTAGCCGCAACGTCCAACAAAATGTTGCCCGCGCCATCCAGGAAATGGTTGGCATGGATGTTGGAACCGTGAACATTCACATCGAAGACATTGATTACGAGGATAGTGAGGCTTGAAAGCATGAAACCCCGAACCAGGGCAAGATCCATCGCCCTGCAAGTACTTTACGAAACTGATATTGCCAACCACCATCTTCCAGGCGATGTATTAAAAATACGCCTGGAGGATGTTCCGCTATCTGATGACCTGGCTGAATTCGCCAGGCAGATCATCTTTGGCGTGCTGCCTCTTATAAAAGACCTCGACCAATTGATCGCCAAATACGCTCCTGAATGGCCTCTGGATCAAATTGCGGCAATTGACCGCAACATCCTCCGGATCGCTTTTTGGGAATTTGCTGTTTACCGTGAAACCCCTGTCAAGGTTGCCATTAATGAGGCGGTGGAACTGGCAAAATTGTACGGCTCGGATTCCGCGCCGCGCTTTATCAATGGAGTTCTAGGTACACTGGTGGATCATGAGCATGAGATCAACCAGATCATACAAAATAGAATTACACAGGAAAGCAAGTTGGAATCATAAGAATGGATATATTTGGCATTGGAACATCCGAGATTCTATTCATCATCATTATTGCGTTGATTGTCCTGGGGCCCAAGGATCTTCAAAAATCCGGCAGGACAATTGGTAAATGGCTGCGCAGTATTGTCACATCTGACGGCTGGAAGATGTTTCAACAGACATCACGCGAATTACGCACGCTGCCCAACCGCCTGATGCGGGATGCGAATGAAGAACTGAACCAGGTTGGGAAGGAGTTTAAGGATGCGGCCAATTTGGCTGGCAGCAAGCCGTATAATTCGATCACTCCGCCACGCCCGCAACCGTCACCCGTCACCATCCCCACTCCGATAAGTAATCTTGCGTCACCTGCCGCTGCAGATACGGAAACACTAAGTGAAAGCGAAACAAAATTAGATGCGTAAATTCTTTATAAGGCTGTGGTTGATTATTGCCTTTCCATTCCGTTTAATCTTCAAAATTATTAGCTTCCCGTTTCGGGTACTTTATCGAAGATTTCCGAAATTCTTCGATCGGGTCTTTTTCCCTTTTCGCATTGTCTACAACATCCTCGCCTTCCCATTTCGGAAGGTCCGTCAATTTTACAAATTCCTAAACACCGAACCCGAAGAACACCCGCTGGGTGAGGTTTTTGTTGAACTGACACAAAACGCAGACACCCGCCAGATGATGTGGGATCAGGTCGAGGCGCTGCGCATGCACCTGCTGCGCGCCGTGCTGTCAGTCATGTTAATGGTGGGAGTATCTTTCTTTTTCACACAAAGAATCATCGAGTACCTCTCTGAACCCATTGGGGGTATTGCATCACTAACCGCCATCGAGGTAACCGAATCAATTGGCGTATTTATGCGGGTGGCGCTATTCTCAGGAATTGCACTGGCAATTCCATATATCGCATTTGAAATGTGGTGGTTCGCCGCCCCCGGTCTACGGCCAAGTGAGAGGAAAATGAGCCTGGCGGGAATCCCGTTGGCATCCATCTTCTTTCTGGGCGGCGCAGCATTTACTTTTTACCTGATGCTCCCCACCGCCCTGCCCTTCCTTGAGAAATTCATGGGGATCAAAACGGAATTACGTCCAGAGTCGTATTTTTCCTTCATCCTTGGGCTGATGTTTTGGGTCGGCCTCGCGTTTGAATTCCCGCTGGTAATCTATGTCTTGTCTGCGGTCGGATTGATCCAGCCGAAGGTGCTTGTCGAACAATGGCGCCTGGCAATCGTGATCATAGCCATCATCGCCGCAGCCGTCACGCCGACGATCGACCCCATCAACCAGGGTATGGTGATGGCGCCCATGATTTTGCTTTATTTTGTCAGTATCGGGTTAAGTCAAATCGCTTCCGCCGGACGAAAGCGAAATCAGGTGGAAGCGCAGAAAAAAGCTGAAGCTGCAGAAACAGTATAAAGGAAAGAGCTTTTTCGAGGAGATAGAATGAATCTACAGGCAGCACCCCTCCGCCGTCTTATTGCTGTGGCAATTTCACTTGTCCTGACAGGACAGGCATGTACTCTTTCATTATTTGAAAATCCATTATCCACCATCACATCCACGCTGACACCGGATGTGGTTATACCGTCCTCAACTCCCCAGGTCATGGCTCAAACAGCTTTTATTGCGACCGTCCCCGAGCCCCTATTGCCAAACGAATCCCTGGCAATTGCGATCCTGGATGAAGTAACCGGACTTTCGCTGAACGCAACACAGTATCCAATGAGTGCACGCGACTCTTTGACCTACACCGCCACCTTACCCCTGCCGTTTAACTCCGTGGTCAAGTACCGCTATGTACGGCGTGGCGCTTCACAGGTACTGGAAGATACAAATTCGGGATCGGCAATCCGGTACCGCATGTACCTGGTGGAAGGTCCTGCTGAAATACAGGACATCATTGCTGATTGGGGTGATAAATCATACGCGCGCCCAACCGGCGAAATCCTTGGACAGATCACAAATGTGGACACCGGCTCATCGCTGCCAAACCTATTGGTTACTGCCGGCGGGATGCAATCCATTACCGATTCCAACGGACGTTTTGAACTAAACGGTTTACCCGTTGGAACGCAAAATTTATTGGTATACAGCATGGATGGCATGTATCAAACTTTTCAGCAGGGCGCGGCAGTTGCCGATGGATTAACTACCGTGGTTGACCTTCGCGTAAAATCACTGCAGCTGGTAAATGTCACTTTTTTGGTTAAAGTCCCGAATACGACTGTGCCCGGCGTACCTGTTCGGATTGCAGGGAACATTCTGCAATTGGGAAACACCTTCGCAGATCTACAAGGCGGTATCAGCTCAAGCACGGAACGCATGCCGATCATGAACCTTCAGGCTGACGGAAGTTATGCCATCACCCTGGCTCTGCCCGCGGGAGCAGACATTCAATATAAATATACATTGGGCGATGGCTACTGGAACGCGGAGCATAAACTCGATGGGACATGGAATCAACGCGAATTGATAGTACCGGACCAGGAGATCACAATTCAGGATTCGGTGATGTCGTGGTCAGCTGGCGATTCGCCCATTCTATTTGAAGTCAGCGTTCCCTCAGTTACGCCGCCAGGCGATATTATCTATATTCAGTTCAACACATTTAGCTGGATGGAACCCATCCCCATGTGGCCGCTTGGAAACAACCGCTGGGCATATAAACTGTACAGCCCGCTCAATATTCTTGGTTCATTTTCCTACCGTTATTGCCGCAATGGGCAATGCGGAAGCGCAGATGATGTTCAAACCGTCGGCACAACGCCTGTAGGCCGGCAGGCAAGCACAAGCGTCATCGGACAGGATATCCAGGATACAGTCACAGCATGGAAATGGTTTGAGAACCCGGAACCCGTTACCCTGGTTGGTGCAGAAATTACGCCGCGCTCCAGTGGTTTTGTCGCAGGCATCGAATTCCAACCCTCGTTCCGCCCCAACTGGTCATACTACGCTCCACAGGCTTTGATCAATACCCAGGCAATCGGGGCAAATACTGTCGTCCTCACTCCAAGCTGGACATTTACCTCCACCTCACCGCAAAGATTTTCTCCCATACCCGGGCAGGATCCCCTATGGATCGATTCCGCGATCATGGTCTCGCAAGCCAGGTCTTTGGGGCTCAACGTCATGCTCTTTCCCACGCCTCATTTTCCCGTTTCTGTTGATTCTTTCTCCCTACCCAGCTCCACTTTTTGGTTAGAAGCTCCTCGGGATGCACAGTGGTGGCAGACATGGTTTACTCAATACCGCGCGTTTGCCATCAACTATGCTGACCTGGCAGCCCAGACTGGATCCCAATCCCTTATTCTTGGGGGAGATTGGGTCACGCCAGCCATGCCAGGCGGGAAGCTGCCAAATGGCAGTCCTTCAAATGTACCTGCCGATAGTGAAACGCAATGGAAATCGATCATTACCGAGGTACGCCAGCATTTCAAAGGCCAGGTCTTATGGGCATTCCCCTACACCAAAGCCACGCTTGATGCGCCTCTAACCTTCCTGCAAGACGTGGATGGCATTTACCTGCTTTGGTCGGCTTCCCTTTCGACAAATCCAAGCGCAACTAAAACAGATTACGCCAACGAAGCTGGACGACTGATGGACAATGAGGTATCTCCGCTTGTGTCTCTGGTAAAAAAGCCGCTAACCCTTGCCGTTGCCTATCCATCTGTAACTGGAGCCGCGGGTGAATGCATTTCAAACGGACAGGGCGGCTGTTTGGATTGGAACGCTCTTAGCAGGCCCAATCCGGATATCAGCTCTGTAGAGTTAAGCCTGCAAACCCAGGCAGATATCTACGAAGCCCTCCTCACCGCAGTGAACACACGCCCATGGATCACCGGATTTGTCAGCCGTGGATATTATCCACCCGCCGCATTACAGGATAAATCAACATCCATCCACAACAAACCCGTCGCGGATATTTTATGGTACTGGTATCCAAGATTACTGGGGACAGTTAAATAGGATTTTAAATTCGGAAGTTCCTCATTCGAATAGTCATTCAAATCCCGAGCGCAGCGTGAAAAACTAAAATCACCCTCGGGATTATTATTTGCCAAATAAATTGATCTTTTTGGTCCAAATATAACTCTGCGGGCATCATTCCCCTCCAATCGCTCATAAGTTTGGTGGCGATCATAACTCCAGTGCTATGCTAAAAAAGGTGGTTACTTCAATTGCGACCTTTCGAACAGATATTCACACCCCGTTGGAAAGGCGGGATATAATTGACCGAATAAATTTCATAAGACTTCATTCGGGTAATCAGCAAATTTTGATAACATTATTAGGGTACAAATAAAATGACCAATCAAATTTATGTCATAGGGCACGTTAACCCCGATACAGATTCCATTGCTGCCGCGATGGGCTACGCCTGGCTTTTACGGGAACGCGACGGGGCCAACACAATCGCCGCACGCGCGGGTGCGATCAACCAGCAAACACAGTATGTCTTAAAAACCATGGGCCTTGAAGCACCGATCCTGCTAACCGATGCTTCACCGCGTTTTGATTCAGTAACACGTCGTCTCGATACCATCCGCCCTGATTCACAACTTGGCCTTGCATGGACCCTCGCAAGTAAAACAGGCGGAGTCGCCCCGGTGGTTAGCGAAGACGGCAAGCCTTACGGCATCATAAATGGGATGAGCATGTTTAAATATTTTACAGATACGCTTGGTCCGCGCCCGGGGGATGCTACCGTGCGGGAGATGATGAGCGCGCCATGCAAGGATGCCGCCGATGTTACCGTCCCAAAATACCAGGCAAGTGCCCATATCCGGGATTCCCTCAATAAGATCCTGAGGGATGAATTCAATGAACGATGGGTCGTCGATGAACATGGCGTTTATGTCGGGATCGCCAACCAACGCGATATTCTCAGCCCGCCGCGATTGAAGATCATCCTTGTAGACCATAATGAATCCCGCCAGGCCATTGCCGCCCTTGAAGAAGCCGAATTGATCGAGATATTGGATCATCATCGTCTCGGAAACCCTTACACCCATCAACCCATACGGTTCACAGTGGATACCGTCGGCTCAACCTCCACGCTGGTATCAGAACAAACTGCTGAGGCCGGCCTCTCCATGCCGCCCACATTGGCAGGTATTTTACTCGCCGGCTTGCTGGCCGATACCCTAATTCTCACATCCCCAACCACAACCCCGCGCGATAAAACTGCCGCTGAGCGGTTATCCCGTTGGGCTTTTGTAGGCGGAAGCCCCCTTAAAGGCAACACTATTGAGACTTATGGCAAAGCTGTGCTGAACGCAGGCGCAGGTATCTCCAATCGTGATGCAAAAGATGTGGTCAGCACCGACATCAAACCCTTTGATGGGGGTGGATATAAATTTGCAGTCGCCCAGGCCGAGGTTACAGACCTGCTTCAGCTCACCGATCACCTTGAGCCGCTCGAGGACGCGCTAAATGACTTGCGCGACAAACGGGGCCTCGACTTCGCCATGTTACTTATCACAGATGTGGTTCGCGGCACAAGCCGCCTGGTCATTACATCAAATCCCCCGTCCATCCTTGGTGATCTTCCCTATCCACCGCTTCCTGATGGCACCCGGGATGCCAAAGGCGTGGTTTCAAGAAAAAAACAATTGTTACCTGCCGTACTGGGCCTGCTCGAAAAATAGAACGGTAAGATATCTGTAGTCCCGGTCTTCTATAATAAGCCGTCCACCGCCCGGAATGACCGCACCTGGATCGCTCCCTGCCGCCTTCCATGCGAAATGTGTATCCATATGTTTCTATACACCCTTTCTTTTTTGTAAATACTGTTTTTTATTACATCACTTACAATATGGGTCTAAATTTAAATGTGCATAATTTAAATCAGGCATCCTTTTCATTTTACAAAACTATTTGATACTTCCTCCCGCCTCCGTGCACTTCATAGTTGGAAATCAATTCTAAAATAAAGGATATTTTCGCAGATATCCCATTTTGATTTCTTATTATAGAAATACATCCACATCATCAATCCATAAGGAGAAATAGAGAATATGAAAAAATTTTTAGGCTTTTTGGGGCATGAAGTTTTCCTGGGCACCCTGATCGCGTTACTGAGCGTTTTTACCGCTCTTGCCAGTTATCAAGGCTCCATGTCAGATTCGGACCAAAACAAGTATGAGATCCTTGCCATGAAGAATTTGAATGATGGCAACGCGGAATACCTGCGCGCCAACCAGGATATTACACAGGACTATAACTATTTCGATAATTGGTATCTGAATGTAGACGAACGCCCCGATATCGGCGAATACTATCAAACCAGTTTCTCAGAAGCACTTCAGGCAGCAATTGACCGAAACCCTGACACCGTTTGGGACGACCAGTATTATGATGAAATGTATACGGATGCCACAAATTTATGGGATGACTCTGATACAAATTTCACCCTCGCATCAGAAGCTGACGCGAAAGGCGACAAACTCGCACTCGTCATGATGGTCATGGCGCTTGGCCTTGCATTTGCGGCCTGGGCATCACTGCTCCACGCGGAAAGTAATTTGCGGCTGGCATTCGCCCTTTTTGGACTTATCATGTTTGTGGGCGGACTTATTACTTACATCCCAATAGTCCTATAGAACAAGAAGAAAACATTACAGACCTGCTGCTTGCATAGCGGCAGGTCTGTTTTATATCAAATTACCGTTTCATCCGGATATTTTTTATGGTCACAAAAGATTACTCCCACGACCTCGATCTCTGGCGTGCCGGCCTTGACAAAAGCATTCGCAAAGAAAACGGATGGCTAGCGCTTGCCGGTTTATTTTGGCTGGAACCTGGAAAATGCCGTTTTGGTTCAAGCCCGAAATGCGAGGTTCAATTGCCAAACCGTTTACCTGAAAATATCGGCTATTTTGAATCCGATGGAAAGACGGTGTCTTTGTACACAAATGCGGGGCAAAAGATCGACATAAACGGCAGTACGGTGGATTTTGCCATCCTCCAACCCGATATCTCGGACAACCCGAGTTATATCAGCCTCGAGGAGATCCGTTTGGTCGTAATTGAGCGCGGAGAAAGGGTCGGCATCCGCATGTGGGATAACCTGCGCAAGGAAAAACAAATTTTTCCTACACGCACCTGGTTTGATATTGACGAAAATTTTCGCGTCCAGGCTGCATATACCCCTTACGATCAACCAAAGAAGACATATTTTCCGGAGATTACAGGAGAAAGTTCTGAATCTCAGGTCGAGGGATTTCTCACATTCGAAATCAAAGGGAATCAATACCAGCTTGATGTCAATAAGGAAGATGACGGTATATTCTTTATCCGGTTTTTGGATCAAACGAGCGGAAATGAGACCTACCCCACAGGGCGCTACCTGGTAGTGGATGAAAAAGAGGGTGGTTTTTTCATTGATTTCAACAAAGCCTACAACCCACCCTGCGCCTTCACCGCCTTTGCCACCTGTGTTTTTGCCCCTGAACAAAACCGCCTTAACCTTCGGGTAACTGCAGGAGAAACATACACACGCCGATAAAAATTCAACCGGGGATTAAATTTTCAAAACTCTCCCAATCTCTGCCTAGAGCTTGGGAGAGTTTTTACTTTTTTTAGCTGTAGATAACATGACTACAGGTCAGGGATCGAATTTATGACTTTCACCCTGTTGATAGGGCAAATGGGATGCTAATTCCCAAATAAGCTGGTCTTTACTTCGTTCTGCTTATAAGAGTTCAGACCTGCCTGCATCTGGCTGGGTGTAACGGCCGGTTCGACTTCCGTCTCTTCAGGTGGATGCTTCAATGAATAGAGAAGCGCTTCCTGATAGGTGACGGTGCCGTCTTGATCCTCATCACGTCTATCATAAATCTTCGCGGTGCTTGAATTACTGCTGCTGTTACCCGTGCCGCTTTCACTTGATGCCACCGGTTTCGGCGGAGGCGGCGGAGGCGGTGTTGCTGGTGGTGGTGGTGGAGGAGCAGCCTTATTTGCTTTACTGGCATCCGCATTAGCCTGGGTTGTTTGCGACTGGGCAAGAGTTGCTGCGGTACTGCTGATAGCTTGGATTTCCATAATACCTCCTTTCGTTGCCAAATGAGACGCTTATCAGGGCATCTGATAAGTCTAGTATTACTTTCGGCAGAAAACATAAATACTTTAGCATTTAATGGGTATTTTGTAATATCTACACAAGTTCCACAAGACGAAACAAGGGGGGGATCCGGACAATCAGATTGATGCTGCCCAAAAATAAAATGCCCTTGCGGGCATTTTATTTTTAGAACCACAGCCAAGCCAGTGCAGCATAAGAAACATCCGGCTTCTGTTATTCGGCGCCAATCAATTCCAATAACGCTTTATAGTTCGCAGGAATAATGTCGGGGGATTTGAACGATTCAGTGATGATGGAAGGATCTTTTAAACCGTGACCTGTACACACCACGACAATTTTCCTACCCTTCGTTTGCATCGCACCTCTTCCCGATTCGGCGATTAGCCCCGCCAGACCCGCCGCCGAAGCGGGTTCCACCCAAACTCCTTCTGATGCCAGTATTCGTTGAGCAGACAAAATCTCTTCGTCAGAAACCGCAATGATGCGCCCCTTTGATTCCTGGGCTGCTTCGAGCGCCTGCTCACCTCGCGCAGGCTTGCCAATACGGATGGCGGTTGCCACGGTCTCAGGCTTTTCGACAGGATGCCCCAGCACCAAAGGGGCTGCCCCTTCAGCCTGTACCCCCAGCACCTGCGGTAATCCTTTTTGATACTGCTGAAAGCCTGCCCAATACGAGGTGATATTTCCAGCGTTGCCTACCGGCAGACATAACCAGTCAGGTGCGCTGCCCATTACATCGCAAATTTCAAAAGCAGCGGTCTTTTGTCCCTCAATGCGGAATGGATTAATCGAGTTGACCAGCGCAATCGGTGTTTTCTGTGTGATCTCCACCACCAGCGTCAGTGCATCATCAAATGAGCCCTGGATCTGGATCACCTCTGCGCCGTAGGCAATGGCACCCGCCAGTTTTCCCGCTGCAACTTTGCCCTCGGGAATTAACACGATCGCCCGCAGCCCCGCCCGGGCTGCATAGGCAGCCGCAGAAGCGGCGGTGTTTCCGGTCGAGGCGCAGATAACAGTCTTGGCACCACGCCCAACAGCTTCACTGATGGCGGCTGTCATCCCCCGGTCTTTGAAAGAGCCTGTAGGATTCAGGCCTTCGAATTTTACAAAAAGTTCGCAGTCATACTCCCTGCTTAAGCGCGGCATGGGTATTAACGGGGTATTTCCCTCCAAAAGGGAAATATTTTTTGTATGCGCGGGCAGGTCAAGATACTGCCCATAGCGGTGGATCAAGCCTTGATAGGTCATAACAACTCCGGAGTTTGGAATGGGATGATTATAATCTGCGAATAAAAGAACAAGACCGCCATTTTTAGGGACGGTCTTGCTCTTTTATCACTTCTTTTTTGTCTTAGCAGCTGACTTTTTGGCGGCAGGCTTTTTAACCGCGGTAGATCTGGTCTTTCCGGATGCTGGTTTTGCAGCCGCCCGTTTTCCGACTGCTGGTTTTACAGGTGTTACCGCCGCCGCTTCAGGCTGCAAATCCAGCTTTTGTTCCATATAGGCTTCACGCAGGTTAACAGGTTTAACGTGAGTATCGCGTATGCGCAAATTGATCAACTCGACCATAACAGAAAATGCCATTGCAAAGTATACATATCCCTTCGGAATATGCTGGTGCAGACCTTCCACCAGCAGTGTAAAACCGATGAGCAAAAGGAAACTGAGCGCCAAAATTTTGATGGTGGGATGCTTCTCAACAAAAGTGCCGATCGCGCCCGCAACAAAAACCATCATTCCCGCAGCGATGACGACCGCAATGATCATGATGGCAATATGGTCAACCATTCCAACGGCGGTAATGACCGAATCGAGCGAGAAGACAACATCTAATAACATGATCTGGATGATGACGCTCGTAAATGTGGCGGCTACTTTTGCAGATGCCGCCCCATCTTTGCCTTCCAGTTTTTCGTGAATTTCATGCGTACTTTTCCACAAAAGGAAGAGCCCGCCTGCCAAAAGGATCAAGTCACGCCCCGAAATACCAATCTCTACGCCGCCAATCCAGGGTAGTTTGAAGAATGGCTCTTCAAGGCTGATGATCCACGACAGAGATAACAACAAGAGTACACGGGTGATGACAGCCAACAAGATACCGGTGGTGCGTGCACGCGCCTGATCATGCAGCGGCAGTTTTCCTGAAAGTATTGAGATGAAGATCACGTTATCCACCCCAAGAACCAGTTCAAGCGCGATCAGTGTTACCAGGGCGATCCACGATTCGGGCTGTGTAATCCAACTAAAATCCACTTTTTACTCCTGAAGAAAGAATAGGGCAATTTTACCAAAGAAAACTCGGAAGCCATGAAACCTCCGAGTTTTCACTTCTTATCGCTTACTTTTCCACTTTTTACCGAATGTTCTGCAAAGCTCCCGGCATTAGGCGTGGAGATGTAAGGAACGG
>CAYLOW010000122.1:0-11301 GCA_964385315.1 uncultured Anaerolinea sp.
TCAGGCGATACAGTTGTTTTACCTTGGGTGTATTCTGTCATATTTTTCTCCTGTCATTACGAGAAGGTGTTATCCCAAATCCTGGTTGGTCATTATCACTTTGAATGGAGAGTGCTTTAGGAGTACGGGGTAGAGCGCCTCTTGCAATGACTAAAATCTTATTACATCATAGCCATGCCGCCATCCACACCGAGGACCTGGCCGGTGATATAGGCGGCTTCGTCTGAGGCGAGAAAAGCTGCGGCAAATGCAATTTCTTCCGGTCTTCCTTTGCGCCCCAATGGTACCAGTTTTAATGCTGCTTCAAGAGTATCCGGTGTCATGCCATCCAGGATTTCGGTATCCACAAACCCGGGTGCAATGGCGTTGACGGTGATATTGCGAGCAGCAACCTCTCGTGCAAGGGCCTTGGTGAAACCGATTTGTCCCGCTTTGGATGCAGAGTAATTCGTTTGCCCGGCGTTTCCCATTTGACCTGCCACTGATGCCATGTTGATGATACGCCCGGACCGCTTACGCATCATGTGTTTGACTGCGGCCTTTGAGCAGTTGAATGAACTCTTCAAATTGGTATTGATGACCACGTCCCAATCTGTTTCGGGCATCATCATGATTAATTGGTCGCGCGTAATGCCTGCATTATTAACCAGGATACCCAAGTCGCCAAATGTTTCAACGGTAAACTTAACCAGCGTTTCCGCTTGTTTGAAGTCAGAAACATCAGCCTGGTATGCGGCAGCTTTTCCGCCAGCTGCCTGGATCTGTTTTACAACCTCGTTGGCGGCTTCAGGTGACTTATTGTAATTGACCACGACCGCCGCGCCTCGGGCTGCGAATTCGAGGGCAATGGCGCGTCCTATTCCACGTGAGCCGCCGGTGATGAGTGCTACTTTATTCTCTAACGCTAAAGTGGGTGACATAAACCGACTCCTATAATGAAATTATACATCATGTGGAATAACCCACTATTGTCTGTTTGGAAACGCGCCCGGCCGCAACCCAAAAGCAAGTGCTGCCCCGCCGCCTAATGCAAGGATCGCAGCCCACAGAAAGGCATCTTCCCAGAACCGCATGGGGAAAAGGCGGATGAGTGTGTCTGAATAATAAAATAGCCAGGAATTACCCGTGAAGAATATCTGGTGAAATAGTGTGAAGAATCCCCAGAAAACATCGGGGTTAATGAGGATGCCGATGCCAACCACGAGTCCAAGGGCTGCAGCCAGCCCGATCATCCAAATGCCGCCACGCCGCAGGCCGTTGATAAAGTCCGGCATCCAACGCATGCGCTTTGCGAGGATCGCAAGAATAGCAAGAATGATAAGGGAGATGGTCCAGGCGCCCAATGCTCCAAGGACTACTTTTTTTACATCAGCCATGTGGCTAAGTTCGCGCTCATTAAATAGGGATGATCCATCCTGGAATTTTAGATCACCGAGGTAGGAAATATCAGCTCCGTTGACAAGGTATTCCACAGCGAAGGGTGCCCATTGGAGACGCTCCTGTTGAGTCATGCCATATTCATCAACGGGGAAGTAGGGCATTCTGTATTCGACATTGAAGAAAATAGGCGTGAGTAGAATGCGTAATGCCGTGCCGATGAGTGCCAGGGGTACGAGGAGGGATGTTAGGTAGGTTAAGATGGAGGTTATATTAGGTTTCATGATCTCTCTTGTGGGAACGATTACTGTAAATATTCCAAGCCGCCCTGCAGGACAAAACTGACAACCATGTGATTGACGATCCACTCTATGGGGGCCAGGTCGTCGGTGAAGACGGTCGTTGTTTCGTAGCCGCTCTGGATGTTGGCTATGGTAGCCGCCATCGCAGAAAGCAGCAGCGGATGGGTCTTTGGGTCAGAGGCAAGTGCAACCAGGTTGGCGGTGAAGGCCTCGTGTGACGTGGCCTGTTTGGTGGCATAGATCATCGTATTCAATGTGCCGGGAATATCCATAATGTGGATGGATGCAAACCGGGTTGCCATGGTGGTCGCAAGCCCGTTGATCAGTCTTCGATCGCCTGGAACTGATCCGACGTTGATGGTCAGCACCCCGTCATCAGTCAGGTGTGATGCAACGATCCCAAAAAATTCCTGTGTGGTCATGTGCGGCGGAATATAAGGAGGGCGGTAGGCATCCACCGCGATGATGTCATATTTGTACTCACTTCGCTCAAGATTCAAACGCCCGTCGCCGATGTGGACTGACAAATTTGGCAGGTTCAAACCAAAGTATTTTTCACCGACTTTTACGATCTGGTCATCGAGTTCAAAACCATCAATGGGGATTTCACCGTAGACTGCTGACGCCTGTCTGGCAGCTGTTCCAGCAGCGAGGCCGATAATTGCCATGCGCTTTATATCCTCAGGCTTGTGTCCTTCGTAAAAATAAGGGCCGACTAAAAACTGTTCCCATGGGCCGCCGTAGTTCAGGGTGTCGGGATGATATATGGAGTGGACACCCTGTCCGTCGTTCAGCTTAAGGATCATGTAATCATTCACCTGTTGTACTTGAATATAGTTGTATGCAGATTCTGTTTCATACACCTGCCCCGAGCTGTTTTTGAGTGATTGTCCGGCAGAAAGGACAGCGACGATGACCAGCAGGATGGGCATCCAAATCAACTTTAGCATTTCGCGCAGACTCGCAAACCTGGCAAGGCCGATCAGGGCAACGATCAAAAGAAATATGCCAAAACTAAAAAATGTAAGCTTGGTTCCAATGGTCGGGATGGTGACCAGTGTGGGCAGGAATGTCCCAATAAATGAACCCAGAGTCGAGATCGCGTAGATCTGTCCCGAGACCTGCCCTGCTTTTGAGGTGTCAACAACTGAGAGGCGAATAGCGAAAGGTGAAATTGCACCAAGCAGGGTGATTGGAACGCTGAATAGGATGAGTACGGCGATGAATGAACCCGCCATGATGCCAACACTCAATGCTTCAAATGCCGTTGCGGCAGCTTTGAGCACTGGACCCGCAATATATGGAACGAGTCCGATCGTGAACGCTCCCCAGGCAAGGATGCGATACATGGCGCCGGGCGTCGGGTTTTTATCTGCCCATTTACCGCCGAGAAAGTATCCCAGTGTGAGGTAGATGAGAATCAAACCGATAATGCTTGCCCAGACTAGATTGCTGGTGCCAAAGACATTACCGATCAACCGCCCCGCGGCGAGTTCGGCTGCGAGGGTTGTCATACCGGAGACAAAAACAGTAAAGAGTAGGTAGCGTTTCATTGTTATTCCATATCGTGCTGTGAAATAGGATGGGCGGATTATAACAAGGATAAAGGACCGCGGCTTTTTTTAAGTGGAGTGAGAAGGTGCTTATCTGGCATACGAGGAATAACTTATTGGCGTTTAAGCTCGAATAGGGTTAAATAATGACAGTCACCCGTGAACAAAACGGATGACTGTCGTCTTGTTGATCTTCAAGTCAATTTATATTCAACTTTTCACGTATAAACCCAGGTGATTTGCCACAGCTCTTTCCTTGCCTGGAATATTCATGTCGATCGGCGAGTTCAAAATACGTGTCTCGCCGTCGATGCCTTTGATTACCATGGCAGAGGAACCGCCGCCGTCCATGTTGGCGCCGGTGTGCACACCGTAGGAGATCAAAAGTCCACCCAGTTCGCTGAGGGTTACCCCTTCGCTATAGCCCTCCTGCCTGCCATCAATTACCATCCAAATCAGCCATCGTCCGTTTTTATTGATTCCGATGGCAGTGCGCGGGGCAGGGGCAAGTGCTGCCAGATTTTTAACCGTGACGCCGTTTTGAACCACGAGACGATCACCCGAAATTGCATTAAATACATTGCTTGGCTTTATATTGATGGATACCTGGTTTTTTGCACTGAGATATACAGTCGGTTGAATTGTCTTTACTGGCGAATATATTGTTCCTCGTGATGCGGCGAAGCCATTTACTTTGACCGGGTCGCCGCCATTAGGGCAGGTGGAAGCAGAGGGGTATGTTGAAGCATTCAGGTAGCTGAATCCATCTCCATTGATGGCAGCACCCAATTTGAACTGCTCAAGGAATTGGGAGGTAGTGCGTGTGCAGAGAACGCCGCCAACGGCTTTTGTGGGGGTGACAAGGAATTCAAGCCCGGCAGTGGTCAGGTCAATTGCCATCACATACATTCGATTTTTTCGGGGCGATGTCAGGTCTTTTTGCAGGAACGTGACCCCTTTAAATATATTTTGTTTAATGGATACAGGACGGGTGGCACTTAGGAATACAAAATACTTCTTTTCGCACCAGCCGGTCAGACCGTCCACGCGGCGGATCTGGATCCAGCTTGGGTTTGTCGTATCATCCAACGCGGGCAGTGTATCGTCCAACACCACTGTGCCAAGCAGCTTGCCTGTCGAACTGGCAGTCTCACGTACGGATACTGAAGCATATCCAACGCGGTACCATTTCTTATCATCGTCATCGGGAACCGGTGTGGCAGAGTCGTCATCAGGCGGGGTGGGGGTGTCAGTTGTCAGCAGCAGGCTCTTACTTAAGCTCCAACCGATCAAGCTTCCATCCGATTTTTGGATTTTTAACCACAGTCCATCAGTGCTTGTGTCAAGGCCTTCCACGATCTCACCAAAATAAAGCATGCCGACCTGTTGGGAGGTGGATACGGCTTCTTCCAGTACTTGCAGGGAGGTGGTGGTGACGCGATATTGTTTCCCCTGCTCGTCAGGAGGCGGAGTGGGCGTAGTCCCGCCGGTATATTTCAGGTATTCTGCAGAACTCCAACCAACCAGGCTTTGATTCGCATTCTTGACCTTCAACCACGTTCTGTCAGCGTTCGCGGCGAGTTCTTCCACAACCGTATTGTACGGATACGTGCCCAAAGAGGTGTAGGTTAAGCCGGGTCCTTCACGGGCTTTAAGGGAAGGTGACGCGGTAACACGGTAGAGCTTCACGATCGGTGTGGGTGTAGTGCCAACTAGCTGCAGGTATGTAACAAAACACCACCCCATCAGACTTCCATCGGCTTTTCGTACCTTTAACCAGGTCCTATCTGTAGTGGCGTTGATCTCTTCGACCGTATCATTTGGAAAGAGTAATCCAATCGCATCGTACCCAGTCCCGGGTCCCTCGCGGACTTTTAGCGAAGGCGACGCATTAGCATAATAGGAAATACCTGTCGGCGTATCATCATCAGGGATCGGATCGGGATCTGGGTCCGGGATGGGTATGTCACTCAGGTTGAACCTGGTTCGGAACGCAGTCAAATCCCCATTAAAGTAGTTAAGATCTATGCCCTTGCTTTCCACCCCGAAGAGTGCTCCATCCCCGGTTTCGGTATACTGCCAGAAGATCCATTCGCCTTTTTTCCAAGGCAGGGGAACCAAAGGCTCTGCAGCGCCATAATTGGCGATCCATAATGGGTATTGGTGGAAATATTCCAGGTTTACGGCCTGAGTGGTGGCGTTTGGGGCGTTGTCGCGCCAATAGTAATAGGCTGTATAAATGGCTATTTCTTTTGTGCCAATTAGTGTTTTGAGATGCTCAAGGAATGTGTACCAGTTCTTCCAGCCGCGATAAGACCCCATGTAACTTTCTTCAAGATCAGCAAACAAGGGAAGTTCGCCAAAATCCCCGCCAAACTGTTGTACCCACAGCTCGGCTTGTTTTTTGGGCTCTGTGCGGCTGTCATAAAACCAATAGGAGCCTCGCGGCAAGCCTGCAAGTTTTGCTTCGCGCCAGTTGAGTTTGAAATCTGAATCCACCCAGGTATTTTGCCCGGCACGGACGATGACATATCCCGCAGATGCGCGCATTTTTACAAAATCAATGCCCTGCGGTGTCTCGGTGTCGTCTTGATAAAAACTAACATCAGGACCGATGACGTTTGCCATAGTATTCTCCTTATTGATATCTTAGTAAAAATTATACCAAACAGCGTGGCGTTATATCATTATCTCCAATGGCCATTTACGTCCATATTTATGGTCAATTTATTACCATATTTGTATGGTAGTGATAATTCAATAAAACCTGCTGAACTGGCGAACTCCGGTATCTGAGAATTTAACCGGAAATTCGTGTTGTACAGAAAAGATCAATACTGCCCCAGACTCAATCACTTTTTCAGATCACATTCGCAAAATATGTAACGATCGACTTTGATCCCGGTTTTCCCTCAATTGAGATTGCGTCAGTTTGCCAGTGGCCAATTTCATGTTCTGCGGCATATTGCTTTGCAGAATTGAACATGTGCTGTTGTTTGCGCGTCGTGATATTGGTTTCGGAATAAAATTAATACTTGAAGTAAGCGTTTTGACCTCGATAAATATGGTTATGTCCCCTTGCTGCGCGATAATGTCGATTTCCCCATAATCCGTGCGGATATTGCGCGCGATGATCTGGTAATTGTGCTCCTCAAGCCAGTTAGCCGCAATACCTTCGCCCCAGGCTTCGATCTCTTTCTTGTATTTTGTCATTGGTCAAATTTTTCCAAAAGTCTTTTCAGTTGAACTGACCAGTTTCCTTTGCGCGGTTTGTAATCATATTTAAGTTGTTGATATTGGTTGAACATCAGGCTTGTCGTATGTTCAATGGCGTATGCAGAAGAAGCTTCACGTGCAGATTTGCTCATTTGAGCTCGAAGGTTGGAGTCCAGACACAGACGGGTGAGTTTTGCCGTGAAGGCGGAAAGGTCATGTGCCGCAAGCAGCCCTGTAACACCGTCCAGAACCGTGTCTCCCACGCCAACGGAGTGAATCCCCATTACAGGAAGTCCCGCACCCATGGCTTCGATAACCGAAAGTGGATGGACTTCAGTTATCGATGCAGTGACAAAAATGTTACACATAGCAAGGTATGCAGGGAGTTGGTCGTAGGCGACCCTGCCTGTCAAGCGGATGCGCCCGGTCAGTTCCAGTTCGCCAATAAGGGTAAAGATCTCTTCTTCATATTGTTGAATGCCGCTTCCGATCAACAGAAGGTGGACATTCGGCAGGGTCTGAGCGATGCCCGCGAAGGATCTCAAAAGGAAAGGCAGGTTCTTTTCGGGTGCAATTCGCCCCGCGTAGACCAGCAGGATATCGTCCTTTTCGTATCCGAGTTCTGAGCGTGAAAGTGGTTTTACTTCGTGAAAAATTTTCAGATCCACACCGTTGGGAATCACCGCTATGCGGCCTTCCACATTGAACTGGCGTAACACTTTTTCCATGCCCGCGGAAGGTGCTATGACAAGATCCACGGCCTCGCAGAAGGACGGCATGTACGCCTGTAAAAGACCCAGGCTTATTCCTTCAGGCATCATTGGCAGATAGGCTTGCGCGTATAAATCATAACGACTGTGATTGGTGAATACGATGGGAATTTGCCTCGGTCGGCAGTACCGCAGGGCGAGTCGCCCGCTTAGAAATGGATGGTGGACGTGAACTATATCCATGTTGTGCAGGAGCTTCCTGGCGGCAGATGAATAGCGCGTGGATAAATAGAATCCGGAATCAGCCAATGGCACACCCTTGTTGTAAACCACCCGGGGTTCGCTTCCGTTGAATTCCATGTCGCCAAACGTGAAGATGAAAACTTCATGCCCCTGTAATTCAAGGTATCGCTTATTTATGTCGATGTAATTCGTAATCCCGCTGACATAAGGTTTGTAACTGTCTACCATCATTCCAATTTTCATGTGGATATGCTAAGACAAGGGAGGGGGAATGTCAAGGTGGAGAAATGATTGTGTTAGGCCAAAGTGGAAATGTTAAAGGATGAAGGATGATAAAATCCAGCTTCAAGGAGAATTATGGTTGCGAAGTTGATCCTGCGTGATAAAGTATACGAAGTCCGGGCGGGGATGTCTTTGTTGGATGCATTAAAGAAAAGCGGCATTGTGCCTGAATCCGTGATTGCGCTGCGCGCCGGCGAAATGATCACAGATGATGAAATCCTGCACACAGGGGATGAGATCAGACTGGTCGCGGTGATTTCTGGTGGATGATATTATTCATTGTAAGGCGGATGATTTCCGCCGAATCAATCTTGAAATGGGTGAATCTTATGAAATGCCGCAGATGTGAAAGCAAGGCAGCCATACACATGCGCCAGCATAAACTGGCTTTGTGCAGGGATCACTATCTCGATTGGATTTCCGGGCAGACAGAGCGTTTTATAAAAAAATACGGGATGTTTACTCATGAAGAAAAGATCCTTGTAGCGGTTTCGGGCGGCAAGGATTCTCTCTCATTGTGGGATATTCTTGTGCGTCTTGGTTACAAGGCAGATGGGGTCTATCTTGCGCTTGGAATTGATTCAGGGATCAATTATTCGCACGAGTCTCAGCGACTGACGGAAAAATTTGCAGCAGAAAATAATCTAAAATTACTTGTGGTGGATATTGAAAAGGAGTATGGCAGTTCCATTCCCGTGCTTGCTGAAATCAGTCATCGTGGATATGATAGACCTTGCGCTGTTTGCGGACTTGCAAAGCGCCATGAGATGAATCGAATTGCGCGTGAGTTTGGCTATGATGTGCTTGCCACGGGCCACAACCTGGATGATGAAGCTGCCGTTCTTTTTGGCAATACCTTGAATTGGTCGAGTGAATATCTTTTGCGGCAAGCTCCTGTTTTACCGGGATCTGACGGATTGGCGCGCAAGGTCAAGCCGTTATGCCGTTTTTACGAGCGGGAAATGACCGCCTACGCCATTTTACGCGGCATTCAATACATCTATGATGAGTGCCCGTTCGCAGACGGGTCGCAGTCCATATTCTATAAGGAAGCGCTTAACCAACTTGAAACTGCCCGACCCGGGGCGAAGCTGATCTTTTATTTAAATTTTCTGGAAGCAAGAAAAAGCGGGAATTTATTTGTTGAGAAAAATGCGGGCCAATCAAAATTACATCCATGTCCAAAATGCGGACAACCCACATCGACCCCTGATTTTTGTTCGTTTTGCAGGATGATCGAAAAATCTGCGGGCGGGAGTTATCGGGCTATGGTTGCTAGCAGCCCAATTACGAAAAGCCCCAAAGCCACATAGCTCGCGATTCGTTCCTGAGGGAGCATGGAAAAGGCTTGCCTGTCAAATCCTGCTCTTTGCGTGTCGGGATGATCGGGGATATCCTGGTTGCCGAGCAAGGCTTCGCGGAACTCGATCACATTTTGCGGGCGGTCATCGGGATGCAGGGACATTGCCCAGAGGATGGCTTTTTCGACACGCGGGCTGAGGTTGTGGTTTATCTCTCGCGGCGGAGTCAGGCTGTGGGTGTCCAGAAAGCGTTTGCGCGCTTCAGCAGGTGGCTCATTTGTTAGCAGGTGATAAAGTGTGGCTCCAAATGAGAAAATATCCGCGCGGATGTCCGTGTGGGTGTCATCCCCTCCATATTGCTCCAGCGGAGTGTAAAGTGCGGTGCCTTGTCCCTGAATAATAGTGATGGTTACTTCGTTGGGAGCGAGGATCTTTACAAGGCCAAAATCTACCAGCTTGATCAATCCGCTGGGTGTGATTTTTAGATTGCTGGGTTTGATGTCGCGGTGAACGATGGGCGGATTTTGCTGGTGAAGGTAATTTAAGGCATCTGCCAACTGGGCAGTCCAACGAAGCACTTCGTTTTCAGAGAGAAAAGTTTTATCGCGGCGGGCTTCCAACATGCGCTCGCGCAGGTCTTTGCCAGGCACATAATCCATGACGAGGTAATCGCGCGGTCCATCGGAAAAGAAGTCTGATACTTTAGGCAGATTGGGATGATCCAGGCGCGCAAGAACAGAAGCCTCACGAAAAAATTGTTCGCGAGCCTGGGCGATGAATTGTGGCGGGAGGGTGCGGTTGTGCTCAACCTCTTTAACTGCACATAACCTTCCCTGCAGACGTATATCGTCTGCAAGGTAAATGCTGCCGGTACCGCCCTGTCCGATCTGTTCAAGGATCTTGTAGCGACTGCGCAGCACCTCCCCTTTCTTAAGCGATTGGGGCAACTCTTCTCCTTTTGTCCTGCAGTCCAGTGAATTAATCCTGTATTTGCAGATTGAGCATAATCAAGCGATAATTTCGGCGTGTATCACCCGGTAGGTATATAGAGTCCTACTCATGTCATGTCATATCTGTTTACTAAAGTAAGGATGCACAGAATTACACTTTTCTGCTATATTATAAGCGTCTTTAAACGATTATTCGAGGCAATTATGAAACATGAAGAAGAATTTCCCATTCTCGTTGCACAGGAAGGGCCATTAAAAGGGCAGCGCTGGGCGTTGAGCCGCACATTGATGATTGGACGCGATCCGACCTGTGAGATCAATGTTCAGGATCGTCAGGTCTCGCGTTTTCATGCACGGGTTACACCCACGCCTGAGGGTGTGACGATTGAAGACCTGGGCAGCAAAAATGGCACAAATCATAACGGAACAGAATTGGCGACACCCGTCATGCTGCAGGATGGCGATTTGCTTGGCATCGCCCTTGCCCAACAATTCCTGTTCCTGACCTCCGATGCCACCATGCCCCTTGCTGAGGGCAATATCCGATCAGGTCGTTTGTTGATGGATCAAAAGTCTCACCAGGTCTGGATTAATCAACAGCAGGTTGTTCCGCCCTTGTCGGCTCAGCAATATCGACTGCTGTGGATGTTGTATGAAAATCAGGGCCAGGTCATAAGCCGGAGTGATCTGGTGTCCACGGTTTGGGGTGAAGACCAAATGGCGGGGGTATCTGATCAGGCTTTGGACGCACTCATCCGCCGCCTGCGTGACCGTCTTGCTGCGCTTGACCCAACCCATCAATATATTGATTCGGTGCGCGGTCATGGAGTGCGTTTGGATAATCCTTCCACGGGAGGATAATATGGATATTGAATCAAGAAAACTCCTTCTCAATATTCTTACCAGCGTGCGTGTCGCTGCGCTCGCGACAATCCGGGATGAAGCCCCGCGGGTATCCATGGTGTCTTTTGTGACGGCACAGGATTTTTCCGCATTTTATATCTATGTCAGCCGGCTTGGGCAGCATACATTGGATATGGAAAAGAACAACCAGGTGAGTTTGTTGATCACTGAACCCGATGACGGACGAACCGATCCGCAGACCCTCGCGCGTTTATCTATTCGCGCTTCAGCTGGGTTTATGGAAAATGGCGAGCCGGGTTATGCCCCGGTAAAAGAAAGATATATTGAGCGTTTTCCCGCCTCTGAACCTTTGTTTAGATTCGCTGATTTTGGTTTGTGGCGAATTACACCCAAGGGAGCGCGCTTTGTTGCGGGTTTAGGGAAAGCGTTTAACCTTGCGCCTGAAAGTCTTACCGAATGTTCTGCAAAGCTCCCGGCTTTAGGCGTGGAGATGTAAGGAACGG
>CAYLOW010000123.1:0-11276 GCA_964385315.1 uncultured Anaerolinea sp.
ATCGCAGCGGACGGAGTGGGCAGTGCCGCCCCTGGCTGTGATACGGTTTTCAACCGCTTTCAATTGATCCAGGCTGCGTGCAGCCAGTACAACCTTCGCTCCCTCTGTGGCGCACACTTCGGCCATGGATATGCCGAGACCTTTGCTGGCGCCGGTAATAATAACAACCTTATCTTTAAGAAGCATAGTATGGTCCTCCAGAATAAACACAGGGTACTCCTCCAAATTGGAGGGTAAAAACCATTTCTGTCATATTCAAAGGTATTTCACTAGAAGATGACATCAGTCATCCCGCAAATTGCCAGGCTGAGCGGCCAATGATATTGGTTTTCAACAGAAACACATCACCAGCCAGGGGTTGTTGTTTGCGCTGTTGCGCATTCAACGCGGTCCATGCAGATGTGATATACAAATCCGTCAAGCTCGTTCCGCCGAAGGCGCAGCTGGATGGGCATTCAACGGGTAGTTTTATCTCACGTTCAGCTTTGCCTGATGGGTCATAGCGTGTGATCTTCCATCCACCCCAGCGCACGCTCCACACGCCGCCCTCGTTGTCAACAGTCATACCGTCTGGGAACCCAGCTTCACCAGAGCTGTCAACGAAGACACGTCGATGGTCAATTGCTCCTGTGCTGGCATCAAAATCATAGGCATAAATCAGACAGCGCAGAGTATCGGTAAAATACATCGTTTTGAGATCAGGGCTCCAACCCAAACCATTTGAAATGGTCATGCCTGTTTCCATAACATGCACAGAACCATCCATGTCCAGCCGGTACAAGCGCCCTTCTGTCGGTTCGCTAGTCTCAGGACCTTCGTACATGGTGCCGCCCCAAAAACGTCCTTGCGGATCAACAGCTCCATCGTTAAACCGGTTGTGAGGTTTATCTGCTTCCGGTTGAGAAACAATATTGATTTCCTTCGTTGATAGCTTCAGAAACGCAAATCCGCGCGTCGTTGCTGCAACAAATCCGCCGATCGCTCTAAAACCCAGTGCCGTCACCGCTGTCTCAAAATCAAACACCTGGTGTTGATTTGATTCAGGGTGAAACCGTTCGACTCGCTGATTGTGGATATCAACCCAATATAAGGCTTGCTCATCAATCGACCACAATGGGCCTTCGCCCAATTTGCTCTGTGACTTAACAACAGGTTCAACCTCTGCCATTTTCAGTTTCTCCTATCAAGAATTCAGGCTGCCGCCCGCATTCAACGCCAGGTTTCCACCATCCACTGGCAGCAATGCGCCGGTTACAAAGGCACCAGCCTTAGAGGCAAGAAATACTACTGGTCCAACCATGTCTTCAGGCTCACCCAATCGGTTCAATGGAATCCCGCCTAAAATGCTCTTCATGGTTTCATCCGCATTAGCCCCACTCGCGAGACGTTCGACCCAGGAAGTACGCATTTGTGCCGGGAGAATGGCATTGACCCTGATGTTGTGGTTGGCCCACTCTATGGCAAGTTCACGTGTAAGTTGGTTGATCGCTCCTTTAGTCGTGCTATAGACGAAGTTGCCGCGCCCGAGGGCTGACACTCCGGCTATGGAACTGATATTAATGATGCTGCCGCCTTGCCCATGTGCGATCATCCTGCGGCCTGCTTCCTGGGCACACAGGAATGTTCCCGTCATATTGGTCCGAATAACACGCTCCCAATCTTCCAACGTCAGGTCTTCAGGGTGCGCACGTGCGATTACACCTACGTTATTAACCAGAATATCAATATGGCTGAATAAATCGTCGAGTTGGTCGAACATTTTTTTGATTTCGGCTGGTTGGCTCGTATCGCACTGAAAACCCGCCGCCTTGCGGTCAAGCGCAGCAACCTGTGCAACCGTTTGGTCAAGGCCGTTCTTATCAATATCGACTGCAAGAACATCCGCGCCGAATTGCGCCAAACCAACTGCAATGGCTCGCCCCAAACCAGCTGCAGCGCCAGTGACAAGTGCCACTTTTCCTGTCAAATCAAAAATCGAGGATGTTTCATGATTCGTCATGTGGGTTTTCCCAAATAATTACACCGACCATAGATATGGCTTTTCAACGAGTTGTTTAATCCGCTGCAAAAAACGAGCAGCCGGTGCGCCATCAACCTGGCGATGATCAAATGTCAGGCTCAAGACCAGCATCGTGCGTACTGCGGGCTGATCATTGACAACAACCATCTTCTTATGCAGCCGCCCAACCCCCAGCACAGCACATTCTGGAGGATTGATGATGGGTGTGAATGCATCAATATCCTGCACGCCAAGATTGGTAATTGTGAAAGTGCCCCCGGTAAGTTCATCGGCTGTGGCTTTGCCTTGCGCAGCGCGGCCGAGCAGGTCGTTCATTTCCTGAGTGAGGTCGCCGACTGATTTTGAAGCGGCGTCGCGTACCACAGGCACAATCAGCCCGCGTTCGGTGTCCACTGCCATGCCGATGTTAACAGTTGGCGAGTACACGACATCGCTGCCATCCATCGAGGCGTTCAGGGTTGGATGTTCCCCCAATGCTTTAGCAACGATTTTGGTCAGCAATACGTTATAACTTGGCGCTACCTTTGTAACCGGATCATTCTTCAGCGTTTCACGAAGGGAGACAAGTTCGGTAGCATCCACCTCGGTCGTCAAAGTAACTGGAGCGTACATCTGCTCGCTTAACATCATTCGTTCAACAATGCGCTTGCGTACCATGCCAATTGCTTCACGGCGTGGCATGGCAGACTTCACGGGCGCTATCTGTCCACGGGAAGCGGGTGAGGATGATGAACCTGACTTGTGATCACGGATGATCTGTCGAATTACCTCTTCAATATCTTCACGCTCGACCTTGGTTTTTTCCGGGATCAACGCTGCAAGCGAAGAGTCATCCAATCCAAAGTCTTCGGCGAATCGTTTTGCCAGGGGTGTGAGTTGGAGGCTTCGTAAAACAGACGGAGGATTATTAACTCTGGCAGGTTGCGCCTGTTCCAGATTGAAGCGAACTACGTCGCGTTCTTTGATACGCCCGCCGCGCCCTGTGCCCGCCACTTGCTGCCAGTCGATCTGAAGTTCAGCGGCTTTGCGGCGTGCTGCCGGGCTCGAAGGCAAACGGCGGAAGGGTTGTCCATTGGCACTAGCCGGGGGAAGGACCACCCTGACAGGCTCTGCGTCGATGGAAGTTTTCATTTCAGGCAGGGCGATTGATGATGCTTTTACAGGCGCCTCGCCTTCAGTAAGTGTGTAAGCAATCACAGCCCCAACCGGAATTTCCCCATCAGCTGGTCCAAGCACGATCTGTAAAAAGCCGCTTTCGACAGTTTCAACTTCGACCGTGGCTTTGTCGCTTTCAACTTCAAGCAAAATATCTCCAGCATTGATTCTGTCGCCGGTTTGCTTTAACCAATTTACGATCTGCCCCTTGTCCATCGATAGGCTGAGTTGCGGCATTACAATTTCGTGTGCCATGAATTTGCCTCTATGCCAGCATTTCTTTGACAATATCGATGATCTGCGCAGTATTTGGGATTGTTAAATCTTCAAGGCTGGGCGCAAAGGGTACCGGGACGTCAGCTGCACCGAGTCGCCGTACGGGCTCATCAAGATAATCGAACGCGTCTTCTTGAATGCGAGCTGCGATCTCGGCAGTAACACCAAAACTGCGGTAGGCTTCATCGACGATCAGGACATGACCTGTTTCTTTTGCTGCCGTGACCAATGGCTCCATGTCAAGCGGTGATAACGTACGGGGATCGATCACCATGATCTCGATGCCGCCTTTGGATAATATATCAGCAGCTTCGAGAGCGGGATACAACATGCTGGAAGTACAGATGACAACAGCATGGCGGCCCTCCCGGTGGACACGCGCCTTTCCAAGTGGAATGGTGTAATCGCCGGCCGGGATCGGACCCTTTTGGTTGTACATCATTTTATCTTCCATGAAGATCACAGGACTATCATCGCGTATGGCGCTTTTCAACAGACCTTTGGCATCCTCAGGTGTTGATGGAAGAACAACTTTTAATCCGGGAATATGACAATACCACGCATGTAAACTCTGGCTGTGTTGCGCAGCCGCTCGACGACCCGCACCCATCGCTGTGCGTACCACCATCGGTACTTTTGTCTGGCCTGCTGTCATATAACGCAGTTTCGCCGCCTGATTCACGATCTGATCAGAGGCCAGTGTTGTAAAGTCAGAGAACATTATCTCTGCGATCGGGCGTAAACCTGTCATCGCCGCACCCACAGCCAGACCGACGATGCCAGCTTCAGCAATGGGTGTATCAAAGACCCGCTCTGGTCCAAACGCATCGAGCAAGCCGCTGGTAACCTTAAACACGCCTCCTGCCAGCCCTACATCTTCACCCATCATGATGATGGTCGGGTCACGCCGCATTTCCTCATGCAGAGCTTCATTAATTGCTTCACGGATCGTACCAATGCGCTCAGGCGTAGACATGTTTGTATACCTCGGAGGGGTCGGGATAGGGAGCTTGCTTGGCAAATTCAACAGCTTCAGCGATCTTCTTCTGCACTTCTTCATCGATCAATGCCAAACCTGCTGCGTCAATTTTGTTTTCAGCCATTAACCGTTGGCCAAAACGGGGAATTGGGTCTTTCTTCATCCATCCCTCGATCTCATCTTGAGTTCGATAACCATAGGTATCGCCTTGATCACCCATGTGGTGACCGCGCCAGCGATAGGTATGGCATTCAACAAACTGAGGACCATTTCCGGCACGAGCCTTATCTATGGCAGAGCGGGCAGCTTCATAGACTGCAATGATGTCGTTGCCATCCACACTTACTGCGGGAATTTCCATCGCCTCGGCACGAGCTGGACCGCTGCCTGCGGTTGATCGGGTAGTTGAGGTGTATTCACCATAAGTGTTGTTCTCCATCACATACACCACAGGCAATTTCCACAGGGAAGCCATGTTTGCTGTTTCATAAAATAAGCCTTCGTTCAACGCGCCGTCCCCAAAGAAGGCAACAGATACTCGATCCTCATGACGCACTTTGGCTGACAATGCAGCACCAGCAGCAATGCCCATGCCTCCTGCGACGATGCCGTTCGCCCCTAATATTCCTAAACTCATATCGACGATATGCATGCTGCCGCCCTTGCCATGGTTGTAACCGGCAGCCTTGCCCAGTAATTCGGCAAACATTCGATTGGGTTCGCCGCCCTTTGCCAATAAGTGACCGTGCCCACGATGAGTGCTCGTAATGTTATCGGTTGATTTCAGGTTAATACACACCCCGACTGCCACAGCTTCCATTCCCGTATAAAGATGCGCTAATCCCGGCATAATACCCCGGCTATAAACGTCATATACGGTTTCTTCAAACTTACGGATCGTTACCATGCGCCGATACATTTCCAACAGCAATTCCTGTGAAATCTTCAACGCTTCCCCCATATGTTTTTTACCTTCCAATGCTTTAGTCACAAATCCTCCTATCCATGTTCATCAATCTGGTCTTCGTGGCTGACAGTTTTGTAGCCATCAAGTGATCGCTGTACCTGCCCTAAGTGCCCAACCATTGCGAGTCGCGCACCTTCAACATCATGCCGTTCAATTGCGGAAAAAATAATCTTGTGCCATTCACGCGCATCAGCAAGTTCGCCAGGGACAAGAAAACTGCGGCGGCGGCCCTCACGAAGAAGGTCACTTATTGACGACAACACAATCTGCAGTACCGTATTCTTGGTTATCCTGGCAATCGCCAGATGAAAATTAGTGTCGCGTTCGATGTGTTGCTCTACTGTGTCAGTTAATGGTAGATCGGATAAGATCCTTAGCGCATCAACCTCTTCCTGGGTGCTGCGTTCAGCGGCAAGTGCGCATAAATCCGGTTCGATAATGCGTCGGACTTCCTGCAACTGATCAAAGGTGCTGTCTCCATCACGCAGCATAAGAATTTCCGGGTCAAGGGTGTTCCATTGCTCAACTTGATTCACTGTTGTCCCACTGCCCTGCCGTGAGTTCAAGATCCCTTTTGCAATCAATGCACCTAGCGCATCACGGACGGCGACACGGCTTGTTTCAAACATTACAGCCAGTTCGCGTTCAGGCGGAAGTTGATCCCCAGGCTTGTAGCGACCCGCGAGAATAGCCTCCACGAGTTGGTGGCTGATCTGGGCTCCGAGTTTTTTGTTTTGCACACCCTTAAATTTGGGGTTGTTTTTTGCTTGCATAGGTATACCATTCCATTATTATTTGGTCTTGCTGGATATAAAGCCTGAATTGGGTCTGGACTTATTTGAAAAACTTGGTAGAATTGGTAGTATGGTAATGTTGTAATACCAATATATCGCATTACAAAACAAAAGTCAAGCCCCATTTCAATCGGACGTCGATTTCTGACCACGTTCACCTAAAAAAAGGATATATCCATGAAAAAAGATTATCGAATTGCAGTAATTGCCGGCGATGGCATCGGACAGGAAGTTATGCCCGAAGGATTGAAGGCGCTGCGTGCGGTTGAACAGACTTCAGACAGTTTCAACTTGCATTTTGAAGAGTTTCCTTGGGGAACTGAGTATTACGTCAAACACGGGCGGATGCTGCCGGTTGATGGTCTAAAAATACTGGAAGGTTACGATGCCATCTATCTTGGGGCAGTCGGCCTCCCAAGCCTTGCGCCAGACCATGTCACGCTCTGGGGATTGCTGCTTGAGATCCGCAAGAGCTTTGAGCAAAGCATCAACATTCGGCCAGTTCATCTGTTCCCAGGTATAAACGGACCCCTGCGAAACAAACAACCCGCTGACATTGACTTTGTCTGCGTCCGCGAAAATACCGAAGGCGAGTATGCCGGCGCAGGCGGCAGAGTACATGTCGGCACACCGCATGAAGTAGCCGTGCAGACCGGCATTTTTACACGGACCGGAACCGAGCGTGTGATGCGCTACAGTTTTGAGCTGGCAAGATCGCGTCCCCGCAGAAAACTTACCAGCGCGACCAAATCAAATGCGTGGCAATATGCGATGGTATTTTGGGATGAAGTATTCACGCAGCTTTCCCAGGAGTACCCTGATGTAAAGACTGAAAAATGGCACGTGGATGCCTTGGCTGCCCGCTTTGTCACTTGTCCGGAGACTTTCGATGTGATCGTTGCTTCCAACCTTTTTGGCGATATTCTCACGGATCTGGGTGGAGCTATTCACGGGGGACTTGGTATTTCCGCCAGCGGCAATCTGAATCCCAGCCGCCGATATCCGTCAATGTTTGAACCCGTTCACGGCTCTGCGCCTGATATCTTCGGCCAGCGGATCGCCAATCCACTGGCAATGATCTGGGCTGGGGCGTTAATGCTTGATTTTCTTGGCGAGCAGTCAGCCGCCCAGCTCGTCATGAATGGCATCGCCAGTACCCTTAAACAAGGAAAAGTGTTAACACGTGACTTGGGTGGTTCTGCATCAACTAATGAATCAGGTGATGAAATAAGTGCAAATATTCGCCTCGGGTTACAATAAGCAGGGCACCTTGTCGTAATTCGGATTTCAATATCCAGGTGAGGCCGAGTGAAGTGAGCATGAGCAATATTGAAAAATCCACCCAAATAATAAAACAATGCGGACTCATTGCCATCATACGCGGCGGGTTTTCTGTAGATGAAATATTGCATATCTGCGCCGCACTGTTAGCCGGTTCTGTCACAGTGGCAGAGGTAACCTTGAACAGTCCAGCCGTATTGGATGCACTTCCAAAATTACGGGAGCGCTTTGGCAGCGAATTATTAATTGGTGCTGGAACAGTACGGGATCTTACTGGAGTTCATCAGGCTTTGGATTCAGGTGCACAATTTTTGGTATCACCAAACTTTGACCCCGTATCTTATGCTTATTCCCAATCAAAAGATATTTTACATTTGCCTGGCGTTTACACAGCCACAGAAGCCCAAACCGCCTTTAGCGCAGGATGTAAAATGGTAAAACTTTTTCCATCAGATCATGGTGGACCTGTTTATTTAAAGGCTTTACGAGCCCCATTGAATGATATTGATTTTGTCCCTGTGGGCGGCGTGTCCATCGAAAACATCCGGGAATATGCCAGGGTAGGCGCAGCAGCAGTGGGCCTTGGGGGTAACCTAGTTGTGGACGGAGAACAATCTGAAAAAGACCTGATTCTTCGCGCCCGAGCCCTGCGCGAAGCGTGGGATCTGAATAAGAGATGAATCCGCCACGCTTTGATGTAACCACATTTGGTGAAATCATGCTTCGCCTGAGCGTGCCTGTAGGTCAACGCCTTGAAACCGCGGCGACATTGGATATGGTCCCCGCCGGTGCCGAGGCAAATGTCGTAAGTCTGCTCGCTCGCCTTGAAAGAAAAGCTTCCTGGACTGGCGCTTTGCCTAAAAATCCGCTTGGCCGATTGGCGGCAAATCACCTGCGTATGGCCAGGGTTGACCTATCTGCTGTTCATTGGAATGAAGGCGGACGTTTGGGAACGTATTATGTTGAGTTTGGAGAACCGCCGCGTGGAATTCAAGTTACCTACGACCGCGCTCATTCGGACATCACTCTGCTTAGGCCAAGTGATATTGACTGGGACGTCATCATGAATGCCCGTCTGATTCATCTGACGGGCATCACTCCCGCGTTATCAGATTCCTGCTGCGAGATCACAGCAGAGGCATTGCGTGTTGCAAAACTTCGAAAGATACCGGTCAGTTTTGATATCAATTATCGGCAAAAATTGTGGTCAGAAACAAAAGCGCGGGATACTCTGCTCACAATGATGCAGAATGTGGAAATACTGTTTTGCAGTCAACTTGATGCAATGCGGATCTTTGGCTGCAAAGGGGAAGTCCAGGATGTTGCAAATACCATGCTTGAGCTGAGTCATGCGAGGAATGTCGTGATCACCCTTGGCGTACGTGGCGCAATGTTATGGGATGGAAAAGTATGGCACCTCGAGCCAGCCCGGCCCACAAAGGTCCTTGACCGCCTGGGGGCGGGTGATGCCCTGGCTGCAGGGGTAATTCACGGTTGGCTGGATGGAAGCATAAATGAGGGATTAAGATACGGGATGATACTTGCCGCCCTTGCGCTCAGTCAATTTGGTGATATGGTGGTTACGACAAAAGCAGAGCTGGTTGCACTTGCCAGCACAAATTCAACAATCACCCGCTAATCCAATTAACCGCTGCGGGTGTGGTTAGGAAAGCGTTCACATCAATTTATTACAGGATAGGTGGCCTATGAATGCCCGTTTAGAGAGCAAAGTTGCATACATTACCGGTGCGGGGCGTGGAATTGGGCGGGCGATCGCTTACAAGATGGCACACGAAGGTGCAATCGTTGTGCTCGCCGATATTGATTTTGTGAGTGCGCAAAGCGTGGCGGAGGAACTATTAAACGATGGCTGCCAAACCCTGGCCATACAAACAGATATTACCAGGGAAGGGGAGGTTCAAGCCTCGGTTAAACGTGTCGTGGATCAATTTGGGCGGGTCGATATTCTTGTCAACAACGCTGGTAAAAACTTTTACTATGACGCCACTACGATGTCGGAAGCGGAGTGGGATAATGCTATGAATGTCGACGTTAAAGGGGCTTGGTTGTGCTGTAAACATATTCTGCCATTGATGAAAACTGTTAAATCCGGCTCGATCATCAATATTTCAAGTGTTCATGCCCGGATAACCGCCCCAAATTATTTCCCTTATGCTGCCGCAAAATCAGCGCTGGTGGGGTTAACCCGAAGCCTGGCGCTTGATTATGCGCCTTACAACATTCGTGTCAATGCAATTTGCCCCGGGTGGGTAAGGACGGCACTGGTTCAGGAATGGTTTGATCAACAAGCTGATCCCAAAGCAACGGAAGATCGGGTACTGAGTTTCCAGCCTCTTAAGCGCATTGGCACACCGGGGGAAATTGCGAATTTTGTAGCATTTGTTGCGAGCGATGATGCGAGCTTTATCACGGGAGCCGAACTTGTGATCGATGGCGGCATGAGCATCATGTACGCACAATAAATGGAAAGCGAGGAAATAATTTATGAAATCCATTATGTCTGCCCACTTGTACAAGGCGTCGCCGCAGATTAACATGGTTCCAGATGCCCAATCTCACGAACCGCGCATCAGGGTTGCCTATTCCGGTATTTGTGGCCCATGGTTTTGGAATGACCAAGGAAAAATTTCTCATAGAAGGGCACCCTCCTGCATGGGCACGGTAAACTTATTCGTGGAGTACAGGAGATGCCTGCGCTTCACGAGGGGGAAACAACCATGGTCCCCAATTCATAAACTATTGGAATATGGAACGGTCTCTTATGACAAGCCGTTTTATGGATCGCCAATGCCCCAAATCCTGCAGATACCCTGGGAAAGACTTCAATGAAAATTACCGCAGTGACACCTTATGTGCTGGGTACTCCTTGGCGAAATCTAACTTTCATCAAAGTTGAAACGGATGCTGGGATTTATGGACTGGGAGAAGTTCGTCTTGCAAATCGCACGAATGCGTTGCTTGGTTACTTGAGCGAATCCATGCCGCGCTATGTCATCGGACATGATCCATTTGACATTGAAGACTTAGTTACAAAGATGATGATCGGCGACTTCGGTCGTGTAGGGGAAATTACGATGTCGGCCATTTCGATTATCGAAATGGCGTGCTGGGATATTATGGGGAAATCGCTGAACATGCCTTGTTATCGCCTGATGGGTGGTGCAGTTCGAAATCGTATCAAGGCCTATGCCAACGGCTGGTACACCGTGGAACGTACCCCACAAATGTTTCATGAAGCCGCGCTGCGCGTGGTGGAACGTGGTTATATGGCGCTTAAGTTCGATCCCTTTGGCGCAGGGCATTATGAACTAACCTTGGAGGAGCAGGCACGTGCAGTGGATCTAGTTGCGGCTGTTCGAGATGCGATTGGACCGGAGCGCGATATTATGCTGGAGATGCACGGCCGCTTTAACCCCGCTACAGCCATATTGATGGCAAATAAATTGGAAAAATTCCGCCTAGCGTGGATTGAGGAACCGGTGCCGCCCGAAAATTTGCTAGAATTAAAGAGGGTTGCAGAACGGGTTTCGATTCCCATCGCAGTTGGTGAACGTATGCACACATTGACCGAGTACCGTACGCTACTTGATTTACAGGCGGTTGATATCGTTCAACCTGACATTTCCCATTTTGGCGGATTAACACTCACCCGCCGTCTTGCAGCTTGGGCGGATGTTTATAATGTGCTCATTGCCCCCCATAATGTTGGCGGTCCAGTTAGCACGGCAGCTGCATTGCATGTAGCCGCGTGTACCCCGAATTTCATGATTCAAGAGCATTTTA
>CAYLOW010000124.1:0-11274 GCA_964385315.1 uncultured Anaerolinea sp.
GTCCACCTGCTGAATCGTAATTTATTATTTGGTTTTCACCGAAACATCACTGAGCGAAAACATGCACAAGAAGCGCTGAGGAAAAACGAAGAAAAATACCGCGCCATTCTCGAAACCGCGATGGACGGATTCTGGATGATCGATGCGGATACAGAAAAATTTATCGAGGTAAATCAAGCCTATTGCGAAATGTGCGGTTATACGAGTGAGGAATTATTGCAAATGACCGTGCCACAGCTCGAAGTGATCGAGGATCAGGGTTTGGTCGCCGCGCACATTCAGCAGGTCATTTCACAGGGTTCAGATCGTTTTGAGACCTGCCACCGGCGGAAGAATGGAAGTCTGTTCTGGCTCGAGATCAGTTTATCCTATTTACCGATTGAAAACGGCCGGACCATTGCGTTTATGCGCGATATCACAGGACGCAGGCACACAGATGCATCCATGCGAATTAAAGATAGCGCGATCGATTCTTCGATCAATGCGATCGCGATCGCTGATCTCAAAGGTAATCTGACCTATGTCAATCCGGCGTTCATGAACTTATGGGGGTATACGAATGCAGATTTGGTTTTAGGACGAAACGCAATTGACTTTTGGCAGCTGCAATCTCAAGCCACCGAGGTGGTGACCGCGCTGCAAACACAGGGCGGGTGGATCGGTGAAATGACCGCCCAACGCCAGGATAGCTCAAAATTTATTGCGCAGGTTTCTGCCAGCATGATAGTAGATCACGCCGGCCAGCCCCAAGCCATGTTGGCGGCTTTTGTAGATATAACGGCCCGCAAGCATGCCGAAGAAGCATTGCGTGAAAGTGAAGTACGCTTCCGGGCAAACTTTGAGGCTTCTCCAGTCGCACTCTGGGAGGAGGATTTCTCTGCTGTAAAAGCCCGCCTGAACGAATTGTACAATGCCGGAATAACCGACCTTCGAGCTTATCTGGATAAGAATCCAAGTGAGGTCGCCGATCTTGCTGCGCGGATCGATGTACTTGAGATCAATCAGGCCAGTGTCAGATCACTGGGTGCTGAAACCAAGGAACAGATAAGAAGTGAAGTATCGCACTATTTCACTGCCGCATCCCTGGAAGTGTTCAAAAATGAAATTATTGCACTGGCAAACGGACAAATCCGTTTTGAAAGTGAAATTGAGTTGATCAATGCCCGGGGTGAACCCGGGATTTACGATCTAGGCCTGTCTGTGGAGCACGGGAAGGAAGACACTCTTTCCCGCGTAATGGTCTCTTTTGTTGACATTACACAACGAAAACGCGCAGAAGAAAAACTGCGCGAAAGCGAAGAACGCTTTCGCGAGGCTATTGAATTTCTACCCATCCCCATTGGGCTCGCCGATCAAGAGGGCAAGATCCTGCACTACAATCAAAAATTTACCGAGTGTTATGGATACACACGTCAGGATCTACCAACGATAAATGACTGGATGGAGAGTGCCTATCCTGATGCAGAGTATCGTAAATTCGTCCAATCGTTTATGGTCAATGAATTTACTTCCCCCTCAAGCGGGAACGTTGAAGCCAGACCCTTCAATTTTAATGTGGCCTGTAAAGATGGCAGCCAGCGAAATGTGGAGATCCTTGCGCGTACCATCGGGGATCTGTCCATTTCATCATTTAACGATGTGACTGAACGGAAACATGCTGAAGATCTTCTGCGCCTGAGTGAAGAAAAATATCGCCGCTTGATCGAAAATTCGCCTGATATAGTGTATGTTTTTTCAGATAAACACGGTGGAGCTTACTATTCCCCCCGGGTCGAACAAATACTGGGATATTCAACGGACTATTTGTACACCCATCCCATGCTATGGAATGAATCAATTCATCCTGACGATCTGAAAGCAATTTCACACGCAATTCGAGAATCAACCCAGGGTAAACCGTTCGATGTCGACTATCGCATCCGCGATAGCCGCGGTGAGTGGCATTGGTTTCATGACCGGTCGATTGAACGCCATACACAAGATGGAGAAACACGCATCGAGGGGATCGCCTCTGATATTACCGACCGTAAACAACGGGAAAACGAAATGGAAGCGGTTGTGACAATGAATATCGCCTTACGCCAGGCACACACCCATTCTGAAATGCTGCCCATTATTACCGACCAGGTTTCCAGACTGGTTAGTGCGGCAAGTGTAGCTTTGCTTTTTACAGACAAGCAGACCAATGATTTTGTCGTCGAACATGCGCAGGGAGTTTGGGCGGGCAATGTGGGGAGACTCCTGCCCCGGGCCGATGGCATACTGAGTCAGATCCTCGAACAGGGCGAACTTTATCTCACGAATGACGTGCAAAATCAACCCGATTTTTTCGCATGCGATGCAATCAATGACTTGCATGGCTTCGTGGAAATTCCACTGGTTACAGATGAAGTGATCATCGGTTTTTTAGAAGTTGCCAGCCGCAATGTTTTCACCAAGCAGGATGTCCGCGTGCTCACAACCATTTCGGATATTGCTGCGAACGCAATTCATCGCGCATCCTTACACGATCAAACTGAAGAATACGCCGCCAACCTCACGCTGGCATATGATACGACTTTGGAAGGCTGGGTCCACGCGCTTGAGCTGCGCGACCAGGAAACGGAAGGGCACACGCGGCGCGTGGTCCAGATGACAGTTGATCTGGCCCGCGCCATGGGAGTTGCCGAGAACGAAATGGAAAATATCCGGCGCGGCGCGCTTCTGCATGATATCGGCAAAATGGGAATTCCCGATTCTGTGCTGCTTAAGCCGGGTACGCTGAACGAACGTGAATGGGAGATCATGCATCGGCATCCGGAATATGCAAAAGCACTTTTGACACCTATTGAGTATCTGCGCCAGGTGCTGGATATTCCCTATTGCCATCATGAAAAATGGGACGGTACGGGTTATCCGCAAAAGTTAAAAGGCGGGCAAATTCCACTTGCGGCACGGCTCTTCGCCATTGTGGATGTGTGGGATGCTTTAACTTCCGACCGGCCGTATCGGCCTGCATGGCCGAAAAACAAAGCCCTGACGTACATTACCGAACAAAAAGGCAAACATTTTGACCCGCAGGTCGTGGATATATTTTTGAAAATGATTTAAGGACAAGAAGTGAGAAACCATGCCCCTCTCACCCTTTTACACAAAGACCTTTACCATTCCTGAAAGCGCCATTGATGAAAACCGTCACGTAAACAACGTTGCTTATGTTCAATGGATGCAGGATATTGCCATCGAACATTACTCCTCCATTGGCGGGGTCGAGGCTCAGGGCTCAAATGCCTCCTGGGTCGTGCGTGGTCACAGGATCGAATATTTTCTTCCTGCCTTCATCGGTGAAGAAATTGAGATCAGAACTTGGGTTGAAAATATTCAGCGGGTACGGTCACTGCGGAAATATGAATTTGTCCGCAAATCCGACGGTAAAACCCTGGTAAAGGGTGAAACAGATTGGGTCTTTGTGAATATGGAGAATGGGCGCCCACTGGCAATAACCGAGGAAGTAAAAAACGTATTTTCCGCTCCAAAGTAATTCAATATTCTTGGCATCCTCAAACAAAAAATTAAACCAGGAAACAAAAAGCGCACTTCGACGGGAATGCGCTTTTTGTATATCAGGCACAAATTACCGCTTACTCATCATCCTCAATTTTCCATTCTGTCATTTTATTGAGTATGCTTATTTCATCTTGACCGAGTTTGACCCTTAATGAACCGAGGTTTTCATTCAATTGTTTGATGGAAGTTGCACCGATGATTGGGCTGGTAATTACGGGATTTTCCAGCATCCAAGCCAGGGCAACTTGTGAAATGGCGGCTTTATGGCGCAGCGCAATAACTTCCATATCGTCTATCAAGGCGAGGTTTTTATCGGTCATGGATTGTTTACGCCCCTCAGCCCGTTTGCTTTCAGGCAGGGGTTCATTTTTACGATATTTCCCGGTAAGGAATCCACCCGCCAAAGGGCTGTACGGAATCACGGCGATTTCATATGCCTTGCAAACGGGATACAACTCACGTTCAAATTCTTCGCGATGGATCAGGTTGTAATGCGGCTGGAGGGAGTCATAGCGCACGAGATTGTACTTGTCGGATGTCCATAAGGCTTGCATCAATTCCCAAGCGGCATAATTGGAAGCGCCTGCATAGCGGACTTTTCCCTGCCGGATCAGATCATCAAAGGCGCGCAAGGTTTCTTCAATCGGCGTATCATTATCCGTCCAATGTGATTGATACAGATCTATATAATCCGTCTGCAAGCGGCGCAGGGATGCCTCAACTGAATTAATGATATGCGCACGACTTAAGCCTTGATCATTTGGCCCCTTATCCATTTGGCCGCGAACTTTGGTCGCAAGGACGACCTGTTCGCGCGGAATTTGATTTTGCTTCATCCAGCTGCCAATATAGGTCTCCGAAACGCCCCCAGGATTACCTTCCACCCACCTGGAGTAGATATCGGCGGTGTCTATAAAATTAATGCCCGCATCAAACGCTGCCGAGAGAATGTGATGTGTATCTGCTTCATTCAGCGACCAGCCAAATTGCATGGTCCCCATACAAAGCGGCGATACTTTTAATCCTGTTCTGCCAAGTTTTTTATAGTCCATGCGAACCTCCATTTTTATGAATTACATAAAAGGCCTCTCATACATGCAGGCGGTACTCTCAATTTATACAGTTGACAATCGCCTGTTTACCCTGTACCAATTCATGTTTTTGTATCCACCCCTTCCCCTTCTATTCGTCGCGGCGAACATCAAAGGGAAACAAAGTTATTCCACTTCAATATAAACGCGTTTGTTGATCGCTCCTTTGCTTTTGTAATCAACAATTTTTATTTTGCCGACTTCACCAGTATTCCTGACATGCGTACCGCCGTCAGCTTGCAGATCCAAGCCCACAATTTCGACGGTTCGCACCTTCGTAATGCCTTCGGGCAGCAGATTGATTTTCGTACGGATCAAATCAGGAATTTGAAAAGCTTCGTCGCGCGGCAGGATTTTAACCCTGATCTCACGTCTCAGCCCCACCTCAAGATTGACTGCTGCTTCAATGGCTTTGACCAAATCCCCGTGCATGTTCTCGAATTCAAAATCCATGCGGCCTTTCAACGGATCCATATCGCCGCCTGTAACCTTCGCGCCATAATCACGGAAAACCGTGCCACAAAGGATGTGCAATGCTGTATGTGTCCGCATCAATTGATGCCGCCGTTCCCAGTCCAGGACTGCATTGACTGTGGAATTGGGAGCTGGTAGAGGTTCGTCTTTCCCTAAATAATGCACGACGTTTTCCCCCTGCTTCTTTACTTTCTCCACAGGATAGGTCACACCAGCGATTTCCAGCGTGCCATAGTCACAGGGCTGACCACCTCCGCCAGGGTAAAAAGCGGATTGATCCAAGACAACGGAGCGAGTCTCAGCATCCACCAAAGTTATAACAGCGGAAAATTCTTTCAGAAAAGCATCAGTTTGATATAGAAGTATCGTCATATATTAAATTATATCCGGTATAAAAAATCCGGTGTAAGGAAATATTCCCGCTGCCAGTGCCAAGCTATTTAGACCCTCCGGATATTACTCCCCCCGGTATATAGGTATTCCCGCACCGAAGAAAAATAGTGATGGAAAAAACCTTCAAGAACCGGGGTACTGCAAGGAGCATGCGCCGGGATGCCAGATTAGCGTTAGATTAGAAGATGGTTACCCGCTTGACTTTGCAACTCTACATATTGTATAGTAATCAGCGGTGATAAAGGCACTGCCCACACAGGCCGTGTCTTTTGTTTGTCCCCCCCATTTTTAATACATTTTATTGCAAGGAGATGCAATGATCAAAGTTAGTGGTCTTACAAAGGACTATGGTGCGCGTCGCGCCATTAATAACCTGAGTTTCGATGCCCAACAGGGTGAAATTGTAGGTTTCATCGGTCCCAACGGCGCTGGAAAAACTACTACCATGCGCATCCTCACCGGTTATATGCCGCCCACAGACGGCGAGGCTATTGTAGCGGGCTATGATGTAGTGGAAGAATCGCTTGAAGTCCGCAAGCGCGTGGGATATTTGCCCGAAACGGTTCCACTGTACACCGATATGATCGTTTTCGATTATTTGAAGTTTATGGGTGAATTGCGAAAAATTCCAAATTTGGATGCCCGGGTGGATGAAGTGCTGGACATGGTCGGCTTGTTCGATCGTGCCGACGGATATATCGGCAATCTTTCAAAAGGCATGCGGCAGCGCATTGGTCTCGCCCAGGCACTATTGCATAGACCCGAAGTGCTGATCCTCGACGAACCCACCATCGGTCTCGATCCGGGCCAGGTCGTGGAAGTGCGCGAACTCATCCGCAAGATTGGCAAAGAGCGGACAGTCCTGCTTTCAACCCACCTTTTGAATGAAGCGCAAAACATCTGCGACCGGGTGTTGATCATCAACAACGGTAAGATCGTGACCGAAGATACGACCGAAAACCTGCAAGCACGTTTGATCGGTGCGGAACGTGTAATCGTCCGCGTACGCGGCGAAGCAGATGAACTGGCAAAGACTATCAAACAGGTCAAAGGCGTGCAGGGCGTGGAAACCAAGGAAGACGGCTCTGTGGAATTTGAGTTTGCATCCGGCAAGGATGTGCGTCCCGAAGTTGCCAAACAGGTCGTCAATTCAGGCTACGATCTTATTGAGCTGCGCCCGCTTGGCATGAGCCTTGAGGAAATCTTCCTCGAACTCACTGGCTCCGAATCAAAAAAGAAATGAATTAAAGAGGAACCTTATGAGAAACATTTGGACTATCGCAAAACGCGAATATGATAATTACTTCAACAGTCCACTGGCATATGTGGTGGCATTTTCCATTCTAATGCCAATGGGCATCTATTTTTCCCTGATCATGTGGGTCAGCTCCCAGCAAGCCATGTATGGTGGACCCGCCCCGCAAAGTTCGCCGATCAATTGGTTGTTTGTTTTCCTAATGATCTTCCTCAGCCCGGCGTTGACCATGCGCCTGCTGTCGGATGAAGCACGAATGGGAACTCTTGAACTCCTGCTGACCGCCCCCATCCGTGATTTTGAACTTGTCGCCGGCAAATGGCTGGGCGCATTGATGTTTATTCTTGCCCTCGCGGCACTCACACTGGTGTTCCCGCTCATCATCAACAATTATGTCACCCCGGGACTTGACTGGATGGCCATCATTTCCTCTTATCTCGGTATGATCCTCATCACAGCCGCGCTGCTTTCACTTGGAACAGGGATATCCGCCATTTTCACTAACCAGTTTGCCGCGTTCTTTGTAACCCTTGGATTATTCTTCTTCCTGTGGTTCATGGTAAGCCTGCCCGCAAGTTACCTCGAACAGGGCGGTGATGTATTGAATTACCTCAGTCTTTCCACACACTTCTCCCAATCCATGAACAACGGCACAATCAACCTGGGAGACATCGTTTATTACTTAAGTTTGATCGCGTTGGGCCTGTTCACAGGCACCACCGCGGTTGAAATTCGGAGATGGCGCTAATGGCTGGAAATAAGAAAACCCCCTCGGCGCAATATGCCTTTATTGGTCTTATCCTTGCCTTGATTGCCTGTATTTCAACAGGCCTGATCGGCGCGGCAAAAGGCATGCTCGCCATAAAAATGTTCACACTTGGAAACACGGATGGACTGAATCTTGCCTTACAGATCAGTATTGCACTACTCATCGTTGGTTTGGCCGCATACGCGATCATGGCGCCTGACACAGTCCGCCGCTTCCTTACCGGACGCCAGGCACGTTATGGATCCAACTCGTTGATTTTGACAGTGGCATTTGTCGGCATTATCTTCGTGGCAAATTACATTGTTTTTCAGAATCCAAAGTCATGGGACCTGACCCAGGACAAGTCGAACACGCTTGCCAATGAAACCCTGCAAGCACTTGCCACATTGCCCGAAAAAGTAACCGCGACCGCATTTTACACGACAAGCTTAAACTCAAGCAGCGCGGATGAACTCCTGTCGAAATTCAAATCCAACAGCGGCGGAAAATTTGACTATTCCTTTGTCAACCCAGACACGGATCCAATTGCAGCGCGCGAAGCAGGAATCACCGGTGACGGCAAAATCCTGCTCCAGATGGGCAAGACAAAGGAAATTGCATCCTACGCAGATGAGGCCGAACTTACCAAAACATTAATCCGCCTAATCAGCCCTGAACCTCGTGTGGTGTACTTCCTCGAGGGACATGGCGAACCAACGCTTGATACAAGCGGAAAGATCAATTTTTCCACGGCCAAAACCACTCTTGAATCCAAGAACTACACAGTCAATTCTTTAAATCTCCTTTCAACAAACAAAATCCCTGAAGATGCGCTTGCAGTCATCATCGCTGGCCCCTTGAAACCCCTCACGGAGACAGAAGTGGATTTACTCAAGAAGTATGTGGATGCGGGCGGTTCATTGGTTGTCATGGAAGACCCAACCATGCTGACTGAATTTGGAAATTCACCCGATCTGTTAGCCAAATACCTGACTTCCGATTGGGGCATCACACTCGATAATGATGTGGTCATAGACCTTGTCAACACACAAAACCCACTTCAGGCAGTTTCCTCGCAAATTGCACAACACCCAATCACACAGAACCTGACCCAGAATTATATTGTTATCCTGCCCCAGGCACGCAGTTTGAGTGTTTCCGCACCCATTGAAAATGTCACCCAAACCCCGCTTATTTTGACAACCGAACAATCATGGGGCGAAACGGAACTTTCATCGAATAGCCAACCTGAGTTTGACCCCGCAAAAGATCTCCCTGGGCCGCTTAATCTCGCGATTGTCGGCGAAAACAGCGTAACCAAAGGACGTGTGGTTGTGTTCGGCAATTCACTTTTTGCCACGAACAACGGTTTTGACAGTTTCGGTAATGGCAACATATTCATCAATTCGGTGGATTGGGCAGCAGAACAGGAAAACCTGATCAACATTACCCCGCGGGAAAAAACCGCACGTACATTTGTCCCTCCCACCAATGCAGCCTTCATCATCATGATCATCGTGGCTGTACTGGTCCTGCCCGGCATGGTGGTATTTGCCGGCGTATCTTCGTGGTTGACGCGCCGCAAGCGAGGCTAAAATGGCAGAGAAAATAACACGCCCGAAAAAAGAGACGAAGAAAAGCCCAGCGGTCAAAAAGACAGCGCGCTCCACAACAGCTTCAACAACCAGGAAGCCGCGAGCAAAGGCAATTCAGCAGGCAATTCCCGCCGCTGTTGTAGAATCAACCCCCACGCCTTCCGTGCGTCGCAAGCCCATTTTTCAGGCTGGCACATGGATTACTGTATTATTACTTGCCGCATTGATCGGTCTGGCATATTACCTCAACTCGGAAAAGAAAGAAACGGGTTCCGGAGAGGCGACACCCACTTTGGAAACGGCGTACATCTTTAGTAATGCAGATGGCATTATCTCTGGGATCGAAGTGAAACCTGCCGAGGGTGAAGCTGTCAAAATAGCACGTAATGCGGAAAACGTGTGGGAGATAACCCTGCCCGCCAAAGCAGAAGCAAATCAAGGTCTTGCCGAGGCCGCTGCAACCCAAATCACCGCACTACCCATTTCCAGTCAAATCGAGGATGGCAAATCCCCCGGTATCTTCGGGTTGGATAGTCCGGCCTATACCATCATAATTGAATTCAAAGATGGGAAAACGCGCACGATGGAGGTTGGAGATGCAACCCCTACGAACAGCGGGTACTATGTGCGCGTTGACAATGGCAAAATGATGATCACCGACTTGAGCGGAATTGATGCACTTCTACAACTTGAGATTTCGCCACCATATCTAAATACCCCTGTCCCAACCGAGGCGGCGGGGTCGTCCACACCTGTGCCGTAAGTTGAAATGATCGACACGACCCTAACGTTTTTAATGCCTTTAGGGTCTTCTTCCCGCTTTGACACGAAATATTCGTAATACAGGACCATTGCAAAGCGTCTTGTAAGGGAGGGGTATTGCTTTTCGGGTTAAAAAAGTGTATTCTGATTTAGCGAATTGCTGGTAAATATTATTTGAAAGATGGATGTGTAAATGGACGTAGAGAAAATATTGATTGCCGACGACGAAGAAGAATTTTCCGCGATAGCACGGCTTGTTGAACTGGGTCGCCAAAAATCATATGTGACATTGGATGACATCCTCCACTTCTTCCCCGAAGCCGAGCAGGATGTGGAACAACTGGAAGAGGCTTTTTCCGCGCTTCTCAGCGCCGGTGTTCCATTTATGGAAGACACCATCACCCCCGAGCCGACAGAAGATGAATTGGCCTCGGTGGAACAGATTGCTGAAGTAGAGGATCTGCCAGACCCTTCACTGGATGACTATCTGGCAAACATTGATACAGACGACACTATTGGGTTGTACCTCAAAGAGGTCAGTCGTGTACCGCTGTTGACCGCGGTTGAGGAAGTGCAACTGGCGCAGCGCATCGAGCGGGGACGTTCCGCCCGTGAGGAACTTGCCCATGGCGCCGTTACCACCAAGCGTCGTATGGAACTTCGCCAATCTATTGAAGATGGCTGGGCGGGACGTGAACATCTCATCACCGCAAACTCACGTTTGGTGATTTCCGTGGCAAAGAAATACATGGGACGGGGTGTCCCCTTCCTTGATCTGATCCAGGAAGGCAATATCGGTCTGATCCGCGCGACAAAGAAATTTGATTACCGCCGTGGCCATAAATTCTCAACCTACGCAACCTGGTGGATTCGTCAGGCTGTGACCCGCGCCATTGCAGATCAGGGACGCACCATCCGCGTGCCTGTTCACATGGGAGACCAAATCAACAAGTTACTGCGGGTTCAGCATCAGCTGACCCAGCGCCTCGGACGTGAACCCAGCGTGGATGAACTTGCCGTTGCATTGGATGTTCCGCCCAAGAAGGTGGAAAACATGATCCAGGTGGCGCGCCGTCCACTTTCGCTTGAAACGCCGACTGATGACGAAGAAGATTCGGTGCTCGGTGACTTCATTGAAGACGACGAGGCTCCCCCACCCGATGAGACTGCCACCTACAATCTGCTTCGCGAACATCTCGGCGAAGTGTTGAACAGCCTGCCCCCGCGTGAAGTCCGTATTTTGCAATTACGCTATGGGCTGCTCGACGGGCAAGCCTACACTCTCGAAGAAGTGGGCCGAAAGATGGGCGTTACCCGTGAACGCGTGAGACAAATTGAAGCACAGGCGCTCAGCCGCCTGCGCCACCCGTCCATCCGCAGGAAACTTCGCGATTATCTGGGCGAGTAAAA
>CAYLOW010000125.1:0-11245 GCA_964385315.1 uncultured Anaerolinea sp.
GGCTTGTTTCCAGAACTTCGTAAAGTGCGATAGAAACACCAGGCGAAAACGATCAGGGTTGGTTAGCTGTGGTCGTTTGATCTGCCGTTTTAGTACGATCAATTGTTGGCGCAACAATGAATTTTCTACAACCAGATCGGTATGGCTGCGCGTCAGATCTGAAAGTATGCCGATGATCAGAACTGATGATGCCGGTTTTGTCCAATATTTGATGCGCTCTTTTAGCCAGCCAAGGAATTTGCTCACCATGCTGCTCCCAGATAATTATGAGACGAGAGTAAAGTAGCATGATAATCCTCTTTTACCGCCCAAACCCGGGCGGATGACCCGAGTAACCAACAAAACGGTCTTGACATTTTACAGGGGGGTCTGTAAAATATGCTTGTTAGTCCATTGAATTTACAAAGCGCGCTGGATTGAAAAGATAAAGCTTGTGCATAGGTATATGTTAAGCATTTTATATTCTCAAGGTTTTGCCGTTACCCATGAAGAAAGCAACTCATCAACAAACCAAGCAGCACAATCGCGATCTGATATTACGGACAATCTTCGCTCACGATTCGATCAGCCGTGCGGAAGCTGCGCGTGTGACCCATCTCACGCGTACAACGGTCTCAGATGTTGTCAACGGCCTGCTTACCGAAGGCTTGGTAGAAGAGGTTGGACGCGGAGAATCAATTGGCGGGAAATCTCCGATTTTATTAAGTATCGTAGCAGACTCGCGCTATTTAATTGGTTTGAATCTTGCCCAGGATAAATTTATTGGAGCAGTTGTAAATTTGAGAGGAGAGATCAAGGAAATTGTGGAAGCACCCGTCCATGATGATAACGGAGAGAATGCACTACACCTGGTTTATAAAATCCTCGATCAACTAACTCACAAAAAATTAAAACCGCTTGTTGGTATAGGTGTCGGCACGCCAGGTCTCGTCAATACACGGGAAGGTGTTGTGGTTAACGCGGTAAATTTGGAATGGCAGGATCTTCCACTTAGTAAATTGCTTGAAAAGAAATACAAACTCCCTGCCCTGGTTTTGAACGACAGTCAGGCGGCGGCAATCGGAGAATATGTTTATGGAAGCGGTCATATGCCAGAAGAAAATCTGGTTGTTGTTAATGTTATACATGGGATTGGCGCGGGCATCTTGATCAATGGCAGTTTATTCCAGGGAGATGGCGGTGGTGCAGGGGAAATTGGTCATGTGGTTGTACAGGAGAATGGCGAGCTATGCCGCTGTGGCAAACGCGGTTGCTTGGAAACCATTGCCAGTGCACGAGCAGTTGTTCAGCAAATGAAAATGGCTTCGCTTGATGATGTCATTTCATCTTTTCAAAATGGCGATGCGAAAGCAAAAAGTGTGATCGAGAAGGCTGGGAATTATCTCGGCACATCGCTTGCGACCTTGATAGGCACACTCAATATTCAAAAAATAGTTCTGACAGGCGATATGACTCGTTTTGGCGAAGAGTGGTTGAACGCCGTTAGGGCATCCATGCAGACTGGCGCCTTATCGCGTGTAGCAGAAGCCACAAAACTTGAGATCGGAAAATTGGATTACCGCGCCTGTATTCTCGGTGCTTCTGCATTTTTATTGCTCCATGATTATTCTCTTTTGTTCAATGAGGAAAATTAATGTCTTTGCAACTTGTCTCACCTCTTGTACAACCTCCGTTAGATGAAAATTTCCTTCCAGCCGTTTTGGCGAATCGAAATTTTCAACGTGAAGTTGAATTCATTGGCATGCAACTGGTGCTCGGTCTTGAAAGAAGCCCGAGTGAATTTTCCAGATTAGAGACCAAAGTCTATCCCGAAGGTCATCCAAACTTTGATGCCAATTATCAACACATCGAACGCATTGTCAAATTTCTACTATGGCAGCGAGGTAGTCACACATTGTATGTCGGTGGTTCAAATAGTATCGCTGAATATCTAAGGAAAATTTATTCTGCAGATGGCGCAAGGAGTTTTGACTACAAATTTATGGGCGAACAGGTATACGAGAAGAAATTTTCGGTCATCGCCTGTGAGGTGGGGGAAGTGCCCGCTTCGCGCGAAATGGGGAAGTTGCTCGGACGCAATTTGCAGGGGCATCGCATTGGGTTTGATCTCGGTGCCTCTGACAGAAAAGTGAGCGCCGTTGTGGATGGAACCCCCATTTACAGCGAGGAAGTGGTCTGGGAGCCGCGCAAAAACGGCAACCCAGAATATCACTATCGTGAAGTAATGACCGCGCTAAAGACGGCTGCAAGTAAAATGCCGCGCGTGGATGCGATTGGCGGAAGCTCTGCAGGCATCTATATTGACAACCGCCCGATGGTCGCATCCTTGTTCCGCGGAATTCCTGAAGAGCAATTCAGCGAAGTAAAAAATATGTTCCTACGCATCCGTGAGGAAATGGGTGTACCGCTGGAAGTGATCAATGACGGTGATGTGACAGCGTTGGCAGGTTCGATGTCCATTGAAGATAACGGGATTTTGGGAATCGCTCTGGGTTCCAGTGAAGCTGCTGGCTATGTAAATTCTGAAGGGCATATCATGGGCTGGCTGAACGAACTGGCTTTTGCACCCATCGATTACAACCCGAATGCGCCTGATGAAGAATGGTCTGGTGATAAAGGCTGCGGCGCTTCTTATTTTTCACAGCAGTGTGTTTTCCGCCTTGCGCCGAAAGCAGGGATTGAAATCCCTGTTGATGTGACCGATGCCGAGAAATTGAAAGTCGTGCAGGAAAAGTTAGAAGCAGGGCATGAAGGCGCTTTGAAAATCTGGCAGAGTATGGGTATTTACCTTGGTTATGGTATTGCTCATTATGCAGATTTTTATGAGATCAAACATGTGCTGATCCTTGGTCGCTGTACCTCCGGCCGTGGTGGTGACCTGCTGCTCGAAGGCGCGAAGAAAGTGTTCGAAACAGAATTCCCTGAATTATTGAAGAAGATCGAATTGCATTTGCCCGATGAAAAAGTACGCCGCGTAGGCCAGTCTGTTGCGGCCGCAAGTTTGCCAATAATTTGACCGACGAAAAGAAGGAAGTTTCATGAAATTTTATTTTGATACAGCCGAAGTTTATATCCCCGATAATGAGCCTGTTGAAACAGCTCTGTCCCGCACGACCCATTTATGCTTTGCCGCACACCAGGATGATATTGAGATCATGGCCGCACAGCCGATCCTCGAATGTTTTCAACAAGAGGATAAATGGTTTACCGGCGTTGTCGTCACCGATGGGCGAGGTTCTCCGCGCGATGATCTATATAAAGAATACAGTGATGATGATATGCGTCTTGTCCGCTTTAAGGAACAACGCAAGGCGGCTTTTGTGGGCGAGTTTGCAGCACAGGTCATGTTGGATCTTCCCAGCAAGATCGTCAAGGATGCTTCAAGAAAAGAAACTGTGGAAGATATGCTAAAGATTTTACGCGCCACCAAACCGAAGTTTGTTTTTACCCATAACCTCGCGGATAAGCACGATACGCACGTGGGAGTCGCTCTCAGGGTGATTGAAGCCATCCGAAGACTGGACCAGTCCGAACGTCCAGAACGACTCGTTGGGTGTGAAGTCTGGCGCGCGCTGGATTGGATGGTCGATTCCGATAAGGTGTTGATGAATGTATCCGATCATGAAAACCTGCAAATGGCTTTATTGGGTGTGTTTGATTCGCAGATCGTCGGCGGAAAACGTTACGATCTTGCTTCAATGGGCAGACGCCGCGCGAACGCAACCTATTTTGAATCGCACGGTGTGGATGCCACGACTGGGCTGTCTTACGCGATGGATATGACTCCTTTGATGAATGACGCTTCAAAAGATCCCGTTGTTTTTGCAAATGAGTTTATTCAGCGCTTCGAGCAGGATGTGAATGACCGTATTCGCAGGTTGAGTTAAAAATTTATCAAATGCATCTGGCAGAAAGGAGACTGATAGGACTCTAAAATTTCAAAGTCAAAATTGTGTTGGTAAACGTTTCAATATAAAACCTAAAGGAGAAGAAATAATGAAGAAACTGTTCGCTTTGTTATCCGTACTAGTGCTCGCCAGCATGTTCCTCGCGGCTTGCGGTTCCCCCGCTCCCGCTGCGACTGAAGCACCTGCTGCCACCGAAGCACCCGCCGCAACCGAAGCGCCTGCTGTGACCGAAGCGCCTGCCGCTGATGAGATTACCCTTACTTTGGGTTCCTGGCGTGTTGACGATGTCGCCGCGTGGGAAGTGATCAATGCCGCTTTCCATGAAGAACATCCCAATATTACCGTGAAGTTCGACCCGACCAATCCTCCAGATTACAATGCGACGCTTCGCACTCAACTCGAAACTGGTACTGGTCCCGATCTATACTTTGTGCGTTCCTTTGCCACTGGCCGCGAACTCTTTGACGCAGGCTATATCGCTTCCTTGAAGGATCTTCCTGGCATCAACGATAGTTTCACCGAGGCTTCCCGCTCTCCGTGGGCGACCGATGATGGCGAACCTTATGCCGTGCCGATCATTGCAGTTTCGCACGGTATTTACTACAATAAAGATATTTTCGCGGCGAATAACATTGAGATCCCCACAACCTGGGAGGAACTGATGGCTGCCGCCAAGACACTGCAGGATGCTGGTGTTACTCCTTTTGCCAATGGCACCAAGGACGCCTGGGATATCAATGAAGTTGTGATGATGCAGTTCATCCCCAGCAACATCGGCGGTTACGAAGGCCGCATGGCATATTTGAATGGCGAACGCTGTTTCAATAGTGAAGAAATAGTTGCCTCCTTCCAGCAGATCAAAGATATGCAGCCCTACCTGCCAACAGGCTTTGAGGCCACTACCTACTACGACTCTGCCCAGTTGTTCTCACAGGGATTAGCTGCAATGATGCTCGATGGTTCCTGGAGCATTGGTGGTTTTGAGAAGGATGCCACCGACTTTGAATGGGGCGTCTTCTATCCGCCCGCGCTCGAAGGCAAGGATCAATATGTGACCTTCCATATCGACGCTGCTGTTGGCGCTAATGCCGCCTCCCCGAACCTCGAAGCGGCAACGACCTTCCTTGAGTGGCTTGAGTCCCCGACCTTTGCTGAATTGCTCGGCAATAATCTGCCTGGCTTCTTCCCGCTGACCAACGATGTCCCCTCCTTGAGCGATCCAATTGCGGCTGATTTCATGGCTTTCAATAAAACCGCCAAGGGTGTTGATATCCGCTTCGTTTGGGAAAAACTCCTTGCCGCTCCTTCCGGTAATGTGGATGCCTACACATCCTTGAACAACAATGTCATCGCAGTGCTGAAGAACGAGAAGACCCCGCAGGAAGCCGCCGATAGTTTCAATGCGGAAGTTTCTGCCTGGTATGAGCCCTCCGCGAGCTGCAAACCGTAGTTTTTTGAATAGTCTATGGCAGGGATGGGAAACCATCCCTGCCAGCATTTGAGGAGAGACGATGAGCCAGATTATTTCTTCAGGAAAAAGAAATGCGGGATTATTTAACAATGAAAATCGCCGCAAAATTACCTGGATGTTGTTCCTGCTTCCCGCACTGCTCATTTACCTGACCTTTATGGCAGGACCTCTCTTCGACTCGTTGCGGCTTAGTTTGTATACAGGGGAGGGATATAACCCGACAAAATTTGTTGCGTTTCAGAATTATATTGACCTGTTTACGAATCCACTCTGGCGGGAAAGGTTTTTTGGGGCTGTTTGGCATACTTGTATATTTTTTGCGATCCACATGGTCGTGCAGAATAGTTTGGGGTTGTTATTTGCGAACTTGCTATCCTCTGATTTCAAAGGGCGAAATTTATATCGCACCATTATTTTTGCTCCAGCCACCCTGTCTGTGCTGGTGACTGGTTTCTTGTGGACATTAATTCTTAATCCGCAATGGGGGGCGGTCAATAAAATATTGATAGCCATGGACTTGAAATCGTGGGCGCTTCCCTGGCTTGGAAGAGAGGAACTGGCCCTGCCTATTATCTCATTGGTATCCAGTTGGCAGTGGGTGGGTATGCCGACTGTCATGTTCCTTGCAGGTTTAATGGGTATCTCTGATGAATTACTCGAGGCCGCTCGAATAGATGGCGCTTCTGAATGGGCGATCTTCTGGAAGATCAAGTTTCCATTATTGCGGCCAATCATTGGGATCGTGGCCATATTAACCTTTGTTGATAACTTCAACGCATTTGATGTGATCTACGCAATGGCTGGCGCAAGAGGAGAGCCGTCATACTCCACTGATCTTTTGGCTACTCTCTTTTATCGCACTGGTATCGCCGGGGAACATCCGGTTGGTATTCCAAACATGGGCATGGGAGCGGCCATTGCCACGATGACGTTTATGATTTTAATGGTCGGTGTTTTGTTGTGGCTGTATCTGTCGCGTCGTCAAGCGCCCGATGAATCATGAGCCGGGAGAAAACTTTATGCGCAGACTAAAACTGAATCAAGTTCTTACTTATATTTTCCTGACGATCTGGTCTGTGATCGTGTTGTTCCCGATCTGGACGCTGCTTATCAACTCATTCAAGCCGCAGAAGGAAATCTTTCGTGATCCATTTGGTTTCCCAAAGGATTTTACATTTGACGGATATATTGCCGCCTGGAAGACAGGCCGCTTTGACCTGTACTTCACCAATACATTGATCGTTACAGTTATTTCCCTGACGCTTATTTTGCTGGTCGGCTCTATGGCAGCGTATGCGCTTGCCAAGTGGAAATCAAGGGCTGCCAATTTTCTATATATATTTTTCATAGCTGGATTAATGATCCCGATCCGCCTTGGGACGATTGATCTGGTGCGTCTGATTAAAGCGCTTAATTTGCAGGATACGATCTGGAGTTTGATCCCGGTCTATATTGCCATGGGAATGCCCATCGCAACCTTTGTGCTGACTGCTTTCATCAAGGAACTTCCAGGTGAAATGTTTGATGCCGCAAAAGTGGATGGCGCATCGGAATGGCAAATTTACAGCAGAATTGTCCTGCCGCTCATGCGTCCCGCGCTTGCCACAGTTGCAATCTTTAACATGATCAAGATCTGGAATGACTTCTGGTTCCCTCTGGTTTTTATTCGGTCTGAAGAGTCACGGACGGTGGCATTGGGTGTATCGCTGTTGTTTGGTCAATATCGGACCGATTGGACGCGGGCGTTGAGCGTGTTGTCTCTGGCGGCTGTTCCACTATTGATACTCTATATATTACTGGCGCGTGAATTTATTAAAGGTTTAACAGCCGGCGCCGTGAAAGGATGATCTAATGAATGGTCGTGAACGGATTGCACTGGCAATGAGACATAAGGAAGCCGATCGTGTACCTGTGATGTGTCAACTGGCGCTTGGGCACTATTTTTTGAATACCGGCCTTGCGCCGCACGAGATCTGGTTTACCAGCGAGGGGTTTGCCGAAGCATTGGTTATGATGCAGAAGCGCTATCAATTTGACGGGATTTTGATTAACCTGCCAGGGCGTCCGCGCAATGTGTTAAGTGAAATTAAAAAAGTTGAGAGAATAAAAAAAGGTGAATTGGTCACATGGCGTAACGGACATGTGACCATCATTCCGTGGGATGACAACGGGCAATATGTTTATTCTGCACGACCTGAATTACAGCAACGCGCAGACTTAACAACGCTTGACCCTGATCATTTGGAAATGATCGATCAATACCCTGGCTATGTTTGGGGTACTTATCATATTCCCTGGCTGGCAGATAAGAATGACCTTGGGCCAATGAATGAAGTACCCGATTATTTTTTGGATACGATTGACTTGGTTCGAGCCAAGACCAACGGGGAGATTTCAGTTCATGGGGAAGTATTCTCACCATTTACGCACTATCTGGAATTGATCGGTTATCAGAATGCGATTATCGGATTGGTGAAAAGCAAGGAAAAGGTCAAGGCGTTGCTGGAAAGACTCGCAGATGCATCCATTGCATGGGCGGTTGCGCAAGCCAAAAGGGGAGTCGATGCGGTGTTGATCTCCTCCGCATTTGCAGGGGGCGGATTTATGTCTCCGAAAATGTACGCCGAGTATGTCCTTCCTTATGAGCGCCGTGTAGTGGATGCTGTTAAAGAATTCAACATTCCTGTGTATACACATACTTGCGGAAAGATCGGCGACAGGCTTGAATTGATGGAACAAACTGGCACAATGGGAATTGACACCCTCGATCCTCATCCGCTTGGAAATGTGGCATTGGCGGATGCGAAAAACGGCGTTGGCAAAAGGCTCTTTCTAAAGGGGAATATGAATTCGGTTTCGATCCTTGAATACACTACAAAAGAGGAAGTAGTTGCTGAAGCCACTGAACGTATTCAAATAGGCATGCCTGGCGGTGGATATATTCTTAGTTCGGCATGTTCCATTGCGCCGCGCGTGGAGCCGTGGAAAATAGAATTGTTCACTCCTCTTGCCAATGAATTTGGACGTTATTAAAAACTCTTTATTCTTATATCGGCGCAACCACAATCCTTGGTGTACAAATAAACTGTTGTGCTGGTTACTTCGTTCACCTGCCATAGATTGGAGATGCAAAACAATTCCTTGAGGTACACGAGTGGACAAAAGTGGACAGTTGTCTCGTGTGCTGGCTACTTCACTCATCCGTCAGGTTATTGGGCTTTTTGGCTGGAATTTCGACCGGAGAATTTTCCTTTTCCCCTAGGAGGTTGCATCCAACTACATTTCCCCTCCTGTGCTGGCTTGTGCTGGCTACCTGGTTCATCCGCCAGGTTTTTTTAGATTTTTAGGCAGAAATTTCGTCAGGCGATCGTTCTTTTCCGTCTAGGGTGGGCTCGGTTTATTTTATGAATACTCACTGGGGTCATTTGGATAATCGTTTTTAGGAAAACACCCCGATCACAAGCAGCAAAATACAATGCGATCTCTTATCCTGAACAGTTGAGAAAATCTAATTGTCATTGATAGTCGAATGGGTTATCATGCGGAAGCAAACAACTCTGACGAACCTTGTGCGATAATTCCGTACGCAGGGATTTATGCGGCTGGTGTAACATCAAGGAGAAGCAAATGGAACAGACATTGAAAAATTCCAAGAGTAGCACCAGAAACGAGTACAACCAAGCTTGGGTGATAAACAATCTTCAGGTGATTGATTTTTCAATAGCGAAACAAACCGGCGAATCGGCTACGCTGGCCGAACGCATGGAGTTGTGCTGGCTTGTGCTGGCTACTTGGCTCATCCGTCAGATTTTTTTTGGATTTTTGACAGAAATTTCTTGAACGATTCTCCTTTTTCGTCCAGGTCGATACCGGCCAGCCGAACTTGATCGATCTGATGAAAGCCAAGATCGACAGCGAGCAGGGCAAGAAAATCTATGCGCGACGGTTGGGCATTGTCGAGCCGGTCTTTGCCAACATTTGTGTGCATAAGCACATGGACCGCTTCACCCTACGCTCCAAACGGAAAGTGGATGTACAATGGACGCGTACACGGTTCGCTCTGGTTCACAATATCGGCAAGATCCACGTGTTTGGGGTGCTAAACTAAGCCGATCCAAGCCGCAGCAATCCGTCCCACCGCATTCTGGCTGAAAAAAGTCGGGCTCTACCCGGCACCCAAATGCAAGATAGGCTTTTTCAACAGTCTCGTTGGGCGGATAACGCGCAAAAGTCATAAAAAATTAGAACATGAAAATAATAAGCGACTCGGTTTTAAGAGAAAAATTTATAGTCAAATTCAACTTACGTGAACATGTTCCCGAAATAATCGTCGATGTATTAGCACTTCAACGTTTCCAAAGCGGGGAATATCTTTGTTATCAAGAAGATGAACTTGAATACTTCTATATGTTGTTAAGTGGCAAGTTACAGGTAGATCACTTTAATTTTGGGGGAAATTATGCTGTCTTTTCGTTTGAAACTCCATTTTCCATTATTGGCGACTTAGAATTATTTGAAGGTACTAAAATAACAAGCAATGTTCAAGCACTTGATGATAGTTTAGTGTTCGCCGTACCTGTCGGGATTGTTCAGAACTTTGGATTCAGCGATGAAAAATTCTTACGGTTTGTAATACACCATCTAGTAAAGAAGCTTCAGTTTTCCTCAAATCTTCTATCACAAATCCCCTTGTCTGTAGAATACCGACTAGCACGGTATTTGTTGTACAGAATGGAAAAAGAAGGAAAAGTTTTGCAATTAGAGAAACGAGAGGCTTTGGCGGCAATGCTGGGCGCCTCAGTGAGGCATCTCAATCGCACACTTAAACAGATGGCAGCCTTGAACACCATCGAAGTTCAAAATAAAAGACTGACAATAGTGAACACGCAAGAATTATTGACACTAACAAAAAAAGGGACATAAGTCCTTTGTTGTTTCAAAAAAATGCCTTATGATATTTTAGAATTAAAAACGCAAAAGGAGCTTTTATGAGACATTTTTTGATTGACACGGATACTGCTTCTGACGATGCAGTAGCATTAATAATGGCTTTACGTGAGCCTTCTATCAAAGTAGAAGCAATTACTGTCGTGGCTGGTAATTGCCCATTAGAAACCTGTTTGAAAAATGCTTTAATATCAATTGAACGAGCAGGCACTTACATTCCGCCCATCTATTCTGGAATTCCAAAACCGTTATTTCGGAAGTTGTTTACTTCAGAATTTGTACATGGTCAGGACGGTATGGGCAACATGAATTTACTCCAACCAGCCTTGGAAGTACAATCCGCTCATGCGGTTGATGCAATCATTGAAATGGCACATCGTTTTCCAGGCGAATTAGAAATTGTTACTCTTGGACCTTTAAGCAATCTAGCTATGGCTCTATTAAGAGAACCTGAACTTCCTGCTCTTGTGAAACAGATTTATATTATGGGTGGGGCTGGATTGGGAGCAGGAAATATAACTCCTGTTGCCGAATTCAACTTTTATGTAGACGCAGAAGCAGTTCACTTGGTTATGCAGGCGAATTTCGTAAAAACAGTCGTTGGTTGGGATGTGTGTATGGCAGAAACATTTATAAATCGTTCAGACATTGCCCATCTAAATTCCTTAGGAGTTTTAGGCGAATTTACAGTTCGCTGTAACGCCTCACTCATTGAATTCAACAAAGGTTGGGGAAAAGATGGATTTGATCTCCCCGACCCTACTACTATGGCAGTTGCGCTATATCCAGATATAGTAACTAAAAAATTTCAAGCATACGGATACATAGAATACAAGAGCGAAAGGGCTTATGGTCAATTTATTATTGGGTACAGCCACAATCCGTGGTTGGTAATTAAAACGTGCTCTTTTGAGCACGT
>CAYLOW010000126.1:0-11245 GCA_964385315.1 uncultured Anaerolinea sp.
TATCCGAAAAGTATGGCCTGCAAGTCGACCCGGATCGGCCGGTGGCTGAACTATCTGTGGGGGTACAACAACGTGTTGAGATCCTTAAACTTCTTTACCGCCAGGCTCAGCTCCTGATCCTGGATGAGCCGACCGCAGTCTTAACCCCTCAGGAGATAGACGCGCTGTTCGTGGTGCTTAACCGCCTGGTGGATAGCGGTCATATCGTTATTTTTATTACGCATAAATTAAATGAGATCATGAATTTATGTTCCAGGGCAACCGTTCTCAAGCGCGGAGAGGTCGCTGGAACTTTGAATGTCGCAGACACTAATGAAATTGAAATTACCCGCCTGATGATGGGACAGCAGGTGGAAATCTTCCAAAGCCAGCGTGCGGAAGCTTCGGGCGAGACTGTCCTGGATGTGAACAATCTCAGTTCGTTGAATGACCGCGGTCTGCGGGCGCTTAAGGGTGTGAGTTTTAAAGTCCGGGCAGGAGAGATCGTCGGAATAGCCGGTGTGGAAGGCAACGGTCAAAGTGAATTGATCGAAGCGCTGGTCGGGTTGCGTCAGGCTAATGGCAGGGTCCTTTTGGGCGGTCAGGATGTAAGTCACGCCACTTTACGTCAGCGTCGTCAAATCGGCCTGGCATTAATTCCCGAAGACAGGCGGCGGCAGGGTCTTAACCTGCTGGGAAGTATTGCTGAAAACATCGGCGCCACGCGTTATTTTCAAAAGCGTTTTTCGCGCCTGGGTGTTCAAAATTTTGCTGAATTGGATAATACTGCAAATACCGGCATCCGCGAATATCAGATCAAAGCCGAGAATGCCGGCACGCGTGTTTCCACCCTTTCAGGCGGCAATGCCCAGAAGGTCATCATTGCGCGTGAACTGGCTGATAAGCCAATGCTGCTGGTCGCGGCCCAGCCAACGCGCGGGTTGGATGTACTTTCTTCCCAATCTGTACGCAAGGAACTAGTCCACATGAAAATGGAAGGGGTGGGAGTCCTGTTGCTTTCTGCCGACCTGGATGAGATTTTATCGGTATCCGACCGTATCCTCGTTATCTTTGAGGGGCAAATGGTGGGAGAACTTATGCCGGAAGATGCATCCTATGAACGCCTTGGGTTGTTAATGGCGGGGCATCTAACTCCGGAAAGTTAACCAGACAGGATTATCACGATGGGAGCGAGGCATTGAAAACTACTTCTTCTTGGGCTACTCAGATATTTGAGATCCTGAAAATCATCCTGACCCTGTTGGTGGCATTGCTGATGGGCGCACTGGTCATGAAGCTTTCAGGCAAAGACCCGCTTCAGGCTTATGGGGCTCTGTTTTCCTCTGCATTGGGAGATCCTTCTGCGATCGCGAACAGCCTGCTGGCGGCAACCCCGCTTATCTTTACCGGGTTGGCCGCCGCCATTGCCTTTCGGGCGGGTGTATTCAATGTAGGTGTGGAAGGCTCGCTCTATCTCGGCGCATTCGCCGCAGCCTGGGTGGGGTTCACCTTTACCAGTTTACCCGGGTGGCTGCTGATCCCACTTTGCATACTGGTGGCGGCGGGAGTGGGTGGTATCTGGTCGTATATTCCGGGAGTCATGAAAGCCCGGCTGGCTGTGGATGAAACGGTCACCACCATCCTGTTGAATTATGTTGCAATTTTATATACCAGTTATCTGGTTAATTATCCGTTCAAAGTTCCCGGCATGGCCAATGCCATGTCTGAGGAAGTCGCCCCTGCAGCCCATCTGAATCGTTTCATGCCGGGGTCTCAGTTCAACTCCGGATTTCTGATCGCATTGGCGGCAGTCATTGTGATCTATTTTTTAATGAAGCGTATGAATCTTGGCTATGAGCTGCGTTCCGTCGGCGATAACCCGATCTTTTCAAAATGGATGGGGATGCCCACTGAAAAGATCATAGAAAAGGTCATGTTCATCAGCGGCCTGCTGGGCGGCGTGGCCGGGGCTGTTCAGGTGCTCGGCGTGCATTACCGCTTCGCCGCCAATTTTTCACCAGGCTTCGGTTTTACCGGGATTACCATCGCGCTGCTTGCGCGCAACGAACCCATTGGAGTGTTAATTGCTTCTCTCTTATTTGGAATCCTGCGCAGCGGAAGTTCCACCATGGAATTGTTTACAGATGTACCTCGTGATCTGATCCGGGTTTTAGAGGCGACCGTGATCTTCTTTGCGGCAATGGAATTCAGTTGGAGCTGGTTGCGGAGGAAACGAAATGGAATTCGTCATTAATGTACTATATTCCACGCTGCGTGTTAGTGCGCCGCTGATCATGGCCGCGATGGCAGGCGCATTATCCAAACAGGTCAACCTGCTCAATATCGCGCTGGAGGGATTGATGTTGTTTGGCGCTTTTGCCGGGGTGGTGTTTGCTGCACAGTTCAGCAACACCTGGCTGGGATTGCTGGCAGCCGTGTTACTGTCCCTGATGCTATCAGCGGTCTTTGCGCTGTTTGTGATCGATCTGCGGGTCAACCTGATCGTGGCTGGCCTGGCAATTAATATTCTGGCGTTGGGTTTAACGGCTTATCTGTTGACCGTGGTTTTTGATACCCGCGGCGCATTCATTCCGGATAACGTCAACCCGCTGCCTTCCTGGGATATTCCAATCATTAAGGGTATCCCTATCCTTGGAAGCATTTTATCGGGGCATGGTATTCTGGTTTATCTTTCATGGCTGATGGTGCTGGTGACTTCGTTGATATTGTATAAAACGCCCTTTGGCGTGCATCTGCGCGCTGTAGGGGAGCATAAAGAAGCTGCTAAAACGGCAGGGGTCGCCGTGCGGCGGGTTGAATATCAAACCATTCTTTTGGGAGGCCTGCTGGCCGGGCTGGCAGGAGCCCAGCTTTCGATCGGGGACCTGGCATTATTTACAGATAGTATGACCAATGGGCGCGGCTTTATTGCCCTGGCAGCAGTCTTCTTTGGGAATGGAGCCCCCGGGCTTACGGCTATTGGCTGTCTGCTATTTGGCATGTTTGAAGCGCTGCAATTTCGTGTACAGGTAAGAACCGGGATGTCACCTCAGTTACTGCAAATGCTGCCGTATCTGATCGTTGTGGTCATCCTGGTCCTGATCTCGATCCGCAAAAAACAGAATAAGCAGGTTCTATGACCCTTGATCTTCTGACAACCGGTTATGCATCGATCGATTACATTTATAATGTCTCTCGCAGCCCATTGGAAGATGAAACTGCCATCCTGGAGACATTTTCATCAAGCGGTACCCATGGTGGCTGTGGTCTCAATGTCGCAGCTGCCCTGGCGAAACTGGGTTTTGATGTCGGAACGGCAGTTGTACTGGGGGATGATCCGGAGGGTCTGGAGTATGCACAAACCTTAAATTCCATGGGTGTCAGGATGGAAAATATCATCCACCTGCCAGGCTCGGTAACCTCACGGACTTATGTTTTTCTAAACCCAGCCGGAAGATACCAGTTGTTCTTTCTTCCCGGTGCAGCCGGTGACTGGAAGCCGCCTCTTGGATTAACGGGATTGGAGCAGACCCGTGCCTGTTTATTGACCGTTGGCGCGGCCCACTATAACCAGGAATTTGTTAATCAAGTGATCGAGGCGGGGGTTCCCCTGTTCTGGCAATTAAAATCGGATGTACAAGCATATCCGCCCGAACAGCTTGGCCGATTGATGCGTACCTCCAGATTGATGTTCATGAATGATGCAGAGTGCCAATACCTGTTGAACGTGATGGGTGCTGTCTCACTCGAGGATCTGCTGGAAGAAAACCAAACGGCAATTCTTACCCACGGCATTCACGGCAGTGATGTGCTTGCGCGGACAGGCATGGTTCATGTCCCCTCTGTACCTCCGGTTCTGTTTAAGGATTCCACCGGAGCCGGTGATGGCTTTACCGCTGGTTACCTGGCTGGTTATTTCAAGGGCTTTTCCCCGCAGACCTGTGCAAGTCTTGGGGCAGTGTTGGCTTCCTTTGTAATTGAAGCAGTCGGCTGCCAAACCAATTTGCCCGACTGGGCGCAGCTCTCGGAACGATATCAAACTTTTTTTCATAAATCTTTTGAATAGGTGACAAATGAGTACTCCTACCCTTTACCTCCATGCCACTCCTGAAACAACAGGTGATTTGATCCTTCTGTGCGGGGACCCGGCCCGGGTGGAATTTTTTACCCAGGTATTCCCGCAATTTGAGTTTGTATCCCGAAATCGGGAGTACAGCATCGCCACGGGCCAGTATTTGGGGCAGCGTGTTTCGATCATTTCGGCTGGAATCGGCGGCCCTTCCACTGCGATCGCACTTGAGGAATTAAAACAAATCGGCGCCCGCGCAGTGGTGAGGTTTGGCACCATGATGGGACTGGCTGCGAGCATGGGCTCCATTGTCATTCCAAGCGGCGCTGTTTGCGAGGAAGGCACATCAAGGTGTTACCTGCCTGCCTCCTATCCGGCTGTTCCAGATTGGGCTTTGCAGCATGCCCTGATCGACTCAGCCAAAAAGGAGGGGTTGGAAGTCAATATCGGGTTGAGCGTCACCTTTGATGGCTTTTATACGCATCTTTCCCCCGACCTGGTTGGACGCCCTCAAACCCAGGATTGGGATACTTATATTCGCCGGAATGTACTGGCATCGGATATGGAAACATCGTTGATCTTCAACGCAGGCAGGGCTCTTGGAATCCCGACTGCTTCCATATGCCTGGTTACTGTCCATGCCGGCCAGCGTACGCTTTTTCTGGATGGCGAGACGCGCACGGCTAAAGAGCGCCTGCTGATTTCGGCCGCGCTGAATGGATTGGTTACCTTTGCGAGTTAATGTATTCCAGCTGATCTGGCTTTAAAAGGATGTCATAATGAAACAGTACGAACTATTAATTAATGGCCGATATTCGCCTGCCCAAAGCGGCGAGCACTTTGTGGTCATCAACCCGGCCACGGGGGAGCCTGTGGCATTATGCGCAAAGGCGGGGGTAGTTGACACCCAGGCAGCATTGCAGGCTGCGCATGATGCTTTTCCATTATGGAGCTGCCAGTCTGGACGGTCACGCAGCGAGATCATGCACGCAGCGGCTGCCATCTTCCGAGGCCGAATTGGCGAAATTTCCCGCTTACTTACCGCAGAGCAGGGTAAGCCGATAAAAGACTCCAACAAGGAATTGCAATTTACGGCCGATGTGATCGACTATTACGCAGAGGAAGCACGGCGCAATTTTGGCATGCATTTTGAGGGGGATGGCGCGCCCACACACAGCTTCACCATGCGTCAGCCGATAGGGGTTGTGGCTGCCATCACCCCATGGAACTTTCCAGTGGATCTGCTTTCATGGAAAGTCGGGCCTGCACTGGCAGCGGGCTGCACCATGGTGATTAAGCCGCCGTCTGAGGCGCCCCTGGCAGCCTCCGAGTTTATCCGTTGTTTTGTTGAAGCCGGACTTCCTGCAGGTGTATTAAATTTGGTTACAGGACCTGGAAGTTCAGTGGGTTCAGAGCTGGTGACCAATGCACTAAGCCGCAAGATCGCATTTACAGGCTCCACCAGTACCGGCTTGTGGATCGCCCAGGAAGCCGCCAAACAATTAAAACCCGTCACATTGGAGTTGGGCGGCAGCGCCCCATTTTTGGTCTTCAAGGATGCCGATCTGGAACTGGCCGTCAGCCAGGCATTGCGAAGAGCATTCTCCCATGCAGGTCAGATTTGCATTAGTGTGAATCGGATCTTTGTGCAGGAGCAGATCGCGGGCGAGTTCATAGAAAAATTTGCGGCTGCTGCCAGAAAATTGAAGGTGGCTGACGGTCTGGAAAATCCGGATGCCGACCTGGGACCGATGATCTCTGAATCCGGCAGGCAGACCGTACGCGAACATGTCAGTGACGCCCTTTCAAGAGGGGCGCGTGTGCTTACCGGCGGGCATGAACCGGAGGGTGAGCAGTTCTCGAAAGGATATTTCTATTTACCGACCGTATTAACAGAGGTCACACCCGATATGCGCGTGATGCAGGAGGAAACCTTTGGCCCTGTGGCGCCAATTGCCATCTTCAAGAGCATCGATGAGGGTATTGACATGGCCAATCACTCCCCGTATGGTCTCGCGGCTTACGTTTTTACGAATGACCTGAACACTGCGATGTATGCTGCGGAACGCATCCAATCCGGCGGGGTGGGAATTAACATTAACGATATCACGGACATTCGCGCGCCTTTTGGCGGTATGAAGCAGAGCGGCATGGGGCGCGAGCTTGGCCAGCAAGGCATGGATTCATACACGGAATGGAAACACGTACGTGTATTAATAAAAAAGCCTGAATGATCACATTTCATGGTCCGTATCCCGGGCTGATGTATGATCCTGAATGAGGTGTAAATGGCAGGTTCAAGTTTGTTTACCACTACCCGCCCCATAGTGGGCATGATCCATCTTTTGCCGCTGCCGGAATCCCCTGCCTATCTGGGTGATCTGGATGCGATCTACGAACGGGCTGCACGGGAGGCGGCTGTCCTTCAGGCTGCAGGAGTTGATGCACTGATTGTGGAAAATTTTGGCGATGAACCGTATCTGCCTGCCGAACTAAGCGCCGTCCAACTGGCTGTTATGGCAGGGGTCACACGTGACATCATCCATGCTGTGAACATGCCTGTGGGTGTGAATTGCCAGTTTAATGCCTGGCAGTCTGAGGTGGCCATCGCGCACGCCTGTAGGGCTGACTTCATTCGGGTGGAAGTGTTTGTGGATACTGTGATCATGGCCCAGGGCCAGGTCCTTCCCTGTTCCGCACAGATCCGCAGGTACCGTCAACAACTGGGGGCAAATGGTGTCGCATTATGGGCGGATATCCAAACCAAGTACACCCGCAACTTGCTGCCCCAATCCATCGAACAATCTGCTTTGGATGCCCAGGCTGCGGGCGCTGATGTATTGATCGTTACCGGGGCAGCCACCGGACAGGCGACGCCCCTGGGTTCAGTGGCCCAGGCGAAGAAGGTTGCACGCATTCCGGTGGTGGTGGGAAGCGGTACGACCGCCGCCAATGCCAGCGAGGTCCTGCGCATTGCTGATGGTGCCATTGTTGGTTCCGCGTTGAAAACAGGCGGGAAGGCGGAGAACGAAGTATCCGCTGAAGTAACAACAGCCTTTATGACCGCGGTTCGTTCGGCCAGGAAATGAACAGGCAATGACAGTTCGAATTCTCGACGCAGCTGCCAGTGACTTCGCGGCGATGAATGCCGCAGATCTATTTAACAGTATTCAAAAAGGGGAGGGCAGGGCTTTAGCCGTTGAGGTCATTTGTACAGACCAGCCCCCGGTAGACGGCATTACACACGCAGAACTGGCCGCTTCACTTGGCGCTGATATGATCCTGCTGGATCGCTATGATCCACCCTCACCAGTGATTTTGGGGGCACCCGATTCACTGATGCGATCCAACGCGCCTCTTGCCGGTTTAAAGAATCTGATCGGCAGGCCTGTTGGGATCAACCTGTTGGTTGGCTCCAATATACCCTCTCAAAAAGCCGGACGCGCATTTACCCCGGAGATCGCCTTCACTGCCTGCGAACAGGGAGCAGATATTTTTTTTATGATCAACCAGCCCGCCTATGGTGGGACGTTGGAGCAAATGCGATCTGCAGGCATGTGGGTCCACAGCCACCTGGGCAACAAGGTCATGCCGGTGGCGGTTACCTCCGCCTCCACCTTGCCTCCCCGCTCGGCGGCGGAGATCGAAGCATTTGCAGATACGTTAAAGCCCCTGCTGCAGGGTGGATTTATGGGAGTCGGGCTTCCACTTCCCGGCAGCAAGCAAGGTTGGATGTTGGATGCGACTGCACGATTGGTAGATTGTATTCACGCGGAAGGTGGTCTCGCCTGGGCTATATTAACCGGATCCGTGGAAGGCAGCCCGCGTGAAGCCATGATCCAATTGGCGATTCAGGCGAAAATGCTTGGATTTGATGTTCACCGCCTGGATGAAGCCGGGCTTTCAGGCATGCCTTCTCCGGAAAATATTATGAGCTACTCATTGGCGATTCGCGGTGAACGCCACACCTATCGCCGTATGGCGCTTTCCATCCGCAGATAATATTTTTGAAATTTTGAGGTAAAGATGAAAACAGCGTTGATCCTGGTGGATGTGATAAATGATTTTTTTCATCCCCAGGGAAAAAATTTCAAACCCGAATACGCGTCCACCCTGACCAATATTCTATTGCTTTTGCAAACCGCCCGCGAAAATCGATCGGTGATCGTGCATGCAATGGAAGGCCATCATCCAGCAGCCCGGGAGATGGATTTTGAATGGAAGAAACTTCCCCCGCATTGTTTTCTGGGAGAATTTGATTCCGAACCTGTTGAAGGAGTGAATGTACAACCCACGACAGAATATGTGGTGCGCAAACGTCGTTTCTCCGGTTTTTTCGAAACAGACCTAAATCTATTGCTGCGCGAGGCGGGAGTGGAGCGAATTGTGATTGTTGGGGTCAAGACCCATGTTTGTGTACGGGCCACCGCCCAGGATGGATTTGCGTATGGCTACCGGGTGGTCATCCCTCGCGAGGCGGTTAATTCCAACTATAAGCACCTGCATGAGGCGAGCCTGGAGGATATCCAACGTTACATGGGCGAAGTGGTGCCGCTATCAAATGTTCTTGCCATGCTGGGCGGTGAGGAGGAAGTGCAAAGTTAAGCGGAGACAGAATATTAATCCCCTCCCATATTCCAGATCCGGATTGAATGCCCCAGCCGGGTAAACCTTTCAATGGAACCTGATTGAGATTACAAACCTTCAAACCTTGCTTTGGGATGTACCTTGGACCTATGGGCACCTGGCAACAAATAAGTTTTCATTAAAATTTTCCGCGCTGCGATGATTGGGGTGGGAATTTAACAGATCATTGTGATGGAGAACCTGCTTCCAGTTTCATCACTTTCAGCATGTATACTTCCGCCGTGCAGTTCAACAATTGACTTCGCGATCGCCAGCCCCAGCCCGGATTCGGTTCCGCTTCGGGATTCATCCCCGCGATACGACCTCTCGAAAATATGAGGGAGGATCTCGGCCGGGATGCCGCTGCCGTTATCCTTGACGAGCATGATCAGCTTCCCCTGGACCTGCTTCGCCGATAAAAGGATTTTCCCGCCTTCGGGTGTGTAGCGCAACGCGTTACTGACAAGGTTGCCGAGCACCTGTTCCATGCGTGCCGGGTCAAGGTTGACTTCCGGCAGATTTGCTTTAACCTCGACGCGAAGATCTATCTTTTGTAGTTCTGCTTGCGGGCGATATGCCGAAGCGACATGTTCGAGCAGCTCGGCAGGTAAAACCGCTTCAAGATATAGTTTCAATTCGCCTGAGTCAGCCAGTGAAAGGGTTCGCAGGTCTTCGACAAGTCTTTGCAAGTGCTGCACTTCTGATTGCATTGTGGCAAACCGTTCGGGGGTCGGCTTGAGATTGCCATCCTGCAGCGATTCGAGATAACCACTGAGCACGGTCAATGGGTTGCGGAGGTCGTGGGCAATGTCAGCGGTCATTTGCCGGCGGGATTGATTAGCCCGCGCAAGGTCAGCGCTCATCCGGTTGAAGGACAGAGCCAGTTCACTAAGTTCATCATTTGAGTGCACACTGATCTGTTGTGCCAGTTTCCCCCGCGCCATTGCGTGTGTGGCAACGGTCAATTCATGGATCGGGCGGGTCAGTGAACGTGCGATTAATAATCCCAGGACCAGCGCGAGGAAGGTGCCGCCCAGGCCTGCGACCCACAAAGCCTGGTTGATCCGATCGATATATTTTTGGTCGATGGGCTTGCGGGCCAGTGGCTGACCCGTGGCGATGACCGTGCCAACAATTCGTCCGTTGATTTTGATCGGGATGCCTTTTTCGATATCCCCATTTTTCACTTTTTCGCCAACGACATAAGGCAAGCTGGCAACAATCACAGTGCGGTCTATATTAATAAGGGCGTAGGGTTGGGGCGGCGGGTTGGAATCGGTCAGCGGCGGCAGCTGTTTTTCGCGCAGGTATGAGTCACTACCAATCCACGAATTGTTGGATTGGTAGTAGGCGGTTGCCGCAACGATATATTCATTTTGCTGTTGATTTTCGAGATATTGATTGAATTCATAGTAAACCCTGCCCCGGATAAATGCTGCCACAAGTCCGATGACGATCAGGTTGATGAGCAGGAAGGCGATGGTAAGTTTGTGGGTGAGTTTCATAGGGGTTCCCTTGGGGGACACGACAACGGTGCGGTTTTATGTGCGAAAGCGGTACCCAACCCCGAACACGGTTTGGATGTATTGCGGGTTGGATGGGTCCTGCTCGATCTTGGTGCGCAGGTTGCGGATGTGAACGTCAATTGTCCGTTCGACGCCTTCGAAGGTGGTTCCCTGCAGTTTGAGGAGCAGTTCAGAACGTGAGAAGACCCGTCCCGGGGTGGACATTAGGACATAGAGCAGGTCAAATTCGGAGGGGGTTAGGTTCACAGAGAGGTTGGAGACAGTGATCGCGCGGGCATCTTTATCAAGATGGATGCCGCCGATCTTAAGCGTATCAGGTTCGGGCGGGGAAAGATGCGCACGCCGCATCACGGCATTGATGCGGGCAACGAGTTCTTTCATCCCAAAAGGCTTGGTGACGTAATCATCGGCGCCAAGTTCGAGTCCGAGGACTTTGTCGGTTTCATCGAGTTTGGCCGTCAATAGGATGACGGGGGTTTCGCTTTCCTTGCGGTAGGCCTTGATGAAATCGTATCCGCTCATTTCGGGCATCATAATGTCGAGCAGAATCAGGTCGGGCTTTTCGGCACGGGCGGCATAAAGGGCTTCGCGCCCATTGGCGGCAACGAAGAAGCGAAAGCCCTCGGCTTCAAGATAATCACGCACAAGATTGCGGATATTGGCTTTGTCGTCGGCAACGAGGATCGTTTTCATAACCCGATGATAGCAGAAAGATGTTTAGTAAATGTTTGGAGCTTGTTCACCCGGTCAATTTTGAACCAGAAAATTCAGGTTCCGATTTTTGTTAAAATAACTTTACTGGTTCACCAGGATTGATCATGGATCAGACTGATCAAATGAAAACGCCCCTATTTACAGGGCGTTGAATTGCAGTTGATTAATTATTCCCTATCTGGGCATTAATTCGGCGGGTCTGAACTTATACCCGTATATCAGATATGTACCGCGCTGGGAAGATAGTAGTTAATTTATAGCTGCTTTTGGTTTTCATCTGCATGATTTCACTACCTTATCTCTTATATGTCGTCATCAAAATCGTCGTTCA
>CAYLOW010000127.1:0-11244 GCA_964385315.1 uncultured Anaerolinea sp.
TAAGCAATCCAGTCAGTGATTTTCCGACACTTTTTACTTCAATGTTTATGCATGCCGGATGGGTTCATCTGGGCGGCAATATGCTTTATTTATGGATATTTGGCGATAATGTCGAAGATCGCTTCGGATCCATAAAATTTTCGGTCTTTTATCTGCTCTGCGGACTCTCGGCAACCTTTGCCCAGTTAATGTTCAGCATCGGGTCGAATATCCCAAATTTAGGTGCGTCCGGGGCAATTGCGGGCGTGCTCGGCGCTTATATAATGTTATTCCCGCAAGGCAGGGTTAGAGTTTTGCAGGGTCAACGAATTATTCAAATGCCTGCGCTGATCGTGATTGGGTTATGGATAGTCCTGCAATTATTTAGCGGCATTGGTTCGATTGCCCAAACTGCAGATACAGGTGGAACGGCGTATATGGCTCATATTGGCGGATTTGCTGCCGGGTTTGTATTGACCTTTTTACTTGGGCGAACCACGGCATCCCATCGGCTGGCAAGCCAATAGGTTTACTAATGATAGCCCCTATTCAACCTTCAGAACCGTTTGACTGGACATTCCGTAAGGTTGTGTGGGCAACACTTGTACTGGTTTCTGTCTTATTCGGATTCTGGCTGATCTATCGTTTCAACAAGGTCATATTTATTCTTTTTATCGCCATCGTAATCGGCACGGTCATCAGACCGATCGTAGCCTGGCTACATCAACGGGGGGTGCCGCGCATAGCTGGAGTGCTTCTTATATTCTTTTTGCTGTTCACTTTTCTGGTGGTCTTCGTGGTGCTATTATCGCCTTTAATCGTTGAGCAAACCAACACGATTGCAGCTGCAGTGCCAGGTTACTATCAGAGTCTGCGCGAATGGATGGTTTATCATCCAAACCAATTATTGGCTAATTTAAGTGATTTCCTGCCCGCCAGTTTGCCAAGCATAAAGCCGGTCCGGCAAACCGGAGAGGAAATGATGACTTCAGCCGGGCAGGTATTTGGCTACGTTACATCTATTGGCCATTTTTTCTTTACTGCTATCGTGACTCTCGTAATGGCTTTTTACTGGACACTGGATGGACCGCGGACCATCCAGTCTCTCCTGCTTTTGATTCCACAAAACCGCCGCGAGAATATTCGTGAATTGATTTCAGCGATGGAAGCCAAGGTTGGTTACTATATCGTCGGCCAGGGATTTCTTTGTTTGGTGATTGGGATTATGGCGTTAATCGCCTACCTGCTGATCGGTCTGCCAAATGCCTTGGTATTGGCGCTTGTGGCCGGCGCCCTTGAAGCTGTCCCGATGGTCGGTCCTCTGCTGGGCGCTGTTCCCGCGGCGCTTGTGGCGCTTTCGTTGGGACCTGATAAATTGATCTGGGTCATTGTCGCGACGGTAGTTATCCAGCAACTGGAGAACAGCCTGCTTGTACCGCGTGTTATGAGCAAGGCGGTGGGAGTCAATCCATTCGTCACGATACTGGCGATTTTTGCTTTTAGCTCCTTCTATGGTATTACCGGCGCGCTAATGGCGATTCCCATGGCAGCCATAATTCAGCTTGTGCTCAACCACTATATCTTTTATCCTGCAACAGTTGACCAGGAGGTCTCCGCTGGACGAGATTATGCCAGCCGTTTGCGCTATGAGGCGCTGGATCTAACCAAAGACCTGCGTAAACAGGCGCGTCTTAAAAAAAGAGGCTCAGTTATGATGGTCAAGCAGATCGATCAGGTGATGGATGAGATCGAAACGATCACCACCGACCTTGATGCCCTCTTGTCGCAGGATGGTGGCAATTTGGAGGGTCTGCCATGATAATGCAACTGCTGGTGCTGGGAACAGCGGTAATGACCACCCTGCTGGCGCTTCTGGCATTTTGGCAGTTTCGCAGCGCCGTGGTTTATGCTCTGGTCTCCCTGGCACTTGCAGCAACCGTTCGCCCGCTGATCATATATTGGAAACAGCGTGGACTGGCGATGCGAATGGTACTGGTGTTATTTTACGCGTTCGGTCTTTGCGTTTTTGGTTTCCTGTTCTTCCATATCGGCAGGTTTGCGGTCAGTGATATTCAACAGGCAGCCCAAACACTATCAGTGCAGGGTGGCTGGGTTTTTCCGCCGTGGCTGCAGGGTAGTTCTTTCCAACGTACGCTGGTCACCTGGCTGCCGACACCGGATAAACTCATTGAAGCCGTCACCGACAAACAGGGTCAATTTGTTCTAACAGCTGTTCTCAGTATGACTGAAAGAATTGGCAGCATTGTGAGCGTCACATTGCTTGTTCTTTTTCTTACCATCTATTGGAGTACGAACAAAATTCATTTTGAACGGCTTTGGCTTTCACTACTTCCTGCTGAAAAACGAAAACAAGCACGCAGTGCATGGCGGACGATAGAGACCGAGCTTGGAACTTACATCCGAAGTGAGATCGCTCAAAGCTTTTTGGCAGCAGTATTGTTGGGATTCGGGTATTGGCTTCTTGGCTCTCGTTACCCGGTGCTGATGGCTTTGACTGGTGCGCTGGCATGGTTGATTCCCGTGGTGGGTGCCCCCCTGGCAATGATCATGCCTTTGTTAATGGGATTATTAACCAGTATTCAACTCAGCCTGTTTACCATAATCTATACGCTGGTGGTTTTAGTTGTACTACAAGTATGGGTCGAGCCCCATCTCTTCAAACGCAAATGGGATAGCCCCATTTTGACCCTGGTCATATTACTCGCCATGGCTGATGCTTTTGGCCTGATCGGTATCCTGGTGGCTCCGCCCGTTTCCGCTGTATGCCAGATATTGTGGAATCTGCTGATCAGCAACCGGTTTGATTCAGGAGCAGCGGTTAAGATTTCTGACCTTAAGGAACGGCAATCTCGTCTGATGGCTGTCATCAAAGAAATGGAAGAGCCTCCCCCGCGATTGGTGGTCAGCAGTATGGAGCGGCTTGCAGATCTTCTTGAAAAAGCTGAACCAATCCTCTCTTTGAGAATTTTACCTGACTCAACTGACAAATTCCACCTTTCTAACCCCATAGACGGCAGTGATGGGGTGGTTACATCAGGTAAATAATTGGTATTGCCTGAATAGTCAATTGGGGAGTGGGTTTGCCAGGTGGGGTCAAATGCTGGACAAAGCAGTCATTACGTCCTTTAACTTTTTTCTTCCGAAGGGTATTCCGCTTGATATTCATGTTCAATGGCTCTTGAAAAACATTGAATAACAGTTTTGCTCCTCCCCCAAATGGCCGAGACAAATATGCCCCAGCTGATGGATGCGTCTGAGAAAGGTAATAAATATAATGATATTGTCCTACAAGAAACGTCCCAAAAGTTTTATTGGTAAACAATATTTGTTCAGAGACCTTTTGGGACGTTTTGATGTATGTAAGATTTTCAATCCGGGAGAAAAATTTGAAAACGCTCAAACTTCTAATAATATCCATCACATTTGTGACCATTGCCTCATCCTGTAACTTGCCAGCGGCAGGCAGAACGAATAAGGAAAATCCGATACAAACCGCAGGTATGACCTTGCAGATCAAACCGATTCAGACCATTGTTTTAACAGTTACCCCGCCCCTTGATTTACACCTGACGGCTGCCACCCTTCCACCTGAACACATTCCGCCTAATACACCTGTCTGGTCCGTCTATTCCTACAACTGTGAACTTGCTGTTGGCGGCGGCACCATGACAATGAACCTGGGCTGGACAGACCACTCTGATAGTGAGGAAAGCTATAAAGTCTATCGGGATGGATTGGTGATCAAAACCCTTGAGCCGAACTCCACATATTATGTCGATGTTTCTTATGTAGCCTCAGGAGAAACGATTAGCTATTCTATCGAGGCTTTCAACAGGAACTGGCAGGCGACCACCAGCACAATTGTCCATGGCTGTCGGTAAAAATGAAGCACCCCTCCCCCAAATGGACGAGATAAATATTCCCCAGTGGATGGATGTGATCGGGGAATATTTTTTATATGATAAGTGAACAAGCTTGAAACACTGGGGCGCCCCCGGCTTAGATTGCAAGGAATATATATGCTGCATCCAACCACCCGCAAGGGATATTAAAAAAGGAAATTAAACATGAAAATGAAAAATATTTTTATTTCGGCAAATGCCAGTCTTATTTTATTTGCATTGGCAGCTTGCAATGTACCGAAGGCAATTCCCACTCCCATGCCGGAACCAACTGCTGTAGTTGTACCCGCAACCGGTATGGAATATTTCTTTGTTACCAACAAACTGCAAATCCCGACAACACAGGAGCAGACACAAGCCTTCGCAGTCAATGTGGATGAGGATACAAACAAAACCCTTGATAATAAATTTGGAGATTTGTTTACACTGATCACTTCTACAGTTCAGGGCATCGAGTTACAGTCAACCCTTGACCAGTCCGTTGATGCCGGACAGCTGGTCTCGCTTCACATGGTAAAAACCGATAATGTACTTAACGATACCAATGTATCCTGGACCATTTCCCCTGGGCAAAAAAATCCATCAGCGCCAAAATTCGATGGCACTGACAGGTTCTCAATTGATTCCGCGGCCCCTTTAAATATGCCTTTGATCGGTTCTGTCACGAACGGTCACTTCAAAGGCGGTCCTGGTGCGGTTAAAGTCCAGTTTGTCCTTCTCGGGCAATTGGTGGAAATGGATTTGCTCGGAGTACACCTCGAAGCAGACTTGAGTGAACAAGGCTGCAGGAACGGTAAATTGGGCGGCGGTATATCTTCCAATGAATTCCGCAGCAAACTTCTTCCAGCCATCGCTGACGGACTCAATCAAATCATAAAAGTTGACAAGACCATGGCAAATACGCTTCTGCTGACTTTCGACTCAGACAAAAATGGAACCATTACTGTCAAGGAAATTGAGACAAATCCCCTTGTGATGATCATCCTTTCACCCGACATGGACCTGCTTGACGCATCCGGAAAATTCATCCCTAATCAGGACGGCGTAAAAGACTCTTATTCTCTCGGGTTCGGTTTTACCTGTGTTCCTGCCGTCATTACAAAATAATATCCCCGGCTTTTAGAATGGACATGAGCTTGCATCAATACCCTCCCCCAAGTGGCGGAGGACAACACTCCCCGGCTGATGGATGCGGCCGGGGAGTGTTCATAATATGATGAAGTGTAGGACAAATCGATTTATAAAGGAGCTATCCAATGTTATACACCATTGTTGTAATTCTACTCATCCTCTGGCTGCTCGGGTATTTTGGGCCAAGTGTTTTCTCTGGTATTCCACGCTCAGGCAATGCCCTCCACGTCCTGCTGGTCATTGTAGTCATACTTGTTATTTTAAAACTATTGGGAATTTTATAGTTCCAAGTTTTCTAAAAAATAAAGGAAAATCATAATGAAAAATTGTAAAGATCTGATGACGAAGAACCCCGTTTGCTGTTTACCGACCGACCTCGCCTCCCAGGCGGCAGAATTAATGAAGAGTGAGCACGTCGGTTCGATCCCTGTTATTGAGAACAGGGAAACTAAAATTTTAGTCGGTATCGTCACCGACCGCGATCTGGCTTTGAAGATCATAGCAGAAGGTCGTGACGCAAAATCCACAAAAGTGGAGACAGTGATGTCGCGCAAGATGATCACCTGCCATACCGAGGATGATCTGCAAAAGGCAGTCGATACGATGTCAAAAAATCAATTACGCCGCATTCCCATCGTGGATGAAGACAACAAGATACTTGGAATTATCGCCCAGGCGGACGTGATGATCCATTTTGACCATCCCAAAAAAGCCGCTGCCATGATGAAGGAAATTTCACAAGTCACTGGGAATTAAGAGGCCTTCATGAGTGGCAATCCGCATTTTTCTCCCAGGCTCATATTAATATTATTACTGTTTACCCTGACCGCATGCGATGGGCTGACAGTGACGCCAGCAGCTTTGGGAATGGATGTTGTTTTAGCCACACCTGCGATCATGGAAATGCCCTGTATTGCGTGCGATCAGGCGACCCTGGCATCTGCACTGACCCAGGCGAAAAACAGCGGAGATAACCAGGCTGCTGCTACCGCTGAGAGCTTGCGTGCAAATGCACAAGCGACTGTCAACGCTGCCAACGCGACGTTGAGCGTGGCTCTAACCCAGGAACAGAACAATGCCAATTATATTGCCGCACAGATCGCGGCTACAGCAGAAATTGCACGCGCCAACGCACAAGCGACGATCAATTCTGCCGGTTCAACACAAAGCGCAGCGATGACACAGTCCCAGTACAACCTGTTGGCAACCATGTCAGCAGGCACCCAGACTGCAGAAGCCATCCAATCACAGAATATTAAAAACGAACTTGCCGCAGGGACTCAAACAGCCATAGCGGACACCATCGCCACCCAGACCCAGATCGCCGTTGCAACATCGCAGTGGTATATGGATCAGGAACGCCAGCGTGAAGAACAAAGACAGGGTCCAATAGCATTTTTATGGATGTGGTGCCTGCCGGTTTTTCTTGTTTTGCTGGGGGGGTTACTTCTTTGGGCTTTCTGGCGCTGGTTAAAGATCCAGCAGGCCAGCCAGCGCACGCTTATGGATCCCGTGGAAAGAATTCCACCACCAGCTGCGGAAGCACCACGCTATCGTCAAGCAGGTTCACAGACGTACCTTGATAGTGAATTTATTGATGACAGTTCCCGGGTCACAAAGCCGGATGACCATGTGGAGCAATGGCTCGATGAAGTCAAGGACAAACTGCTCGCAAATGACGAGAAGGAAAAAGATGACAATACAGACAATTGACCCGCGGCAGATCACGCTGAGGTCCAGGCGGATCAAGGCACAGGTATCGACGGTCCTGACAAAATGGGGCCTATTACCGCGATTCAAACGCTGGCGATTAACCCAGGACCCGGAAACTGGAATGGTTGTTTTATTTGGCATACTTAACAATAATTATATTGCCACCCACACATCGATCCCTTTCAGTGATTACTTCGATCCGCACCTGTTGCATGATCTTGCAAATGAACTCCAGGTTCAGGTCGTTTCCTGTAATAGCGATGGTCTGCGCTATGCATTTGTCCTTGACCGTGGTCAACTTGGAGAACTGCCAACGCACATAGACATCCCAATTGTTGATAACGGGATTCTTTCGGTCAGGGTAGTTTATAAAGATAAAGCCGTACCCGCATCCTCACCAACCGCAGAAATTCCCGTTATTGAAGATCAAACATTCGTGCGCCAGGTTGTTAGGGCATTCTTGAAAGTCTTTGACGATATCAAACTTCGGGACGAAGCCCTTTTACTGCTTTCCGCCGGGACCTCACCCGATATTGTAATTATTGATGAATTTGAGTTTAAAAAGCGGGTTGCAGAACATGAAGCCAATCGGCAGCGGGTCAAAAGGATAGGCCAACTGCTCGATAACCCAAAAGCATAATTTCCAAAGAAAATACATTGCTTTTCAGATTGAGGAATTTATATTCAATAAAACATATTTCGTTTAATAATGGATTTTCTTGGCATTTTGATATACCCGATCGTATATACGCACCGTAGACTGTACTGGTAAGCAAAGGCAAGGAAATGAACTGTCTTGTCAGATTTATTACCACCATTAACCGTTATAACCCCGGCAGGCCTGAAAACAAATCATGCCGCCATTCAAGCAGCCCATCTGGATAAAGAACTGTGCAGGCCAGGCAAAAATAATCATCTCAAAAAGAGTCGATCCATGAATACAAATGAAAAACATCATCGTGCCATTTTACAGAGAATTGCCCATCGGGCAATGCTTGAGCGGGGTTTATTCCCGGATTTTTCCATCGCGGCAATCGGGGAGCTGGATCAGATCCAAATGCCTCATCCAACCAATGCCGCGGCAGTTCGCGACATGCGGACTTTTTTATGGGCATCCATTGACAATGATGATTCCCGCGACCTGGATCAGCTTACCCTGGCAGAGGCACTGCCGGACGGCCGGATAAATATCATGGTCGCCATTGCAGATGTTGCCGCGATCATCAAAGCAGGTTCTGCGATTGATGAACATGCACGTCATAACTCCACCACAGTCTATACTGCTGCCGAGATATTCCCAATGCTGCCGGAAAAAATCTCCACTGATGTTACATCGTTGAATTTCAATGAAGATCGTCTTGCGATCATTGTTGAAATGTCAATCGACACAGATGGATCGCTTCAGGATTCTAAAATTTACAGTGCCTGGGTACGGAACCATGCAAAACTTGCCTACAACAGCCTGGCAGGCTGGTTCGATGGGAATGGAGAGGAACCCGGGGCGATTAGTGCGGTAAAAGGGCTGGCCGAAAATCTTAAATTGCAGAATAAAACCGCACAAAAATTGAAGGATTTCCGGCACGTTCATGGCGCACTCAGTCTCGAAACCATTGAGGCCAAACCGGTATTTGACGGCGACCAACTTCTCATGCTCGAAATCGAGGAAAAGAATTGTGCCAAGGAACTCATTGAAGATTTCATGATCGCCGCCAATGGCGTGACAGCGCGCTATTTGTCAGAAAATAATTTTCCATCGGTCCGTCGGGTCGTACGCATTCCAAAGCGATGGGATCGGATTGTTGAAATCGCCGCACAACTCAATTTTGTACTTTCAGAGGTGCCAGATTCAAAAGCATTGGATGATTTCCTTGTTATGCAAAAAGCCGCGGATCCGTTGCGATTTCCAGACTTATCATTGGCTGTCATCAAACTTTTAGGCGCTGGCGAATATATTGCTGAAATCCCTGGCGGAATTGCCCCGGGCCATTTTGGCCTGGCGGTAAAAGACTATGCTCATTCAACAGCACCAAATCGCCGTTTTCCGGATTTGATCACACAACGATTGTTGAAAGCTTCCATGAACGGCGAGGCTGTCCCCTATGGTAAGGAGGAATTGGATATTCTGGTTGCTCATTGCACCCAGGCGGAAGATGCAGCAAAAAAAGTGGAACGGCAGGTTGGAAAATCCGCAGCCGCATTACTTCTAGAATCCAAAATCGGGGAGCAATTTGATTCGATCGTTACAGGTGCTTCTAATAAAGGAACCTGGGTCCGTCTGCTAGACATGCCTGTTGAAGGCAAACTTATGCAGGGATTTGAGGGACTGGATGTTGGAGATCGCCTTCGCGTGAAGTTGACATCCGTTGACATTGAACAGGGATTTATTGATTTCAAGAAAGTCAGCTCATCAAATTATTAAATCAATTTAACTACAGGCGAGGTTACAGTCGCCAATTGGAGGATTATCATGAAAGGCTTTGTACAAAATATCGAAAATATCTCTAATAGGAATGCGGATTTTCGTCAGGTACTTTACACAGCCAAAAACTGCCAACTCGTTGTCATGTCGCTGAAACCAAAGGAGGATATTGGGTTGGAAGTACACACCCTTGACCAGTTTTTTCGTATCGAAGAAGGAACGGGGGAAGCCATTCTCGACGGGATTCACAGAATCATTAGCCCGGGCTTTTCCGTGCTCGTCCCCGCCGGAACGAATCACAACATCATCAATTCCGGCACTACCCCAATGAAGCTCTATACGCTCTATTCTCCGCCCAATCATCGTGACGGAATAATTCACCATACCCGTGCCGACGCGGAAAAAGACAACGAAAAATTTGATGGTAAAACGACCGAATAAAAATAGGAAAAAGGAGAATATCATGAAAAAACAAGCAGGCCTGTGGATTGATCACAGAAAGGCGGTTATTGTCCTCATTTCAGATGAAGGCGAAGAAGTAAAGAAAATTGTTTCAGGTATGGAAAAGCACGTACGCTTTTCAGACGGCTACGGTATGGGCGAAGATTCGCTGGATCGGAAATTTGGGAACCACCTCAATAACTTCTATGACCAAATCATAGCAGTCATTCGTGAGGCCGACTCCATCAAGATTTTTGGTCCCGGCGAAGCCAAAGGAGAACTGGAAAAACGAATTGAAAATGAAGGCTTAAAAGAACGCCTGATTGTCATTGAAACTGTCGATAAGATGACGGACCGCCAAATCGCGGCAAAAGTTCGCGAGCATTTTCCGGGTTAAATTGGGTCAACATTTACACCTAGTTCACCTGCTCCAGGGCCGCGGTTTTGGGCAATGAAGTTGGAGTCGAAGGGCCTGCGATCACCCGGCGCGGGTTGGTGATCCGAGTTCGTCCAGTCTTTAATAATTCACAAAGAGCAATATGGAAAACAGAGACAAATCATTTTCACTATCACCCCCCGCCCAGCCCTTTGGCACCCTGGAAAATTCAGTTACCACTCTCAATCAGGTACTTATGACGACACCGGAGGATGCAATTGCGCGACAGGCACTTTATGACACCATGCAAAAATTACTGCGCAAGGATGCGTTCCTTTCTTATCAGGGTGAAACAGATCTTATTTACAAGATCTGTACACCTGCTGAATTTCATTTTATTCATCCAAAAGATCGGGCCACAGCAGTATCCTTTCCACCTCAAAATTCCCCGCCGGCGCGAACGGCCATTAATTGGCTGGGATGGGCTGCTCTTGGACTGCTCCCTGCAGGAGTAGGCACGCTGATCTTTGCTCCGCTGGCATTGACCGCAGCAATAAAACTTCTGCGCCAGCAGGGTGAATTAATTGATCGCCGTCGCGCCTGGATCGTTATCGGCGGCGCGATTATATTATTGCTAATCGCCCTGGCATTATTTTTCATTCTAATCTTACATTTGGTGTAAATAAAATGCTAACGAATTCACTGGCGCTATCAGCGATATGGCTGATTTTAAGTACGATAGTTACATTCCTTTTTGGCACACGTATACGACATGGCAATACACTAAATGGGGTTTTATGGTTGTTGACAGTGATCCTTTTCGGCGATCTATGGGCAGTATTTACCTTCGGTGACCCGGTTGAAGTATTGATACTCAGCCTGATCGCTATTTTTTGCGGAGTTGCCTGGATCATCCTGCTTCCCAACTGGAACTGGCTTGGGCAAGTACCTGGACCATGAGTGTCCTCTCTGCCGTGCTCTACATAGCATATAGTTTTTCTGTAACAGCTTTTACACCCCTAAACCCATCGGTTACAAGTTAAGGTTTTCGAGGTCATGTCAAGGGTATTTTGATGCAATTTTGAGCAGTTTTTATACTTCGGCAGGCTTGACAGAATGCGCTTGCGTCAGTTGTCTGGTCGAATTTTTCAAAAAATTTCGAATTTGCGTCCCAAAACTGCCAAGACACTAAAACCTATTGGCTTCTTTGCCCATAATTTACTACTTGACGCCTGTCAAAAATGCTTAACTTGTGACTGATG
>CAYLOW010000128.1:0-11178 GCA_964385315.1 uncultured Anaerolinea sp.
GTGTCAGAGGCCTGGGAGGCAGGGATTCCACGATCATCAAATTCCACATCAGGGAAATTTCAGCCAGTGTGCCGGCGCCGCCTGGAAGGGCAATCGCCGCGTCACAGCTCTCGATCAGGGACTGTAATCTTTCGAACAAAGTCTTCTTCTTTCTTTCCTCTTTTACCCAGATATTGGCCTTCGAACCGCGCCAATCTTCAATATCCTTGCACGTCACACCGACAACATAACCGCCAGCCTCGGATGCCCCGCGGGAAACCGCTTCCATGGTTCCCATGTAACCGCCGGTTGTAACGACATGGCCACGCCCCGCAAGCATTTTACCAAGCTCGCGGGCTTCTTCATACGCGGGCGAGCCTTCCTTCGGTTGTGCGCCGCCAAACACAGTTATGTTCATAAATTCACCTCTTAAAATCTAAAGGACTGAAGGTCATCTGATTTTTGACCTTCGATCCCTGATCATTTTTCAATATCCCATTCTCTCTTTTTATTTACTTCAATTTTCTTCAAGACTGCCTTTTCCAGATCGATGCCTGAAACTGAAGCGAGTTGTAAAAGGTATAGGGTCACATCCGCGAGTTCACTGCCCAATTCATCGATATTTTTTGTTTCATCGCCAAATTGAAAATGCTCCAAAATTTCAGCCGCCTCGATCGAAAGCGACACGGCCAGGTTGCGCGGTGTTTGCGGACGTTTGCTGTCTTTTTCGTACCATCCTTTGGATTTGACCAGTTCGTCCATTTTCATGGTCAGATCTTTGATCGTCAAATTTTTTTCTTCCATTGTTGTTCCATAGTCCATTGTCTAATAAAAAACGGCTCGCCAGGTCTGGGAGCCGTTTGGACGTATAAAAACGAACCTAGCCAGACCAGGTAAATTTATCCGCTCGAGGGGTTGGGTTCGGGTTCATCAACATGGCGCAATTATACTCAGTAATTTCGAATTTAGATAAAACCCACCCCGGCGAATTTCAGGGGAAGGTGGAGTAAAATTACCTGCAAAGCTGCCATGCCTCCCTTCCTGCAATTCCTATTTCGTAGAATATTTTCCGTCTTTGTCTCTTTGATCATCATCACAATGGTTTTATACTCCGGCATGATGTTGACCCCTCCTGAGGCTCGTGCCCGTTTATATTTACCGCCCGGTAAAGGTGGTGAACGGGCAACCGAAGCCTTTATTAACACAATTATCGAAAAATACCATCTTGACCAGCCCTATTTTGTGCAATATTCCTATTGGGCGGGTTCACTCGCCGCCGGCTCATGGGGGTATAGCCCCACCCTGAGAGCGAATGTGTTGTCGGAGCTTATTCGCCGTACCCCTGCCACGCTGGAATTGGCATTCTATTCACTGATCTTGTTGATTCCACTCGGCCTTTTCAGCGGATTGGCGGCTGGCTGGCATCCGGGACGTCCCTTCGATGGGCTTTTCCGGTTTGCCGCCTTCTTTGGTACATCGATGCCGCCATTCATTTTTTCCATGATCCTGATCTCATTGTTTTATATTAATTTAGGCTGGTTTGCTCCGGGCCGCATTGATATAACAACCGACCTGGAGATGACCCGCTCAGGTTTCGTTGACTTCACGGGGTTCCTGACACTCGACAGCTTGCTTAACCAGCGGTTTGATATTTTCCTGACCGCCTTGCGGCACCTTTTCATGCCGGTAGTGACATTATCCATGTTTCACTGGGCAACCCTTGGGCGCATTACGCGCGCAACGGTCATTACCCAACGCGGCAAGGAATATATCACTGCCGCGCGGGCGCGTGGAGTGAATGAACGCAAGCTGGTTTGGCATCATGCGTTGCGGGCAATTCTGGCGCCCACCTTGACCACCATGGCGTTTTCTGCCGCGAGTATTGTGACGAGTATATTTGTGGTGGAGATCATCTTTGGTTTGACAGGTGTTTCGGATGTGATTGTCATCGCGATGAAAAGCACGCCGGATGCGCCGGCCACCCTGGGCTTTGCTGTATATAGCGTCATCATGGTGATGGGTTTGATGCTTATTCTCGACGTTGTGCAGGCGGTTCTTGATCCGCGTGTGCGGGATGAGGCCTTAAAATCATGAGGCGCGTCAGGCGTTTTTTTTCGCATTGGCAAAACTGGCTGGGGGTGCTTATCGTGCTTTCCTTCGCAGTGGTTTCGCTGGCCGCGCCTTTGATATCCCAGCCCAATAAAACAACCCAGGGTGCCTTCAAAAAGGTCGGCCGTTCCACCGACTTTGTTCCGCATCCTCCCAGCGAGAAGGCAATCCTCGGCACGCTTCCGGGCCAGATCGATGTTTTCCACGCCCTCATCTGGGGTGCGCGTGGCGCCATGATCTTTGGACTCTCGGTTGCACTCGGCGCATTTCTCTTTGGCAGCATCTTCGGTGCAGTGTCCGGGTACATGGGCGGGGTGGTGAATAACCTGATGATGCGTATAGCCGACGCTTTTCTAACCTTTCCCGTTCTGGCGGGCGTGGTTTTTCTTCAACAAATTGTGGCGCTCACCATCGAATCAATGGGCGGCATCACCTGGTTCAATGCAAATTACTTTGGCAGCCTTGTAGATTTTCAATTTACCCCCCCTCCCTTCGCGGTTTTCCTGATGAAGGTGGACCCAATCCTCATCAGCCTGATCATCTTTTCGTGGATGCCGACCGCCCGCATGGTCAACACGATGGTGATAACTTTGAAGAACACCGAGTTTATTCAGGCAACGCGCGCCCTGGGGGGGAGTCCATCTTGGATCATTCGCCGCCACCTGCTGCCTAACTCGATCGGTCCCGCCATCGTTTTGGCCTCACGTGACGTGGGCAGTTCTGTGATCTTACAGGCAACGATCACCTTCATTGGCTTGGGCGGCGCTTCCCCGTGGGGTATTTTGCTCTCCCTGGGACGTAATTGGGTGATCGGCCCGGGTGGAAATCTGTTGGCTGCCTGGTGGGTCTTCTTCCCGGTGACTCTCGCGATCATCCTTTTTGGCGTTGGTTGGAATTTGCTCGGCGATGGACTGACAGAGGCCTTTGAACCTTCGGCTGCAACCTATAAAAGATCTTCTTTTTTTAAGGTGAGAAAACAAAAGGCAGGGATCGCTGCCCATTCCTCAATAATTACACCAACTGTCCACCCTGCAGCCGTCCCAGTTTTCCCTTCACACCAAAAAACAGTCTCCCTGCTTTCTTCCAGGATACCTGCAACCAGGCATTCAGAAAAAGACCCGCTTTTATATGTCGCCCGCAATTCCATTACGGAACAAAATTTAGATCAAGCCATGCACGCATATTCCCATTTGATCAAACACCGCAGACATATGTTTGAAGTTCGCCATGATCTTGTTCAAATTGTGCGGCAATATCCACGCTTCTCCATGGCATGGACCCTGCTGGGTGATGTTCTGATGCAACAAGGGGTCACCGAGTATGCGAGTAAGGCTTATGAACAGGCCAGGATATTGCCGCGATGAAAAAAAACAGAAATTTTCAGGGTGTAAAACTGGAGCTCGGAAAAGTCCATGTCCTTTCAATCCAGCAGTTAACCCTGCTTCAAAACATAGCTTCTTTATCGGAAAGCCTGAATACACCCGCCTACCTTGTAGGCGGATTTGTGCGGGACTATTTTCTTAAAAAACAGGTCACCGACCTTGATATCGTGGTGGAAGGGGATGCGATCGAATTTGGTCAGGCGCTTATAAAGAAATATGGGGGTAAATTAACTCCGCATACAAAATTTCGCACCGCAGTATGGCATACTCCTTTAACCCTGGGGAAGCAGGCTGTGGCTGTTGACCTTATTACCGCCCGCAAGGAGGTTTATAAGATCCCCGGCGCATTGCCAACTGTAAAACCATCCACCATTGATGATGACCTTCGTCGCCGGGATTTCACCATTAATGCCATGGCCGTCAATCTGGATGGCGATCAGTTCGGCGAGCTGCTGGACCCGCTTGATGGTTATGAGGACCTAAAACAAAAGTTGATCCGTGTTCTGCATTCACGCTCATTTATGGACGATCCCACCCGTATTTTTCGCGCGGTTCGCTATGAATTACGATTCAACTTTAACATGCACCCTTCAACCCGTGACCTTATCAACGAGGAATCCTTTGCCATCCTGAAAACCCTCAGCAGTCATCGCATCCGTCATGAAATTGACTTGATCTTCCAGGAGGAACAATCTGCACGGATGTTGGCCCGCCTCCATGAATTGGGTGTCTTCGAAATATTCGATCCTCCTTTGCCAAAATTCAATGTGCAATTTTCAGATTTTCTCAATTCAAAAGCGCCGGTTGAATTTAACGTTCCTGAAAACCGTGTCATGACCGGCTATTTACTCTGGCTGATGGATTCCCAAATGGATGGTATTGAATTTCTGTCCAATCGCCTTGATTTTCCCTCTGAATTAAAACAAGCTGCCCTTTCCATAATCCGTTTGAAAAATGATCTTTCGTCAATGAAAAATTCCAGGCCCAGCGAATTAACCTTTCAACTTGAGGAATATCCGTCAATTGCCCTCCATGCCCTCTGGCTTGTCTCAGGTGAATCTATTTTGGAAAATTATTTTATCAAGTGGCGGCATGTAAAACAGAAGACAACAGGAAAAGACCTGAAGGCGCGCGGGCTTGAACCAGGTCCCCGGTATCGTGAAATTCTCTCCAGACTCCGTGCCGCGAGGCTGGATGGGGAGGTAAAAAACGACAAGGAAGAGGGGGAGTTATTGGAATCTTTGATGTAAACGATTATTTACTCAATAAAAGAAATATTGAGGGGTTTCCAACCAAATTCATCCAGGCTGCCGCTGCTCTTCAAATCCACAATATTTGAGTATGTTTTGCTAAATTGTCCGCCTCTGCCAGCTTGCTTCTTTGCTCCATCCTGTAATATAATATTTTCTACAAATAAATTCCCCTTTTATAAACTCAGGCCTTAGGAAGTTCGTCTATTTGGGGTCGAATTCGAAAAAGAATGATGGCGGTTGATTTCATGGCAGATAAAGTCACAGATACTGAGCGTTTACCCTACAGATTGCGCGTGCCGTTCCTTGCATCCACAGAACTGGCTCTTTTTCGTGCGCTTTCAGAATTAATGGGGGATCGATATACGATTTGCCCCAAGGTTTCATTGAATGATGTCTTTTATATAGTACGGCCAAATGAGAATGTGCATTTCTTCAATAAGTTTTTTCGAAAACATGTCGATTTTTTATTGTGCGACAGGCAAACGCTGGCACCCACCTTCGGTGTGGAAATTGTGCGTTCGATCTCAAAAAATGAAGCGCGGGAGAGCGATAAATTTCTGGATGACCTGTTTACAAATGCAGGAATTCCCCTCGTTCATGTGCCGTCGAGCGAAAGTTATGAGCCGTCTGAAGTGATCACCCTTTTTCAATTGGCAGTTGGGAAAATTGGTGAAACCAATCCTTTGCGTACACAGCGTCACACTGATTTCGTGCCAAACTGCCCAATTTGCGGCAAGATGATGGTTTTGCGTATCGAGCGCAATGGCAATGGACTCGGCCGGAAGTATTACGGTTGTATGGACAGCCCGCGGTGTGCGGGTGTAGCAGCCATAAAATAATTAAGGCGTGTTCGAAAACATTTGCAGAAGTTCGGCGCCGGTTTTCCCTTGACCCTTATCCAGGTACTCTTGGACTGGCACGCGTGCTCCAATTAATTTCTTGTCGGCATGTTCAAACCAAAACTCCACGAATCCAAACCTGCCCTGAATTTCCTCCCTGGGGATCTGTATAATTTGCGGTAATACCTGCCCCATCCAATTTCCAAGCATTTCCCTGTCTTCAAGATCATCCACAGTAAGGAAAATATAAAAATCCGTTTCCATTACCCCAAACGTGGACCGTCCATCGGCGTATACACAATCTTCGCCGAAAAACTGTACATTTGCGCTGGCATCGGGATTGATCCCCTGGACAATGGTATTTAGCCTGTCACTCAATTTTGGCGCTTCGTGATATGCCCATGTATAGGCGCAAGGTCCATCGGGTGGGATCTCGGTACTGGTCTCAATTACCGTGATGGGGGTAATTGCATCTGGCGCAGGTGCAAGAACATTTTGCAGGGTGAAGACTCCCGCCGCTGTGGAAAGAAGAACAGCGATCACCAGATTTCGTTTTTGTTTCATTTTTTCCCTATATTTATTTCAAGATGTCCATGACCGCGGCAGACATGAGCGCTGCACCGTTGATGAGAGCTTGTTCGTCGAAATCAAATTTGGGGTGGTGATGACCAAAATCCAGGTGCTTTTCCGTGTTGTTCGAACCAATGAAGAAGTAGCACCCCTTTACTTTATCCTGTATAAACGCCATATCCTCGGCGCCCATGGTAAGGCAGGGTGTGTTGTCATGATCAGCCTGAGGCAGGACGCGGCGGGCGGTTTCTTGTACGATGCCCGTGACTTCCTGCGCATTGATAAGAGCCGGCGTAAGCTGTTTGACATCGACTTCAGCCTTACACCCCATGGCAGAGGCAACCCCCTCCACGATTTCTTCAAACCGCCTGATGACTTTTTCCCTGACTCTTGGATCAAATGTACGGATGGTCCCTTCCAAAGTCACTACCTGCGGTATGACATTGAACGCCGTCCCGCCATTAATGATCGTAAAACTAACCACTGCGGTATCTGTTGGGGAAACATTGCGCGAGACAATGGTTTGCGCCGCCGAAACGACCTGCGCCGCACAGGCAATGGGGTCAACTGCCGCCTCGGGAATGGCTCCGTGACCACCCCTGCCGATGATCTTTATTTTGAATATCTCTGCGCCCGCCATAACAGGGCCCTTGGCGACATGCACCCAGCCAAGCGGCTTCTCATTCCACAGGTGCATTGAAAGGGTCAGGTCCACTTTTGGACCTTCCAGCACACCGTCCTTCAGCATCATTTCAGCACCACCGATGTCTTCGCCGTTTTGGCCTTCCTCAGACGGTTGGAAGCAAAATTTGATCGTGCCAGCGATTTCACTTTTATGGGCATTTAAGATTTTTGCAACAGTCAGTCCAATTGCGGTATGCCCATCGTGTCCGCAGGCATGCATAACCCCGGAATTTTGTGAGGCATATTCCGCATTAGTTTCTTCCATGATCGGGAGTGCGTCCATATCAAACCGCAGGAGCAGGGTGGGACCGGGATGCCCGCCCTCGAGCAGACCCACCACACCTGTTTTCCCCACCCCTTTGGTCACTTCAATACCGAGTGCTTCGAGTTCCTTCGACACGATCCCCCCTGTGCGAATTTCCTTGAAGCCCAATTCGGGGTGCATGTGGAAATCACGGCGCAGTGTTTTGGTGTATTCAAAAAGAGAGGTTGCTTCGGAAATATAGTCGGTCATCACGATTCCTTGTTGAAAGTCCCAGACCGAAATACCTTCGATCCTTGTATAAAATTATGAATATCTCACCACGCGAAACTTATCTTCATACCGTGGATTTTCATCTGTGCTGTCCTCAGTCCGGCGCGACTTCATGCGTTCAAGGAGTTTTTCCTTGTCCGGAATTTGTGTTTTGTGTTCGAAGATGGCTTGCAGTCTAATTTCCCAGGTATCCGTCACATCCAAAGTGACATTAGGCTGGCTGGTAAGCGAGCACCAGACTTCCCTGGGCATGTGCGGTTCATATCCTTCCTGTAATAATTCAGGAAAATACGCCAGATTCCCGGCTGCGGGAAAAACGGCATCCAGGACGATCTGACCGCAAGCCCGGTGGTCGGGGTGGTTGAGACCGTAGCCGGCAAATAAATTTTGCGGGTCGCAGGTGACCAGAATATCGGGCTTATGTCTGCGGATCTCCCGTACAATGTCACGGCGCAGTTCTAGGCTTGGGACAAGGTATCCATCTGCATGGTCGAGAAAATGAACCGCTTTTGCCCCGATAATATTTGCGGCGTTTGCCTGTTCCACGTGCCGTATTCCGCATAATTTTTCCGGGGTCATATCCGGCTGAGTGGCAGGGTTAAAGCCTTTGTCACCGCAGGTCATTAACACATAGGTGATCTGATGACTTGCACGGGCCCACTGTGCCAGCGTGGCGCCGCAGAAGAATTCAGGGTCATCGGGGTGGGCGAGGATGACGAGGATGTTTTGTGGGGAAGTCCAGGGGGGGTTCATGTTTAATACCGAACACGGAATATGCTACATATTCTGTCGCACATTCCGTGTTGTGATCATTTTTCCTTGGCTTGTTTCTGCCTGGCTTTACCGCAGGTGCATTCGCCTTCCTTATGATTGCAAGGCTCCTGGGCTTTGCGGCGAAGTGCTTCGAGTTCATCCCAGGGTTCAACTTCCTCGCGTGAGAAAGTCATGTGCTGCGGGCGGTCTGTTCCGCTTTCAACCAGTACAATGATTTTATCGCTCATGGGCAGGACGTCAATCACCTTGCCTTCCCCCTTGGGCGTGACCACGCGCTTGTTTCGCTTGGGAAGTGTCTTACGGGCTTCCACATATTGCTCATACTCGTAGATCAGGCAGCAGCGCAGGCGCCCGCACATGCCTGTGATCTCATTGGGGGTAAGCGAGATCCCCTGTTCTTTAGCCATCTTGATCGAGATCGGGGAGAAATCGGTCAGGAATTTGGAACAGCAGCGGGTTTCAACTCCACAGGCGCCCATGCCGCCCAGAAATTTTGCGACGTCACGCGGGCCGATCTGGCGCATTTCAACATGCGCGTTTGGATACAGCTGACTCATATCTTTTTTTAGGGATTTGAGATCCGCCTTATCTTCACTTTCGGTGCTGAAGAGAAATGCGAGTCGTGAGCCATCATAGTTATATTCAGCTGTGACAATTTTTACGTCTCTGAGGTGAAGTTCCGAAACGCGGGCGCGGCAATTGATCATGGCTTCGGTTTGTTTGGCCTGCCAGGACTGCTGGAGTAAAAGGTCGCGCGGGGTGGCGCTTCTCTCCACGTTTTTCCAACCGCCTTCGGGTTGGGGGGGGGCTTCTTCCAGAACCTGAATAACCTCGCCGAGGTGTTTACCGCGGGACGTGTCCACGATGACAAAATCGCCCTGTTTTACATCAGGCAGGGCGGAAGAATCAAAGTGATATATTTTTCCTATTTTGGTGAATCGAACACCGATAATTTTGGTTTGCATGGGGTCAATTATACCGTAGGGATGGGAATGAGGGCTCAGGTTGCCTATAAAGGTATGGGGCGAGCATTAAAAAAAAAGACCCGATGGTTTATTTCATCGAGTCTTTCCCAATTCAAAATCACATGACCCCTGATCTATTCCACAATATTGATCGGCAGGGCATTGCTCGCAGACAAGGCTGCCACGCTGATCTTTGCCGCAATTTTTTGTGAGATATCCTGAATTGATATGGCGACGGCAGACTCAGGGTGCGAAACGACGATCGGTTTGCCTGTGTCACCGCCAATGCGGACATTTTGGTCCATTGGGATCTTGCCGAGGAATGTTGTGTCGGTCGCGCGGGCCAGTGCTTCGCCGCCGCCTGAGCCGAAGATGTCCATGCGGGTGCCGTCAGGCAGGTCCAGATAGGACATGTTTTCGACAACACCGAGGATGGGTACTTCCAACTGTTTAAACATGTTCAAACCGCGGCTGGCATCTTCAAGAGAGACCAATTGCGGTAATGTCACAACGACGGCGCCGCTTAAAGGCAGGGCCTGTGCCAGGGACAAGGCCGCATCGCCCGTGCCGGGCGGAAGGTCCACAATGAGATAATCCAGTTCTCCCCACTCCACGTCACTGAGAAATTGGCGGATCGCAGAGTTGAGCATTGGGCCGCGCCAGATGAGGGGTTGGCCGGGTTTGACCAGCAGCCCCATCGAGATCATCTTGATCCCGTGAGCTTCTGCGGGGATCATTTTCTTTCCTTCCGGTGTAGGGAGTTTATCCACGCCAAGCATGGTTGGGGTATTCGGCCCGTAAATATCTGCATCCATCAGCCCGACCCGGGCACCGGTTTGGGCAAGCGCGACAGCGATGTTTACAGAGACGGTGGACTTGCCTACGCCGCCTTTCCCGGAACCGATCGCGATTGCATTGCGAATGGGCATATTTACCAGCCCGCGCATCCGGCCGTCATTTGGTACATCGGAGTCCATTTTGACCTCGACGGTCTTTACACCTTCGACCGCCATCACGGCTTCCCGCACTTCCTTGTCGATCCTTCCGCGCAGGGGACAGGCGGGGGTAGTAAGCATAACTGTAAATGAGACCTTGTCGCCTTCAATTTCCAGATCGCGTACCATGTTGAGCGTGACGAGATCCTGATGCAGCTCGGGTTCCTGAACTTTGCCAAGTGCGGCTAATACGGATTCTTTTGTAATATTGTGTGTCATTTGGTTTCCTGTACAAAAAAGGTAACAGGTACACAGCGGCGGCGCGAACTCAGGAAATAACCGCCTGCATGTGTACCTGTACCTTGACTACCTGACTATAAATTCACTTACGTTGCTGTTGCCGCTGGCGCTGCTGCCTTTGCTGCTTTAGCGGCTTCTTTTGCCTTGCGGGCTTCCTCTTCTTCGTTGTAATTAAGCGGGCGGATCTTTGCGTAATAAGAGGCGGGTTTCAACAGTTTTTCAAGATTGTAAACATTGCGTCCCTGCGAGGCGATGTCGAAATCGTGATCCATCTTTATCGCGTCAAATGGGCAATATTCTGCGCAGAAACCGCAATTCATGCAGATGTCCATGTCAATATAAAATTCTGCCGGGGTTGAGACGGGCTTGCCGGTTACCGGGTCACTCGAACGGACGATCCATATGCATTGGGGAGGGCAGGCTTTTGAGCAAATTCCGCACGCGGTACAGCGCGGGTCTTTCTTGCCATCGGCTGTTTCCTCATAGACCAAAAATGGGATGAAGCGGAATTCCTCGGGCATAATCAACTGTTCTTCGGGGTATTGAACCGTGAAGATGCCTTTTGTGTTTTTGCTGGAGCGATGCTTTACGCCCTCCACAGTGAGATATCGTTTTCTGCCGCTTATCGCCCAGGAGATATCGTCAATATAAGTATCCCAGAAGCGTTTCCAGGTTACGCTGAGTCCTTTTAGAATGCCTAATCCATACATGGTTGTTTCTCCTGTTAGCGATCCAATTCGCCCATGACGATATCGAGCATGGCGATCAGAGCGACGAAGTCCTGAATTTTTGTACCGGTGCACATCTTCTCAACCGCGGTCAGGTTTACAAACGAAGGTGCGCGGACGTGATA
>CAYLOW010000129.1:0-11154 GCA_964385315.1 uncultured Anaerolinea sp.
TTATTTAAATCATTATGACTTAACGCAAACCAACCCTTTCAAATATGTGCCTTCCGGGAAATGCAAACTGACGGGGTGGTCGTTTCCCTGCGACAAATGCTCGATGATTGCCGCATCTGTGGCTGCATCCAACGCGGCGGAAGCTATGATCTTTTGAAAAAGCGCCGCGTCAATTCCGCCCGAGCAGGAATAGGTAAATAACATTCCGCCGTGACGCAATAATTTGAAGGCCAGCAGGTTGATGTCTTTGTAGGCGCGCGAGGCTTTTTCAGCGTGGGCGGCAGTTGGAGCAAATTTTGGCGGATCAAGAATGATCATATCGAACGAACGATTCCCGTCGCGGAATTTTCTGAGCATTTGAAAAACATCCCCTTCCAGGGAAGTGTGACGATCAGCGGGGAGGCTGTTAATGGCAATATTCTCTTCAAGCAATGCGAGTGCATCGGCTGATGAATCAACAGACAGAACTGATTTCGCTCCATTCGCCAAAGCGTGGATGGAAAATCCGCCTGTGTAGCAAAAACAGTTTAAGACGTCACGGTCTTTGGCAAATTCACCCACCCTATGGCGGTTATAGCTTTGGTCCAGATAGAAACCGGTCTTATGGCCGGAGGCAATGTCAACTTGAAAATTTAATCCGTATTCCATGATGCGTAATTGGCTGGCTGGAGTGCCGCGTAGTATTCCAACGATCGGTTTCAGCCCTTCCAGTTCACGCACATCGGCGTCGGAGCGCTCGTAAATGTTTTGGATTCCTGTTTCTTCGACCAAAATATCAGCAATTGTTTCCTTCCAGAATTCAGAGCCGGCAGTCAGGGACTGCAGGACAAGCACGCCGTTATAACGGTCAACGATCAAGCCCGGGATTCCGTCTGATTCGGCGTGCAGTAGGCGGTAGGCGTTCGTGTGACTTTCCATCTTTACCATCTGGCGGAGCTTGATCGCGGCTTTGATTTTTCCGCGGAAGAATTCCCTGTCAATAGGCTCGTCGTTAAAAGTCCATACACGCGCGCGAATTTGCGAAATGGGCGAGTAGGATGCCCGGGCGAGAAAAAGCCCCTCTGACGCGATCAAATCAACGGTTGATCCTGACACGGCTTCAGGTTCATCCATTGATTTGATCGCGCTGGCAAAGACCCAGGGATGGCGCCGCAGTAAACTTTTTTCACGTCCTGCATTGAGATATATTTTCATGTTATTCACCGGGGAATGGGCGTAAACGCTGCATCCATTTTTCAGGATCCGTCAGCGGCGTAAAATCAAATTGTTGATATAAGCCATGCGCATCATCGGTGGTAAGCAGCCAGCGGCGGATATTTTTCAGACCTGGATATTCGAGCATGGACTGCATAAGCCATTTGCCGAGACCCTGTCCGCGAAAGTCCTCATGGATGAAGACGTCGCATAAATAGGCGAGGATGCAAAAATCAGTGACGACGCGTGCCATACCGACCTGCCGGCTGCCTTCATACACACCGAAGACCAGCGAGTTTGCGAATGCCGCATCCGTGTATTTGCGCGGACGGGTTTGTGCCCAGTATGAGCGGGAGAGAAATTCGTACACGGTGTTCATATCCAGCCGGGATGGATCCGTGCTAATGGTGAATTGATCACGATGTTTTTCCATTATTTGCGTCATGCGGCGAGTGTATCACATCATGGTATCATCTCTTTAATCAGACCAGACAGGTTTTATTACGGCTCAGGCTGATCGGGATTCTGTAGATCAAAATCCAATTAATGGATCAGTATCCGGTGAAAAGCTGTCTAGCGCTATGCATTTTTGGGAGCCTCATGTTCAAACCTATTCAATGGAATACCCTTCCCCGTGATTTTCTTAGAATTCAAGCAGGTTTCTTATTATTTGGGCTGGCAATCACGTTAATGATCCGGGGTAATTTGGGAACCAGCGCCTGGGCTGTTTTGGAGGTGGCGCTGGCGTCAAAGTTTCATATATCAATTGGTACTATGACCGTGATCATGGGGTTCATGGTTCTTTCTGGAGCATTGATCATGCGTGAGCGGCTGGGCTGGGGCACGCTGGCAAATATCTTATCCATTGGCCCCTGGGAGGATGTCTGGCTTGCGATCATTCCATCAGTTACGGGGAACCTGTTCCTGCAAACCGGAATGCTGTTGCTCGCGGTCTTTTTTGTGGGGCTGGCTAGCGCAATTTATATTGGTGTGGATGCAGGTGCGGGTCCGCGTGACAGCTTAATGCTCGCGATCAAACGAACCACAGGGATCAGCATCCGCGCGGCACGCGCAGTTATTGAAGTGACGGTTGTGGTGATTGGCTGGCTGTTGGGCGGTCCGGCAGGTATTGGTACTTTGGCCTTTGCGCTGTTGGTGGGACCGGCAGTGCAATGGGGTTTTAAGATATTCAAAGTCCAGCCTCACAAACCGGTTGAACCGGAAGTGATCGCAGGAGTTGAAGGCGGTGCAGAGTAAGAGGTTTACTCGTGAAGGGGCAAGGAGAATAAAATGACAGAATCTATTCCTAGTTTACCAATTGTTGAACCGAAAAAACATTCCACGGGTGCGCTGGTAATTTTCCTGCTCCTTTTACTCCCAATGCCCTTGTGCCTTTTAATAGAGCACTTTGTGCTTTGGTCAATCGAACAAAGCGCGATCATGTCGTTGAGCGTCAAGCAGCTCGCATGGGCTGGCCCAATTGGTTTGGCAGTCCAAGCCTTATTTATGACAGGATTAACAGCAGCGCTCTGGCGTTTCACTACAGATGAACGTTTCAAACCTGTGTATGCGGGCCTGTTTGGCGCGGCGGTTATGGCTTTCCCTGCCTTGTTACTGCGGACGCTTGGCCCCAACAACGATCAACTTGGTTCGATCCTGCAGGCCTTGCTGGCGTTAGCCGGGATTTTTATAGTACTGCGATTTCGCGGGCATAAAATCATTTGGGGCTGGGATGCGCTTCCGTTCGGCTTGCTTGTTGCCGGTATTGGCTTCGCGCCGTTCGCGATATACGGTTCGTTCGGTTCAGCAGGCGATGTGTTTCTGAGTCTGCTTGCAGGTCTCGCTTTTGGTTTCCTCTCCGCCACGTTAATCGAATCCACAACAGGTAATTTGCTTTTGGATGGCGTGGGCGTCGGCGCAGTGTTGGCGATGCTGGCATCCGCTTTAGGATATGACGGATCACAATTGCTTCTGCTTGCCATTCTTCCTCCTTTTGCGTTTGCCATTGCTGCAGTGATGCCGTCCAAATTCGCGGCGGCCACAGTCGCGGCGTTACTGACTTTTGCCGGGCTGGCACTGTTCGACCCAACCGAGTTGACCTTTGTCCTCGGCGATATTGCCGGCATTGCGTTAAAAACAGCTGCCATCGCGGTTGGTATTGGCTTGATCACTAGCCTTGCCGTGTTGATATTACGATTCACAATGGAATCACGCCCCGGGGCGGGAGTAAAACGGGCCATTGGTTGGACTGGTGCCGGAATCATATGGATTTTCGTTCTTGTGCTTTTTTTAGTTTTTGGCAATTCAGGAAATTATGGTGATCGTCTCTTTGTCATCATGAAAGATCAAGCTGATATTTCCGATGTCGTATATATAAAAGATCGTGATGAGAGACTGCTCGCCGCGTATGAAAAATTAACGACGCATGCAAATTTGACGCAGGCAGCCTTGCGAAAATTCTTTGATTCAGTTGGCGTGGAATACACACCCTATTATCTCGAAAATGCAATGGAAGTGCGCGGCGGGACGTTAATACGTCTATATTTGTTGACCCGCCCCGAAGTGGATCACGTACTACCCAGCCCGAGGCTGCGTGCTGTTCCCGCTGATTCTCCTTCACCCGGATATTTAAATGCGGCGGGCAGCGGTGTGCAATGGAATATTTCCATGATCGGTGCCGACAAAGTATGGGAAGAGTTCGATGTGCGCGGGGAGGGGATCGTGGTCGGTCAATCGGATTCCGGTGTGGATGGAGATCACCCTGCGATTGCCAAACAATATCGCGGTTATAAATCAGGCGGTGATTACAACTGGTTTGATCCATGGGATGGCACAACCTCACCCAATGATGAAGGTGGACATGGCACACACACCATGGGTACCATCCTTGGCGTGAACGGGATTGGCGTTGCACCAAAGGCGCAATGGATCGCCTGTGTAAATTTGGATCGCAATCTCGGTAATCCCGCATTATATTTGGACTGTATGCAATTCATGCTCGCGCCGTTTCCATTGGGCGGTAACCCGTTGACTGACGGTGACCCGACTCAGGCTGCGCATGTCCTCAATAATTCATGGGGCTGTCCTGCGATCGAGGGTTGTGACCCAAATACGCTTTTGCAAGCCGCAGATAATTTGCGAACCGCGGGTATCTTTGTGGTTGTATCCACTGGCAATGACGGGCCAAATTGTGAGACGGTTGAGTCACCGCTTTCATTGTATGACTCTGCTTTTTCTGTCGGCGCAGTTAACCAATCAGGAGACATGGCAGATTTCAGCAGTCGCGGTCCAGTGACCGCCGACGGCTCAGGCAGGACCAAACCTGACATCGTTGCGCCTGGTGTGGATATTCTCTCTTCGCTCCCGTTGGGTACATTTGGCGTAAACAGCGGCACTTCGATGGCGGGGCCGCATGTGGCTGGTGCGGTGGCGTTGATCTGGTCCGCCCGGCCTGATTTGATCGGCAATATTGATGCGACCGAAAAACTTATCATTGACACAGCCCGTCCTTACACAGGCAATACATCCGTAGGATGCTTTAGCGGCGGAACACCGGGCAATGCCTACGGCTATGGGTTGGTGGATGTGTACGCGGCTGTTAAGCAGGCGCTGGGGAAATAATATTTGATGTGGATTTACTTATTCCAGGGCGCCGGCTATGGGCTTGCTGCGGCTTCGCAGCCTGGTCCATTCCAGACTTATATTATTTCTCAAACCCTGACCCGCGGTTGGAAAAGGACCCTGCCCGCTGTGCTTGCCCCGTTGGTAAGTGATGGTCCGATCATTTTGGTGTGTCTGTTCACATTGAGTCAAGTGCCTGCATGGCTTCAAAGGTTTCTTTACATTGCAGGGGGGCTGTTAATTTTATATCTCGCCTACGGGACATATAAGTTATGGAAAAAAAACGACCTGCATATATCGTTATCAGAATCCACAGGCAGGCAAAGTGTACTCAAAGCCGCGTTGATGAATGTTCTTAATCCCAACCCATATATTTACTGGACGCTGGTCACAGGTCCCATTTTGCTCAGAGGTTGGCGGGAAGCGCCAGTCAACGGGATTGGATTTCTGGCAGGGTTTTATTCAACCATGATTGGCAGTCTCGTGGCGATCATTATTGTATTTGGCCTGGCGTCGCGGTTTGGTCCAAAGGTGAATCACATTTTATTGGGGACATCTACGATTGCATTATTTTGCTTCGGGGTATATCAGTTATGGCTGGGTATTTTAGGTGGTTAGAATAAAAAGTGCCGCATCTGTTTTACTGCAGATGTGGCACTGTATCTTGCAAAATCACCCGGGAGGGTCTCGCTTTATCTAAACTGCGCTTTCAGCGACTGTTTTGCCATAGTCCAGGAGCGCTTTGACCATCTCTTGTGTTCTGCCTTCGGCATAAACACGCAGAACGGGTTCTGTACCAGACGGGCGGATAAGCAGCCATGAGTCGTCAGCCATGATGTACTTCACACCATCGCGTTGGCTGATCTCTTCCACTTTTTGCCCGCCAATTTCACCTGGGGCTTTTTGGGTCAGGAATTCGGTCATTTCGACTTTAGAGACAGGACGACTAAGGCGCATATCCACGCGCTCATATAGGGCCGGGCCTACGTCTGCGAGCAGGTCATTTACCATGTCGTGCAGTGATTTATTGGCTGCCGCGATCATCTCGACGATCAGCAATCCCATGATGGGACCATCGCCTTCTGGGATGTGTCCCTTGAATGAAATGCCGCCTGATTCCTCTCCCCCGATCAGCACGTCTTCCTTCATCATGTAATCTGCGATGTGGTTGAATCCCACGGGGGTTTCGTGCAGGAGCAGACCGTAGCGTTTTGCAAGGCGGTCAATCATACGCGTGGTTGAAACGGTGCGCACAACCGAACCTGTCCAGCCGCGCTTTTCCACCAGGTATTTCAATGCCAAAGCCATGATCTTATGTGGGTCTACAAAATTCCCGCGCTCATCCATTGCGCCGATGCGATCTGCATCTCCATCAGTGACGACACCGAAGTTGCCCATTCCCGAGCTGACTGCGCTGGCAAGCGGGCCGAGATATTTTGCGATCGGCTCAGGATGCACACCGCCGAAACCGGGATTCATCTCACCGCGAATTTCTGCGATCTCACAGCCTGTACCCTGTAAAAAGGCTTTGATCACACCGCGCCCCGAGCCGTACATTGCGTCTACAACAAAACGCTGGGGATTGTCTGCGATGATATTTGTATTGATCAATGTGTGCAGGTGTTCAAAATATGAGGGCAGGGGATTAAATTTTTGGATTAATCCCGCATCGCGTGCTTTTTTGAAATCCATCAGGTTTGGACCGCGCGCCTGTTCCTCATTGTCATTGATATATATTTCTACACGGCGGCACTGTTCAGATAAAGCCGATCCGCCGAATGCGCCTTTAAGTTTTAAACCATTATAGCGCGGCGCATTGTGCGAAGCGGTGATCATTATGCCTGCGATGGCTGTATGATACTTGACTGCAAATGAAATGGCGGGTGTCGGCGAATCGGATTGTGCCAGCATCACAGTGAATCCATTTGCAGCAAGCACACGCGCAACTTCGCCCGCAAAGCGGTCGGAGAGGAAGCGGGTATCGTAGCCCACCACGATCTTATTTTTGTCAGGGAGTTTGCCTCCGGTCGCGGATTTATCCCAATGGTCTGAAGCCACTGCATCTGCGATAGCTTGTGCCACGATGCGAAGGTTGTCGAATGTAAAACTATCTGAGATGACGGCGCGCCAGCCGTCGGTTCCGAAATGAATGGGCATCTGGTTTCTCCAAAATTTTATTCGTCACTGCGAGGATGGTCTCCTCCAGCGGGCGGGGGAAATCTGCCCCTCGCTATAACAATCTGTTTTTTATGGGGCGGGCGTAATACCAGTTGTTGGTGTTACAGAGGGATTGAAATTTGGTTCAGGTGTGGCATAACTCACCACTGATTCCAATAACCAGCCTTCCACACGTTGCCCACTGCGGGTGACAACGACATGGATCCACGCGACGCCGTTGACCTGCTTGAAATCGGGATAAATTTCCACCGCCGCGCCGTTATCCAACGTCATCAAATATTTTCCGTTGGGAGTTTGGCGGAGGTTTGCGCCGCCGCCTTCACTTGCACTGATCTTCCCTGAAATTAACTGTGGTTCATTGGTCGATGTGAATGTTAGGGTTGCGGTGGCGGGGGCTGTGACAGTAAGTGTGGATGGTATCCGGCTCGACGTGGCTGTTATAGTAATTGGCGTTGCAGTACTGGTAATTGTGACCGTGCTGTCTGTCGGCAAGATGGAAGCTGTCAGTGAGACGGTGGGGGTGTTTGAGGGGGCGGGACTGCTTGTTGGTGTTGCAGTACCAGTAGGGCTCGGGGTGAAGGAAGGAATGAGGGTTGGTTCAACTGTTCCTGTAGGAAGAGGTGTGGATGTAGCAGTCGTTACCTGCGCCGGCAGCGGCGAGCCTGATCCCATTAAAAGGACCAGAATGCCGGAAAACAGCAGGACGATGATCCCGCTGAAGACGATTCCCTGGGTTGTAGGGCGAAGTTTTATTGCGAAGAGGGTCAACAAACCAAGAATGCTGGCCAATGCAAAGTGGACAACAAAGACCAAAATACCCTGGGGCCAGATGCCTGCCACGCCAGAGCCGAGCCCAAAACCGCCCGCGTTGATGGGTAAATAAAATGCATAGGCAATGATAACGCTTGGCAGAAAAGGTTTATTTTCCGAACGTGCAAATGATGCCACCAAAGTAACCGCGCCGATGGCAAGTACTGCCAGTTCCGGAATCCACAGTCGCGCGTGGATGAATACGTTACTGAGCGTCATCGGCAGGAAGAGGCGTGCAGCGAAGCCTGTCAACAAACCGCCAACAAAAACAATGACCGCACTGACGAACAATGCCATGAACGTTTCAAAGAGAAAACGCGTTGACCCTGTCAGGATGGCAAGCAGAAAGCCGACCCACGGAGTCATCAACGGCGTGATGAGAATGCCCAGCAAAAGCACGGCTTGCGAATCGAGCAGAAAGCCAAGCCCGATAATTGCACCGCAGACCAATGAGAATACGAATAATTCAATGGAAGGGTAGGCGCGGCGGGAGAGTGCAGAGATGAATGCGGCCTGTCCTTCGGCATCGGCAGGGAACATTTCGGCGCGGTTGGCTCGTCTGCGTCGGCTGCGCGCCGCAATATTTGCGTCACGAGTAGCCGCGGGGTTTGGTTCAGTGGGTGGGATGGGATTATTGGAAGAGGACATAGTTTTTTTATTTTGAAATGCAGGAACGTGCTCCTGCATTTTAGGTTTACTTTCTCAAACTGGCGACTATGCGCAAAGGTTTCTCAATCAATCCAAACGCCGAGAGGATATCTGGTGCGATCAGATCGGCGGCGAGCAGGGTTTCTTTTGCAACGCCTTCCACAGACATTACACAAATACCGAGACGTGCGGTTTTAAGCATTTCTGCATCGTTTGCGCCCTGTCCGATAGCTATCACTTTTTCACTGCCCAGACTGCGGATGTAATCCGCTTTTTGCAAAGACTCTTCACCCGGCATAATCCGCACTGCAGTCAAGCCAAGCTGTCGGTCTATTGCAAATTGTTTTCCATGAGTATCTGCTGTTAGCAGATGAATGGTTAATTGGGTGCGCAAAGTTGTAATCTTCCCTGCCACGCCATCCATAAGCTGACCATCAATTGCCAGTGTTCCGTTTACATCCATTACCAGATGTTCAAGTTCAAAAATTCCTTGTCCTGGAACAGTAAATTTAATCATCAGGCTCCATTATACAGGGGATGGATGGAGTGTGGGGGGTGCAAATTGATTCAAGACTTTCTCAACCTTCACCGGGCCCAACATCCTGTAAGTTTACCTTTGCCAGACATCGGGCTATAATATCCCAATGTCGTCCATTACCATCCCTGCAAGGCCGGAGACGCACCCCCACATGCGCCCGCTTAATGTTTTATGGGACCTGTCAGCTGTGGCCGACCTGATCGAAACCTGTTTTTCCAGCACCATGGATAGTGATGGGAGGCAGTACGTGCAGGATATGCGCCGCGCAGGGAAAGATAACTCCTTTTTGAAGTGGGCGCACCACGCTGTTGAAACCACATCTCTGCCGTTGAGTGGATATGTTTGGGAGGAAAATGGCAGGATCATTGGGAATGCAAGTCTCATCCCGTTTCGACATAATAAGCAGCGCACCTATCTGATTGCAAATATCGCTGTGTATCCCGATCACCGCCGAAAAGGGATTGCATTTTCTCTAACCAGGCGCGCCATTCAACATGCGCACGAGAAGAATGTGGATAACATCTGGCTTCATGTACGGGATGACAACCCGGGTGCGATTGATCTATATAAAAAACTTGGGTTTGTCGAACGTGCCCGCCGCACTTCCTGGCAAGCGCATACCGATCCGCATGCTCCGACCCTGCAGACGGGTTTTGTGATCACAGGCAGGAAACCAAACGATTGGCAGACTCAGCTAAACTGGCTGTCACGACTCTACCCTGTCCAATTGGCCTGGCACCGTAATTGGACATTTGCCTCCCTTCGCCCCGGCTTGAGAAACTGGTTATATTTGCTGTTCGTGGACCTCAACATACGGCAGTGGGCAGCGGTTAAGAAAGATAATTCTCCGACCGGATTAGGCCCAATGGAGGCTGCGCTGGCATGGATACCATACGGGCGGGACGAAGCTCTTTTTGCTGCAACAGGAGAAGGATCCAATCCCGAAGCGCTGACTGCGTTGCTGCTTCAGGCGCGGCGTGAATTGGCGCATTTTTATCCAAACATCGCGCTTGATTTTCCCGCGGGCGAGTTTGACAATGCCATTCAATCCGCGGGCTTCAAACCCCTCCGAACTCTTATCTGGATGCAGGCAACCTTATGACAACTTTTACGTATTTATAGATAATGTGAAGTTTTCTCAATTACGTAAATGAAAGGAGAATGAATGACAAAATTTATAATTCGCTTGGTGATTAATGCAGTTGGATTGTATGCCGCAGTTCTGATCGTGCCGGGCATCCAACTCCGTGGAGATTGGACGGGCGTGCTGTGGCTGGCGCTAATATTTGGATTATTGAATGCACTCGTTCGTCCATTGTTGAAATTCCTCACCTGTCCGCTGATCATCCTCACGTTGGGTTTATTCACCATCATCATCAACACTCTGATGTTGATGCTTACGAGCAAAGTCGGGCAGGCTTTGGGCATAGGTCTCAGCGTGGATGGTTTCTGGACAGCCCTGCTTGGCAGCCTGGTCATTAGCATCGTAAGTGTGATCATGAGTGTCATCTTTCGTGATGAATTGAAGGGGAAGCATAAATAGGACATACAGCAAGAGGCGGTCACCTTTTAAAAAGGTGGCCGCCTCTATTTTATTAACCTAAATCAGCGTTTATTTGCGGCGCATAGGTTTGTCCGCGCTTCATCCCAGGGGGCGTTTGGATTAATTTACTTTACCAAATTCCTCAACACCGTATGCAGGATGCCGCCGTTGCGGTAGTAATTTACCTCAACATCTGTGTTCAGCAGAACCGTGGCCTTGAACTCAACAACTTTCCCGCCAGATTTTTTCGCCTTAACAGTGACCTCGCTTTGCGGCTTTAACTGGTTATTCAGCCCTTCGATGGATAGAACTTCGCTGCCATCCAATCCAAGAGATTCAACGTTTTGTCCCGGTGTGAATCTTAGGGGAAGAATACCCATGCCCACGAGGTTTGAACGATGGATGCGTTCGAATGACTCGGCAATGACCGCTTTTACACCTTGCAGCAAGGGACCCTTGGCGGCCCAGTCGCGGCTGGAGCCTGTGCCGTATTCCTTGCCTGCCAGGACAATGGATGCGACACCAGCCTCCTTGTATTTCATCGCGGCGTCGAAGATGGACATCTCTTGAATGCCATTTCCGGCCTTTCCAAAGTATTTCGTCAAGTTGCCTTCCTTTGGCG
>CAYLOW010000130.1:0-11132 GCA_964385315.1 uncultured Anaerolinea sp.
CCTTACATCTCCACGCCTAAAGCCGGGAGCTTTGCAGAACATTCGGTAAAAAAGCTGATCAATAAATAGGAAAAAAAATAATATGAGATGATTCCATTCCATTTTTCTCATCCGCGTAGCAGATACCCAAAATAATACCCATTCGTTTAATTATACTTGGCTGCTTATAAATATAATGTAAATTTCCTGATAGCAGAAGAATCTCTTGACCCTGGCATGTGATTTTGCTCAGACGCTTTCCTTCTTGCACCGGTAGTCAAGAAACAGAGAGCGACGCCCTTGAATAGAGGGGTGTCGCTCTCAAAAATATATTAAGTGCCCCAACCAGGAGTCGAACCCGGTTCCAATGGATGGTGGATTATGAAATCATTACGATGGGACAAACTCCGCAGCCGTAATCAGGGAATTAATCGAGCACAACGAAAGCCGTAGTTGAAAGTAACGGTAGGGTTGCTTCGATCTCGGTAGGAAGATCTTAGGTTGTTATCTGAGCTGCTCCAGGAGCCTCCACGCAAGACCCGATATTCGCCCAAGAGATAAAAATAATCTAGTCTTACCGGCGCAATTGCCGGTCGAGGAGTATATTTGGGCGCATCCAGGTCAAAGTTGGAAGTTACCGCGCGGTTGATCCTGCTGTTCCTATTTCCGGTGTACACCCTTGTCCTCGCGGGTGCAGTCTTCTGGCTCACTCCGGTGAAAACACAAAAGGAAGTGCCGGGTTCCTACGGGATTGAAGGAGGGGGGAAGGTTAGTAAGTCGTGTGTTTTATTACTTACCGGAAGGGATATCCCCATCATCTGATTACCGGTCTTTGAAATATCCTGTCTACAGATCTAGGACAAAGCCTGGCGAAATACCTGTTAAAAAAGGATGTCTAACCCGCCTTGTTGATCGCAGGAGCCATACGATTTGTGCGTACATTGAATGGAACTGATTCTTTGGAAATATTCAGATAAAGTCCAGCTTGTATCTCAGCGTAATATTGCCAGCGAGATTTGCTGATGATCCGTACATCCAGGGTTACATCATATTTCAGTGCTATTCCAGAACTTATCTTGCTGATGGCTTGCTGAAATTCCCAATGATCATCTGCAACGATCAATAAAATATCAATATCTGAATCTTCCAGAGAATCGCCGTGCACCCTGGACCCAAACACAGCTGAATAATGTATCTCCTCGCCGTATGTCAGACGGACTGTTGAAAGAAATTCTCTGACGGCTTTTTTCTCTCTTGATGTTAACTTTAAAGAAGTTTTTGTTTGTGCAGCCATTTTTCGACTTCCTCTACGAATGCCCGTGCTTTTTAAACAACCTCGACGGTCTGGCCTTTTTCCAGGTGGTCATACAGTTCATAATCGGCGGTTTGGCGACTCGCCATAATGAACTCGTAGTCCTCACTCCATTTTTGATTAAATTCGCCGGTCTTGATGAAATGTTGCCGAAAGAACGCAAGTACCGCGCTGTGCTTTCCGTAAGAAAGTCCTTTTGAATACAACACTGCGCTTGCTGCGTAAAAGACGGCGTAATATGCCCGATTACACGCGGATGCATAATGGTCGTTACGAAGGATTTCGTCAGCGACTTTGAGCATTTCATTAGCGTGTTCCATGTAAAGTATGTAATTATCCCTTGTATCAGGCATATTCAAAGTATAACGCAAATAAAGATTTTCAGAATAATTTTTGCAGAACAACACAGGTTTATCTGGAAATTATCCCAGAGCGCCGCATCCCCGAAGGATCCTTAAATGATCACATCAGTTAAAATTGAACTATATAACATGATCGTGGCTTCTGTACGCTAATATCTAACTACATAACCTGGAGAATTTATCCGCTGAGCTGTGCTGGCAGCTTCCCCATCCGCCCAGATATTAAGGTGCAGCCAGCGATAAATTCTTGCACTTTGTACTGCCAGCAGGGGATCGAGCATGCTGTACGGCAAAAATTTTCAAAATGCGCAGCGGACTTTTTCAAAATCTGGATCGTCACGAAGGCCCTGTAAAACTTCTGCCGGAATCAATTCGCCTGTGAGAATCGGGGTGTTTTCCAATGCCAGATGCAGAAAATCCAATTGTGAATTTTCCACGTTGTTGAAATAGTCAATCCAAATGCTGGCGTCAACGACAGGCGTGGCGATTGTGCAATTACGCGTGATTGGCTTCCCTCATTCAAATTGCCATCCCATGGCATTTTGCCACACGTGGCGCTGACTCCCGCCTGCGCTTGTAACTAAATCAATTAGTGTAAAGCCTTATGTACGACTTCGCGTTTGGTTTTGAGCCCAGTCTCAAAGTCGGTTCGCATTTCTGCCCCTTTCTCGTGTATATAAAAATATCCATGTATGGGGTTCTTACAACAAGACTTGCCGCGCAAGGGAAGGATCGCGTGGCCGGCACCGGGGCGTGTTTATTTGTCAATCATGGAAGATGGGGGGTTGGATTCGCACCGGCAATCCTTGACTTTTGCGGGGAAGTGGGTAAAATAAGTTTGTTAGTAAAATGAACTTACAAAGTAGCGCCAACGATGATCAGGTGAAAGTTTGAGCTGCCCGCCTTCAGGAAATATACTCTTCCAGAGGATCTGTCAATGTCACTCGAAAAAGCAACCCATCAACAAACCAAACAGCATAACCGTGATCTGGTATTAAGTACGATCTTCGCCCATGATTCGATCAGCCGGGCGGAAGTTGCCCGGGTGACCCATCTCACACGGCCAACGGTCTCAGATGTTGTCAACGGTCTGCTGGGGGAAGGTTTGGTGGAGGAGGTCGGGCGCGGCGAATCACTGGGTGGAAAATCGCCGATCTTATTAAGTATCGTTGCTGACTCGCGTTATTTGATCGGTTTGAACCTTGCCCAGGACAGATTTGTCGGCGCAGTCGTAAATTTAAGAGGGGAGATCAAGGAAATCGTGGAGATTCCCGTCCATGATGATAATGGCGAGAAGGCGCTTAAGCTTGTTTATCAAATTCTCGACCAGCTTACACGGAAAAAATATAAACCGCTGGTGGGTATCGGTGTGGGGACACCGGGCCTGGTGAATACACGGGAAGGTGTTGTGGTTAACGCGGTCAATTTGGAATGGCAGGACCTTCCACTCGGCAAATTGCTTGAAAGGAAATATAAATTACCCGTTTCGATCCTGAATGACAGTCAGGCCACCGCGATCGGTGAGTACGTTTATGGCGGCGGGCATGAGCCCGACAGGAACCTGATCGTTGTGAATATCATTCACGGTATCGGCGCAGGCATCCTGATCAATGGGCGTTTGTTCCAGGGAGATGGCGGCGGCGCGGGGGAAATTGGCCACGTGGTCGTTCAGGAGAACGGGGAACTCTGCCGCTGCGGCAAACTTGGGTGTTTGGAAACCGTCGCCAGCGCGCGTGCGGTTGTTCAGCAAATGAAAATGAAATCCCTGGATGAAGTGATCGTGTCTTTTCAGAATGGTGATAAAAAAGCCAACGCCGTACTTGGCAAGGCGGGACATTACCTTGGCATTGCTCTCGCAAACTTGATCGGCACGCTGAATATCCATCAAATTGTCCTGACCGGGGACATGACCCGTTTTGGCGAAAAATGGCTTGACATAGTTAATTCGTCCATGCAAACCAGCGCGTTTTCGCGCATGGCGGAAGGGACTAAACTGAAGATCGGTGATCTGGATTACCGGGCCTGTATCCTCGGCGCATCCGCTTTTTTGCTGCTGGATGATTACACCCTCCTGTTCAATAGGGAAAATTAATGACCCTGCAATTGGTCTCCCCGCGCGTTCCGCCTCCGCTGGACGGGAATTTCCGTCCGGCTATTTTGGCAAATCTAAACTTTCATTGTGAAGTGGAAACCGTGGGCGTCCCCCTTATCCTTGGCCTGGAAAGAAATGGAAATGAATTTTCGAGATTTGAAACCAGGATCCATCCTGACAGCCACCAAAATTTTGAAGCCAATTTTCAATTTATTGAACGGATCGTGAAATTTTTGCTCTGGCAGCGTGGCGGGCATACCTTGTATGTCGGAGGATCACGCAGGCTGGCCGATCATCTGGGAAGTATTTATTCAGCAGCAGGGGAGAGGAAGTTTGACCATAGATTCATGGGCGAGCAGGTGTACGAGCGGGATTTTTCTGTTATTTCCTGCAGCGTGGATGATGTGCCTGCCTCACACGAAATGGGGAAGTTGCTTGGTCGAAACCTAAAGGGGTATCGTATTGGTTTTGATCTTGGCGCCTCAGACCGCAAAGTGAGTGCTGTTGTCGACGGTACACCGGTCTTCAGCGAGGAAGTGATATGGGAACCGCGGAAACAGGCGGATCCCGAGTATCACTACCGGGAGGTAATGGCTGCGCTTAAAACTGCCGCGAGTAAAATGCCGCGGGTGGATGCGATCGGCGGCAGTTCTGCGGGCATATATATTGATAATCGCCCCATGGTGGCATCCCTGTTTCGGGGAATTTCACCAGAAAAATTTGGGGATATAAAGAATATGTTTTTGCGTATAGGCGAAGAAATCGGCGTGCCGTTGGAAGTGATCAATGATGGCGATGTCACCGCGCTGGCTGGCTCCATGTCGATCGAAGATAACGGAATATTGGGCATCGCCCTCGGTTCAAGTGAAGCTGCCGGTTATGTAAATACCGATGGACATATCATGGGCTGGTTGAACGAACTGGCTTTTGCTCCGATCGACTACAGCCCGGATGCGCCTGTAGAAGAATGGTCTGGTGATCAAGGCTGCGGCGCATCCTATTTTTCCCAGCAATGTGTTTTCCGTCTTGCTCCCAGGGCAGGGATCGAGATCCCTGCAAACATGACCGATGCGGAAAAATTGAAGATCGTGCAGGAAAAACTTGAGGCGGGACATACAGGCGCGCGAAAGATCTGGCAAAGTATGGGAGTTTATCTTGGCTATGGAATTGCGCATTACGCGGATTTTTACAATATCAAGCACGTGCTGGTCCTTGGCCGCTGCACGTCCGGCCGCGGCGGAGATCTGCTCCTTGAAGGTGCCAGAAAGGTGTTTGAAGTTGAGTTCCCTGAATTGTTGAATAAGATCGTTTTGCATTTACCCGATGAGAAAGTGCGCCGCGTGGGCCAATCCGTCGCCGCCGCGAGTCTGCCAGTTGTGGATCAGGATAAATCATGAAATTCCATTTGGATACTGCTGAAGTTTACGTCCCCGACGGTGAGTCTGTTGCGAAGGCTCTTGACCGGACCACTCACCTTTGTTTTTCCGCGCATCAGGATGACATCGAGATCATGGCCGCCCAGCCGATCATCGAATGTTTTCAAAAAAAGGATCAGTGGTTCACGGGGGTGGTCGTGACCGACGGACGCGGCTCGCCGCGTGATGACCTGTATAAAGGATACGGGGATGATGAAATGCGCCTGGTTCGCTTTAAAGAGCAGCGTAAGGCGGCGTTTGTCGGTGAGTTCGCAGCCCTGGTCATGTTGGACCTTCCCAGCAAGGTCGTCAAGGATGCAACCAGAAAAGAATCCGTGGAGGATATCCTCGAAATTTTGCGCGCAGCCAGGCCGCAGGTTGTTTACACCCATAACCTCGCGGACAAACATGATACCCATGTCGGCGTGGCTCTTAGGGTAATCGAATCGCTTCGGAGGCTGGATGAGGCCGAACGCCCCGCGCGGTTGATCGGATGTGAAGTCTGGCGGGCGCTGGATTGGCTGGTCGATTCCGACAAGGTGTTGATGGATGTCTCCGATCGCGAAAATCTGCAAATGGCTTTATTGGGTGTGTTTGATTCGCAGATCGTTGGCGGCAAGCGCTACGATCTCGCTTCAATGGGCAGGCGCCGTGCGAACGCCACGTATTTTGAATCGCATGGCGTGGATGCCACGACCGGGCTGTCTTATGCGATGGATATGACCCCTTTGATGACTGATCCTTCATTGGATCCGGTTGGGTTTGCACAGGGATTTATTCAACGCTTTGAACAGGATGTGAATGACCGTATTCGCAGACTGAGCTGGAAAAATTAATCGTTCCGATGATCATGACAAAAGGAGGCTGATAAATCCCTGTTCCGACACGATTAACTGATGAACGATGGCTGTTCGTAAAATTTTCAACCAATATTACTAGGAGAAGAAATAATGAAAAAACTGTTTGCTTTGTTGTCTGTTTTGGTACTTGCCAGCATGCTTCTGGCAGCCTGCGGTTCCCCCGCTCCTGTTGCGACCGAGGCACCCGCTGCGGTCGAGGCCCCGGCTGCGACCGAGGCGCCCGCCGCGACTGAAGCCCCCGCTGCAACGGGAGAGGGTCAGAAGATCACATTTATGGCACCGCCCTGGGGTGTTCCCCCGGAAGCCGGCCTGAAGGCGTTCCAGGAATCCACCGGGATCACGGTCGAGGTTCTGTCCCTTCCGATGGATCAGATCTACAGCAAGGTCCAGGTGGCCGCCTCGGCGGAGAAGTCCGCCGCTGATGTTCTGTTCCTGACCGAAGAATCGCCCTCATTCATTGTAACGCCCGGGTTTGTCATGCCGTTGAACGATCTGATCAAGGCAGACAAAGAGCTCAACATGAGCGATATCGCCGGAACAGATTTTTGGACGATTGACGGGAATACATATGGCATTCCTTCCTACATTCAAACTGTGATGATGGATTACAATGCCGATAAGCTGGCCCAGGCAGGGTTTGACACTCCTCCGGCGACATGGGATGAGTTGACCACCATGGCCAAGAAACTCAAAGAGGACAAGATCGATGAATACCCGATCGCACTGGGCGCCATTGATTGGTCCTGGTACCTTATCGCCCTGACCAAGGGGGATCCGATGTTTGACAAGGACCTTAACCCCGTCTTTGCCGACCAGGGCTCAAAGGGACGCGAAGCGATGGCTCTGCTGCTTTCCTACTTCAAGGATGGCTTGATCACTCCTGCCATGCTTTCCGAGACCACCCCGCACAGTGTGTTCATGTCCGGCGTGGGAACCTTCCACCAGGCATGGCTTGGGGCGAACGGCCTGATGAATAATGCTGAACAATCCAAGCAGGCGCCTAATGTGAAATACATGGTGCTTCCGGAAACCGGCAACACCTGGTCCCTGGATGCTGCGCTTGGGATCTCCACCTACTCGGAGAATCAGGAAGCGGCGTGGACCTTCATTAAATGGTATGTCGGTCAGGAAAATGAACGCGCTATTTTTGACGCTTTTGGCCTGTATCCTGCCAGTTTATCCCTGCAAAAGACTCTGGATCAGGAAGGAAAACTTGTTCAATTTGACGTGACCAATGAACAGGCTGCCCATATCAACCAACTTCCCCGTTGGGCTGCCTGGTGGGGTCCCTGGACGACCAAGGTCACTGAATCCCTGCGCCGCGGCATCAATGGCGAACTTACCTCCGATGAGGTGGTCGATCAGGTTGCCAAGGACTGGAATGATCTGAAGGCTGAGTACCAGCCGTAGTTGTAAAATAAGTGATGGACAGCCGCTGTCAGCGGCTGTCCATCACCCGGATCTTCAGGAGGCGTTTGGTGAGAACTTTTTCTCGTAATAATATTTCATTCATCATTCTTATGTTATTACCAGCATTGTTCCTGGTAACGATATTCGTTTATTACCCTTCCATCGCCACTTTGATCACCAGCTTTACAAATAAAAATCTTCGCATCCCCAGCTCGGGGAAGTTCGTCTGGTTCCTAAACTATTACCAGTTATTCATGAAACCGGAATTCTGGCAGGTGACGGGACGAAGCCTGTTGATTGTTGTATGCACGCTGCCCCTGGAAATCCTGATCGGTTTCATGATCGCCCTCCTGCTGAATGAGAATTTTCCGGGACGGGGGATCGTTCGCGCCCTGGTGATCCTGCCCTGGATCCTGCCGCCTGTGGTCAATGGATTCCTGTGGAACTGGTTGTTAAATGGCGAATTTGGGGCTCTCAACGGATTAATGTATCAATTCGGATTCATCGACAAATATGTATTCTGGTTGCAGCATCCATCCGCCCAGATCTTTTGGACCGTGATCGTCCAGACGTGGACGCGTTTTGCGTTCCCGATGATCATCCTGCTCGCCGGCCTGCAATCGATCCCGCAGGAATTACACGAAGCCGCTGCCATCGATGGCGCCAACCGGATCCAGCAGTTATTTAAAGTGACCATCCCGCTGCTCCTGCCATCCCTGGCGGTGGCCATTATGGTGGAATTCATTTCCGCCTTTCAGATATTCGATATCGTTTGGACCCTGACTGCCGGCGGCAACGTGGGGCAGGTAATCAACCCGTACACGAAGACCCTGATGGTATTCAATTATCAAATGGTGTTTCGCGATATGAAGATCGGCATGGGATCCGCCCTCTCCTACCTGATCATGATGATGTCGATGATCGTGGGTGTTTACATCCTTCGCAATTTGTATAACCGCGGGGTGGAGAAATGAAAGCGATCCTGAGAAAGTCGATGCGATACCTGTTGCTGTATGCCGGTGCTTTTCTTGCGCTGGTCTGGGCTCTGGCTCCGATCTATTGGATCATTGTCTCAAGCGTTTCGACGAGGACAGAGCTGCTTTCGAAACCCTACAAACACTGGATCCCCGCCCACCCCACCCTGCAAAATTTCATTGATGTCTTTTCCACGGGGCAAAAATACCGGGCAGGGGGGACGCTGCCGACCTCCGAGCTCCTGATCGCCGGGCTGCGCAACAGCATGATCATCTCGGTCTCGGTTGCAGTTCTGGTCACGCTCGTTGCACTGCTTGCCGGGTATATTTTCGCAAGGATGAAATTCCGGTTCAAGGATACGGTTTTCTTCTATATCATGTTGTTAATGCCGCTTCCCATCTGGGTCTCGCTGGTATCGCTTTATTTCATGATGACCCGCTTGGGATTGACTGATTCCAATCTTGGCCTGATCCTGATCCTAGGTACCATGGCGCTGCCGCTGGCTGTATTGCTCATGTCAACCTTCATCCGCGACCTGCCCTATGAAATTGAAGAAGCGGCATTCATTGACGGTGCAAGCCGCTGGCAGACATTATGGCTGGTTATTTTTCCCCTTGTGCTGCCTGGCGCAAGCTCGGCCTTTCTGGTTTCTTTTTTGAATACCTGGAATGCGTATATGATCCCGATGATATTCAGTAATACGGAAAAATCTCAGACCATCACGGTCGTGCTATCGTTGTTCATCGGACAGTATGAGGTCGCATGGGAACAGATGGCGGCAGCCACGGTCTTTGTCATGATCCCGCCCATTCTACTTGCGCTATTCTTCCAACGTTACCTCGTCCGCGGATTAAGCATGGGCGCAGTGAAAGGTTAAACCATGGATACACAAAAATTACTTGACACGATGTCCCTTGAAGAAAAGGTCGGCCAAATGTTCATGCTGGCGTTCGCCGGAAGTGCTCCTGAGCAGGCGCGGGAAATGCTGGTTGATCGGTACGTGGGGGCCTGTTATATCAGCCAGGACAATGCGGTGACTCCGCAGCAGGCCTGGGATCTGTCGGCAGCCCTGCAGCAGATGGCAGGGACGACACCAAAACGAATTCCTTTGATCCTTGGTGTGGACCAGGAGGGCGCCTGGGGAGTCATGGTTCCATATTCCTGTACCGGGCCCGGCAATATGGCTTTGGGTGCAGCCAATGATCCTGGGATGACTAGCCAGATGTATCGAGTCATTGGCCAGGAGTTATCCGCGGTCGGTTATAACACGCTTCTGGCGCCGTGTGTTGACGTCAATTCCAATCCGGTTAATGTGATCGTGGGACCACGTTCTTTTGGCGAGTTCCATGAAAGGGTGGCCCGGCACTCCCAGGCGGCTGTTCTGGGGGCTCATGAGGGCGGGGTGATCACGACGGTAAAACATTATCCGGGTCATGGGGATACCCGTCAGGATTCCCATCGATTGTTACCGACCGTGGATCGAACGCTGGAGGAACTGGAAGAGATCGATCTCCAACCCTATCGCGAAGCCATTTCGGCTGGTGTGGATATTGTCATGACCGCACATATCCTTTACCCGAAGATCGATCCGGAATATCCTGCAACCATGTCATCCAAACTCCTGGAGGGAATCCTCCGCCATAAGCTTGGCTTTAGGGGGGTGATCCTTTCTGACAGCATGAACATGTTCGCGATCCGTCAGAATTATGAACCTGGCGAAGCGGCAGTGCTGGCAGTCATGGCGGGTGTGGATATGATCATGTTGGCCGAGGAACATTATGATCACAGCGGCGCCTATCTTGAAAAACAACGTGCAACAATTGATGGCATCCTGAATGGAGTTCGATCCGGCCGGATCCCGATGGCCAGAATCGATCAGGCGGTTTCTAGGATTTTGGACCTTAAAGCCAGGAGCGGGTTGTTTGAACGGAAACAGGATCGTGCCGCGGTTGCCATGGTTGGTAGCGCCGCGAACCGGGCGATCGAATCCCGGTCTGCTGAACTCGGGGTGACCCTGGTTCGGGATGCAAAAGGGCTGATGTCCAAAATTAAGACGGGCAGATTGGCCTTGATCCAGGCTACCCCTCAAAAAGCCTACGAAATTCTGACACGCACCCGTGGGATTGGCCCAAACCAGGGGCAGCCAGCCTTCGATGCTTTTCGCGATGAGTTCGCCGGATTAATTCCAGATATGATCACATTTACAAGCGAGGAAATTACTGCCGAAGGACCCCTGCCCGAAGGTCTTGTTTCAGCTGATTTGATCGTTGTCGTTACAGAAGATTACCCGCTCCCGGGGGTGGATTTTGACACACTTTCTCAAAAACAGGTTGTCAAACGCCTGATTGCCGGGTATGGGGATAAAATGATCGTGGTGGGATTGCGCCCGCCTTATGAGTTCGCCGATTTTTCCGGACTTGGAACCTATTTGACAACCTGTTCAAGCCGGCTCTGCGCGGCCAGGGCTGCAGCCAGGGCACTTGCGGGCGTGATTCCCTGCCGGGGCGTTCTTCCTGTAGGTTTGGCTGTCGATTGAATTCATAAATTAAGGCATTCACACAGCCCAAATAAATGAGAAAGACATGACCCTGAACTCTGAAATTTTTGAACAACCTGCCCGGATCAAATCCCTGCTTGCTTCGCAGAGAAAAACTGTTGAAAGGATCGCCGCAGAAATTCAAAAGCGTGACATTCAATATGTCTTCCTTTCCGCACGCGGCACGTCGG